>CAXUJE010000007.1:0-39744 GCA_964251035.1 uncultured Acetobacteraceae bacterium
TGAACAACTTCGCGTCCGGCGACACGGTGAACTTCACAGCTTCCACCTCGGGCGCGCTGAACGGCAGCGGCGGCGCGTTCGGCGTGCTTGGCACCAACGTCGGCGTGACCGCCTCGGGCGACACGGGGACGACTACGTCCGGCGCGTCGTTCAATCTCACGGGCAACAACGATACCGTCAGCCTCGGCAGCAACAGCTACATGGGCCTCCTCGCCGGCGCCGGCGACGTGGTGAACAACTTCGCGTCCGGCGACACGGTGAACTTCACAGCTTCCACCTCGGGCGCGCTGAACGGCAGCGGCGGCGCGTTCGGCGTGCTTGGCACCAACGTCGGCGTGACCGCCTCGGGCGACACGGGGACGACTACGTCCGGCGCGTCGTTCAATCTCACGGGCAACAACGATACCGTCAGCCTCGGCAGCAACAGCTACATGGGCCTCCTCGCCGGCGCCGGCGACGTGGTGAACAACTTCGCGTCCGGCGACACGGTGAACTTCACAGCTTCCACCTCGGGCGCTCTGAACGGCAGCGGCGGCGCGTTCGGCGTGCTCGGCACCAACGTCGGCGTGACCGCCTCGGGCGACACGGGGACGACCACCTCCGGCGCGTCGTTCAACCTCACGGGCAACAACGACACCGTCGGCCTGGGCAGCAACAGCTACATGGGCCTGCTGAGCGGCGCCGGCGACGTGGTGAACAACTTCGCGTCCGGCGACACGGTGAACTTCACAGCTTCCACCTCGGGCGCTCTGAACGGCAGCGGCGGCGCGTTCGGCGTGCTCGGCACCAACGTCGGCGTGACCGCCTCGGGCGACACGGGGACGACCACCTCCGGCGCGTCGTTCAACCTCACGGGCAACAACGACACCGTCGGCCTGGGCAGCAACAGCTACATGGGCCTGCTGAGCGGCGCCGGCGACGTGGTGAACAACTTCGCGTCCGGCGACACGGTGAACTTCACAGCTTCCACCTCGGGCGCTCTGAACGGCAGCGGCGGCGCGTTCGGCGTGCTCGGCACCAACGTCGGCGTGACCGCCTCGGGCGACACGGGGCAGGCGGGACCCGGAGTTACGAAGTTCAACCTCACCGGCAACAATGATACGGTATCACTCGGAAACAAGGACGACATTGGGCTGATTTCGGGTGACAAAGGCGACGTAATCCGTGCATCGAACTCCGAAATCGAGATGAACAGCAACGTCTCCACTACCATCATTGGAGACCACGACATGATTGTTGGTTCTGGTGACAACATTACCATCCAAGGTAATGACGACGCAACTTTTGGTTCAAGCGACTTTGTAAATGCCACCGGGTCGGGCGATTTCACGGATGGCTCGGGTGACAGCGACACTGGGTCAGAGTTCCAAGCCGGGTCGGGATTTTCAGGAGAGACGCCGGGATCCAACTCCTATGGAGGGTATTATGGGAGTTACGGGTTTGTGAGTGGTGGGAAAAACGCAGGGTCCATCGGCGTTGATGTAGTTTCGCAGTACGACACCGAACACGGGTTTGCGCAGGGCGCGGAAAGCGCAAGGCTGGCGTTTAGCCAAGCACTGCAGGCGTCAACTGGAACTCTGGCCACATCTGCCGCAACGTTGGCCGCTGACCCAACGAGTTCCAGGTGGGCCGGATCAGCCATAACCTGGGCTTTTGCCTCGCCATCGGAAGGCGAGCCGCCGCTGCTGACCAATACCATTGATGTACAATACCAACCCATCATTGAGAAAGCATTGGAAACGTGGGGTGAGGAGGCAGGCATCACCTTTCAGCAGGTGATGAACCCTGCTAATGCCGACATGCAGATCGGTACAGGAAGCTTTAATACGGACCGCAGCAACGTCATAGGTTATACGACTTACAACAAGTCTGGAAGCTTTATCGACCCTGGTGCCGCTGTGAGATTGGAAGATCCGACCGAAACGCCGCTCGTGGCCGGAGATGACGGGCAGCCAGTTTACACCGGGAGTGGGGCCACGCTGTACCAAGTTGCGCTGCATGAGATCGGCCATGCCCTTGGTTTGTCAGACAATTCAGACCCTAACTCTGTGATGTACTACCAGCTTGGGTCTAA
Organism: uncultured Acetobacteraceae bacterium; assembly: GCA_964251035.1. Lineage (GTDB taxonomy): Bacteria > Pseudomonadota > Alphaproteobacteria > Acetobacterales > Acetobacteraceae > CAHJXG01. The sequence continues at coordinate 2,075 of CAXUJE010000007.1, forward strand.
CAATCGGACCCTGGACAGCACCGACATCGCCGCTATCCAGGCAGATTACGCGACCAACCTCGCGGCGAACGGGGCGACACCATTGTCTCAAACAGCTTCTTCTCTGAAAATGGCGGGGTATGACCCGTTCCTGACAGCAAGTAGCCCACTAGCCGCTGTGACCAACGGACTGCATTGACACACATGAAGGCGAAGCTGCACTTCATTTCTGGTCTGCCCCGATCAGGATCTACGCTACTAAGCGCGCTGCTACGGCAGAATCCACGTCTACAAGCTGGTGTTTCGAGTCCAGTCGCCATGCTGTGCAGCACGCTGCTGCACAGCATGAGCGGCGCCACCGAATACGCCTCCTTCTTCACCAACGAGCGCCGGCGAGACGTTCTGCGTGGGATGTTCGAGTCGTACTACGCCGCCTCCACGGCGGCGCAGGTGATCTTTGACACCAACCGAAGCTGGACGGGCCGTTTGCCGCTGTTGGCGGAGTTGTACCCCAGTGCCCGGATGATTTGCTGCGTGCGCGAGGTCAGTTGGATTATTGACAGCATTGAACGCCTAGTCCGACGCAACATGCTGCAACCATCAAAGTTGTTCAATTACAAGAATAGCGGATCTGTTTATACACGTGTCGAAACTCTGATGGACCCCGAGAAGGGCCTCGTTGGACTGCCCTGGAGCACCCTCCGTGAGGCTTGGTTTGGCAACCCGACAGAACGCTTGATTGTAGTTGATTACAACAGCTTGGCACAAGCGCCGCAACGTGTGCTGGCACGCATATATGATTTCCTGGAAGAACCTGTTTTCGAGCACGATTTCAGCAATGTCAGATATGATGAACCAACCTACGATGCCGACCTTGGAATACCGGGATTGCACCGTGTGCGGTCGAGAGTCGCACTGGAACAACGCTTAACATGCTTGCCGCCGGATCTGTTCGCTAAATATGCGGATAGTAATTTTTGGTTAAACCCAAAACTCAATAGTCGTCACATAACCGTGGTATGATGGAGGTTTTTAAGCAAGCGGCGTTGAACAGCCCTTTGCCGGAAACGCCGGCCAGAACGTCGTCATGAGCACAGGCATGACGCAGCCGCTGTTCGAGGCGCCTTCACCCCCCGAAGCCTTGTTTTCGCCTTAGCTCCCTCCCGGCGTTGTTCACCTGACAACGAGCGCCACACCCTCCACCCGCGCCCGGCGTTCCCGGGCAGTCCTCCTGGGCTTGGCCATCCTGGCCTGCGCGCCGGTGGCCCATGCGGACGAGCCCAGCGCGGTTGACAGCCGCCTGCCGTCCGCGCCGCTGCATGAGGATGTGCTCGGCATGGCAGGCGACCCCAGCCAGCCGGTGACACTGCAGGTCACGCTGTTCACCCCGGCCGGGCCCGGCCCGTTTCCCCTCGCGGTCGTGAACCACGGCGCCACCAACGCTTCGGCGAACAACCGGGGCGAGCGCTACCGCTTCACCGTGCTGGCCTACTACTTCCTGTCCCGCGGCTATGCCGTGGCGCTGCCGATGATGCGGGGGTTTGCCGGATCCGGGGGGGCGCTCCCGATCGCGGGATGCGACCTAGCAGCGGTGGCCGACCGCGACGCACGCGACATCCGCGCCGTGGTCGAGGAACTGGGACGCCGATCCGGCATCGACGCCAGCAGGACCGTGGTTGCCGGGCAAAGCTTCGGTGCGTGGAACACGTTGGGCATGGGGGCTTCGCCGCCAGCCGGCGTCCGTGGCCTGGTCAGCTTCAACGCCGCCATCCGCCCATCCGACTGCCAGGCGCAGGACAGCAGCATGGCGGCGGCGGCCGGCCAGCTCGGTGCCCGCACGCGATTGCCGTCGCTCTGGTTCTACGGCGACAACGACAGCGTCATGCCGGTTGCGACATGGCGTGCTGTGTACGACCGCTACAAGGCCGCGGGCGGCCGGGCCGAGCTGGTGGCATTCGGCCCGTATGGCAGCGACTCCCACCAGATCCTGAGCGATCCCGGAAGCTTGCCGTTCTGGGCACCCAAGATCGATGCGTTCCTGTCCAGGGTTGGGCTGCCGTCCGCCATCACGTATCCGCAGTACCTGCCGCATCCGGCCCTTCCAGCAACACGCTGGGCACCCTTGTCCGACGTGAAGGCCGTGCCATTCCTGACCGACGCCGGACGGGTGCTCTACCAAAAGTTCCTCGGCAGCGCCCGGCCACGCGCCTTCGTTCTCGCGCCGAACGGTGCGGTCAGCGAGGCCAGCGGCGGGTATGATCCGCTTGGGCAAGCATTGCTGGCCTGCGCCCGGGCGTCCGCCCGGTGCCGCCCCTATGCGGTGAACGACGACGTGGTCTGGTCCGGCCCCCGCCAGGAAACGCCGGGCGCCGGCCCCCCGGTGCGGGTGGTCGCCAAGACCGTGCGCACCGACGCCGCCACGCTGCTGGGCGCGTTCTTCTCGGTGAACCTAGACTGCAGCTCGCGCGGGCTGCCGCGTGTGGTCATCAGCGAGCGCCCGGCGCACGGCGCCGCAGTTGTCGGTAAGCGCGACGCGCATCCGGCGTTCCCGGCGGGCAGCCCCTATGCCGCTTGCAATGCGGGCTTGGCCCCGGGCATGGGCGTGACCTACACCCCCCTGCCCGGCTATTCCGGCGCCGACGCGCTAGTGATCGACGAGACAACATCTGACGGACAACGCCAGATTATCCGGATTGAGCTGAGCGTGTTATAATGACGCTCGCTGCCGCCGACCTTGGACGGGCCAGCCTGGCTTCCGATTGCACCTGGCTGGGCGATGGGCGGAACTAACGAACTGAGCTTCTGGTACGCACGAGCGGACAAAGCTGGAACGTGGTGCCGGGACTCTCAGGCTGACCGGGCGCTTCGGGGCGTTCCGCCGTTTGGCAGTGCTGCGGGCGGGTAATGCCGGTTTCAGAAGACGTCTGCAGTGGGAAGTGGGCAAAATCAGAGCACTGCTGATGCCTTCTGAATTCACCCCGACCATAAGACCTCTTCACCAAACCGACATTTCACCAACAGGCGACTGCAGTGGCAAGCTGCCTGACCAGAAGACGTCTTCAGCAGGCAGCACGGCATGGAACAGGCCCAACCTGAGATCCAGGCGCCAGATAAAGGCGAAGCTGGCCGTGATCGCGTGCCTGAGCGCGGCACGCTCGGCCTTTCGGACGCAGCCTGGGCGGAGGCAAGGCACCGCGCTGCGGTGATCGCGCCCTTGGCGGCGCAGGACGTCGTGCCTGCCTCCATGGCCCGCGATGCCGGCCGGGCGCTCGGGTTGTCGGAGCGGACGATCTACGGCCTGCTGCGCCTTTGGCGGCGGACGGGCGGGCTGGTCGCCTCGCTTGCACCGCGCCCGTCAACGGGCGGTCGCAGCAAGGGCCGGCTCACGGCTGCGACCGAGCAGATTGTGGCCGAGGCGATCCGCGACGAGTACCTGACTAGGCAGAAGAAGCGGGTCGAGGCCGTGGTGTTCGCCGTGGGCGAGCGTTGCCGCCGGCAGGGGATCAATCCTCCCGCAGCCAACACGGTGCGCGCCCGGGTCCGCCGCGTGCGCGCCGACAAGGCCGCGCGTGCCCGGGAGGGCGCCGGCAGCGCCGCCGCGCGTCGGCTGACATCGGCAGCGGGGCGGACGCCGCCTGCAGAGCGGCCCATGGCGGTGCTACAGATCGACCATACGCCGGTCGACCTGATCCTGGTGGACGAAACCTGGCGCAAGCCGGTCGGGCGTCCCTGGCTGTCGGTGGCGATCGACGTCCACAGCCGCTGCATCGCAGGTCTGCACCTGTCCTACGAAGCGCCGTCCGCGACCGTCGCCGGCCTGTGCCTTGCGCACGCGGCGCTCGACAAGGCGGCCTACCTGCGAAGGCTCGACATCGAAGCAGACTGGCCCTGCCAGGGCCTGCCGGACGAAGTGTTCGTGGACAACGGGCCGGAGTTCCATTCCGCGGCCTTCGAGCGAGGCTGCCAGCAGCACGGCATCGCGCTGCGCTTCCGGCCGCCCGGTGCGCCGCACTGGGGCGGCATCGTCGAGCGGCTGGTCGGCACGGTGATGGCGATGGTGCACGAACTGCCCGGCACCACCTTCTCCAACCCCGGCGAACGGGGCGAGTACGACAGCGACGCCGCATCCTGCCTGACACTCGCCGAGCTGGAGCGCTGGCTCGTGCTGGCCGTCACCGGACCCTGCCACCATGCGGTGCACGGCGGGGTGGGCGAGCCACCGCTTGCGCGTTGGCGGCACGGCATCGCCCAGCACGGGATGCCGCGGACGGTGATGGACCCGCACGCATTCATCGTGGATTTCCTGCCTGTGCTGCGCCGCCGGATCACGCGCGAGGGCATCGTGGCGGACCACATCGCCTACTTCTCCGACGCGCTGCGGCCTTTGGTCGCCGGGCGCGACCGGCTCGGCCCCGTGCTGGTGCGGCGCGACCCGCGCGACCTGTCGCGAGTGTGGGTGCTGGATGCCGAGGACGGCGCCTATGTCGAAGTGCCGTGCAGCCGGCAGGGGCGGCCGGCCATTTCGCTGCACGAGCACCGCCAGGCGGTGGCGCACCTGCGCGCGCAAGGCCGGGCGCAGGTGGACGAGGACGCCATTTTCCGCGCTGTCCAGCGGCAGCGCGAAATCGTCCAGGGGGCGGCGCAGCAGACCCGCTCCGCCCGCAAGCAGATCGCGCGTACGGCGGACATGGCCCGAGGGATGCCGGCACGGGCAAGCCCGGCCGTGCCGGCCCCGCCAGACGCCGCAGCGGAAGCGGCTGGCGATGCAGAGGCCGTCTTCGACCTTGAACCTTACCCGGCAAAGCGGTGGTGATGGCAGCCGACCCCGACCTTGCCCACCTCGTGCCCGGAGCGCGGGCGGCAGCCCTGCTGCCCGACGCGGAGCGGATCGCGTTGCTGCGCACGGAGCGGTGGTGGATCGCCCACGACCGGGCGGAAGCGGCGCTGGCGCGGTTGGAAGCCCTGCTGCGCGACGGGCCGGGCCGAATCCGGCCGCCCTACCTCCTGCTGGCCGGCCCATCCAACAACGGCAAGTCCTGGACCGTGGAGCGGTTCGTGCGCGCGCACGAGCTGCCCGGCGGCGAGGATGCCGAGCGCCGGCCCGTGGTTGCCATGCAGATGCCGACCGAGCCGACGGTGGCGCGGTTCTACGCCGCGCTGCTGACCCGCCTCGGGGCGCCGGTGGCCCGCGCGGGTCCAGGCATTCGCAAGCACGAGCTGGAGCAACTCTCCCTGCGCGTGCTGCGTGGCGTGGGTGCCCGGATGCTGGTCATCGACGAGCTGAACAACATGCTCGGTGGCACCCGCACGACGCGAGGCGAGTTCCTGAACCTTTTGCGCTGGCTCGGCAACGAGCTGCGCATTCCCATCGTCGGCGCGGGCACCCGCGACGCCTGGCTTGCGATCCGCACCGACCCGCAATTGGAGAACCGGTTCGAGCCGTTCGTGCTGCCGGCCTGGCGACCCGGCCCGGAGGCGGCCCGGCTGCTGCAAGGCTTCGCCACCCTGCTGCCGCTGCGCCGGCCGTCCGACCTGCGAGGCGCCGGGCTTGTGGGCAGCGTCGTCGCGCGCACCGGCGGCATCATCGGCGAGGTCGCGGCGTTGCTGCGTGCGGCGGCCGAAGCCGCCATTGTGGGCGGCGAGGAGCGCATCATCCCGGACGTGCTGGCCCGTGCTGCCTATCGTGGCCCCGCGGAGCGCCGCCAGGTGGTGGAACGGGAGCTGGCGTGATCCAAGGCGGCAGGCCGCGCGGACGCCTGCCGCTGCACCCACGGCCACTGCCGCATGAGGCGCTGTCATCCTGGTTGGGGCGGCTGGCCCGGGCATACGGGATGCGGACGGGCGAGTTCTTGCGCGCGGCCTTTGGCGCCGACCCGGCCCCGGACGGGAGGGAGCTGGACATTGCGCCACCCGCGTCTCTGGCGGCGGCCATCTCCGAGCGGACCGGCGTGCCGGTCGAACAGGTCCACGCAATGACGCTGGCCCGCTACACCCCGGAGCCGATTGCCTCGCTGGCACCGTCTCCCGGGCTGTTCGCCGCCTACGCCTGCCGGCACGAGTGGTTCATCCAGCCTGGGCACCGCCGGGCCGAACCGCCGCCGGGCGTGGCGGAAACCTGGGTGCCATGGCGCGCGAAGGACTTGCTGGACGGCCTGCCCCACGGCTGCTCGGCTTGCCTCGCGGGCGACCCGGTGCCGTATGTGCGTCTGCACTGGCGTCTTTCCTGGATGGCGAGCTGCCCCCTGCACAGGTTGATGCTTGAGCCGATGGTCGCGTCGTCCCCCTTTTACGCCACGGCGGACGACATGCCGGCCCCGTCCGGGCTGGCCGCACTCGACCGGATCACGCTGAAGGCGGTGGTTGCCGGACGCACCGGCCTGCCAGGCGGCGGCGGCGCCGGAGGCGGCGTGTGGCTGCGCGCGCTCCGCGCCTTGCTGGACGAGGCGGCACGTCCAGCGCGCTTGTTCGGGCGGAACGCCCGTAGCGACATGGCCGCCGCATGGGAACGTGCCGGGGGGCGGTTCGCCTCCCGACAAGGTTTGTATGGCATTCCGTTCGAATGGTTGGAGCGGGAGCGCCGGACATTGCTGCTTGCGGTGGCTGGTGCGGTCGTCCGCGAGTTGGCGGGGCGGCGGGTACCGGGCGAGGCTGGGACGGCGCTGAACGCCTGCGTCACACAATGGAATACTGGCCAACTTTGCAGGACATAGACAGAATGACTTGTTAAGTGACAACCTAAGTGGGTTGCGGGGCGTCTTGCCCTGTTGTCACGCAATCGGCCGAATAGGTGACAACAATCCAGCATGTGCGTGCCACTCGACCCAGTTCTGGTTTCAGTGTAGGCCCATGACAATCAAGAGGGATGTGTCATGGAACACTACCGGGTTCAGATCGCGCCAAATGGCAGGATGGTGCTGCCGACCGGCTTGCGCCAGCAGCTCCACGTCGAGGGTGGCGGACTGCTGATCATCCGTGAGGACGAGGGCCGCCTCGTGCTGGAGAGCGTGGACGATGCCATCCGCCGCGCCCAAGCCCTCGTGCGACGATATGCCCCAGATGCCCAGGGTGTCGCGGACGAGCTGCTGGCCGAGCGCCGGGCCGACGCCGCGCGTGAGTAGCCCTGTCGCCGGCAGCTCCGTCGTGCTCGACGCCTCGGCCGTGCTCGCCCTCTTGTTCGAGGAACCCGGCTCGGAGATGGTGCGCGTGCACTTGCGCACCGGTGTAATCGGGGCCGCCAACTTGGCCGAGGTGCTTGCCAAGCTCTCCGACCATGGATTGCCCGCCCAAGAGGCGGCCCGGGCCGTCGCTATCCTTGGGTTGGAGGTCGTGCCCATGACGGAAAGACATGCCCAGCGCTCGGCCGAGCTGCGGCCCACTACGCGCGCGGCTGGGCTGTCGCTCGGAGACCGCGCCTGCTTGGCGCTTGCCGCCGAGTTGGGGGCGCCGGCGCTCACCGCAGACCACGGCTGGGACGCGGTGGCCGGGCCTGCCGGCGTCAGCGTTCAGGTAATCCGGTGAGGAGCGACGGCCCATGCTGATCGGCTACATGCGGGTAAGCAAAGCGGATGGCAGCCAAGTGCTCGACTTGCAACGCGATGCTCTGCTCGCCGCCGGAGTAGAGGCCAGGCACCTGTATGAGGACCACGCTTCCGGCAAGCGTGACGACCGGCCCGGGCTGGAGGCCTGCCTCAAGGCCCTGCGGTCCGGCGACACGCTGGTTGCCTGGAAGCTGGACCGGCTCGGGCGCGACCTGCGCCACCTGGTCAACCTCGTGGGCGACCTCACCAAGCGCGGCGCAGGCCTGTGTGTGTTGGCCGGCGAGGGTGCCGCCATCGACACCACGACCGCCAACGGCCGGCTCATGTTCGGCTTTTTCGCGGCGCTGGCGGAGTTCGAGCGCGAACTGATCGTGGAGCGCACCAAGGCGGGCCTGGCCTCCGCCCGCGCCCGGGGCCGCAACGGCGGACGCCCTTACAAGATGACCGCGGCCAAACTCCGCCTGGCCCAAGCCGCCATGGGCCAGCCCGGCACCAAGGTGGGCGAGCTGTGCACCGAGTTGGGCATCACCCGCCAGACGCTCTACCGCCATGTGGACCCGAAAGGCCGGCTCCGGCTGGATGGCGAGAAGCTGCTCGGGCGCAAGGGGAAGAGCATGCTGAATGCTGGGCCAGCAGCGCACTCAACGGCATGACCCCGGGCTTCACAGCGGCGTCAAAAGAAGGTTCAGGCGCAACGGCCGGTCATCGGGTGCGTCCTTCACAGGGCGAACCAAGCTTAACCTCCTGCCCGGAAAACGGGGACCAGCTCACTGTGCACATGCAGGGTCGATGACGGCAAACAGGAGCGCCTTGGAAAGCGCGGTCCAGGGCTGACATTTCATGACGCGGGAACCCAGGGTGTGACACTCTAGCTGTAGGTGCTTGCAATCATCGGGCGTCGTGCTCGCAAACGGAGCAGATTCTTGCTCGGATTAGCCGACAATGGGGCCGGCGTCGTGCTCACATTACCTGCCACTGTGCTCGCCATCATCGGGCCGTGCTCGCCAACGGAGGATCGTGCTCACATTGGCTGCCAACGAGATTTGACCGTTGGCAAGGCGGCTGGGGCGTTCTCGAAAACCCAGGTTTCTGAGGAGCTTCGGCGCGTGCCGCCCCGAGCCGCGCATCGAGGCCCTTCTGCTTCTCAGAACTGTTCTTGGTTGCCCTGTTCCGAAACGCCCGGCATCCGACGACTTTCGAGAACAAGGACGCGGGATGCAGGTCGGCTGCGCCCCTGCGTCCATCGTGCTGCTGAAGCCAAACCCGCCCAAATGTGCGACTTCCTGGCGAGCACCGGCACCATCCTGACCTCAGTTCGGTCATTGGCAGCCAATGTGAGCACGATCCTCCGTTGGCGAGCACGACCCGATGATGGCGAGCAGGGTGGCAGATAATGTGAGCACGACGCCCGCCCCATTGGCAGCTAATCCGAGCAAGAATCCGCTCTGTTTGCGAGCACGAGCGCCGATGATTGCAAGCGCCTACATCTAGCCCCCCGGGACTGGGCTATGATCCGGCTTCATGCCGTCCCGTCACGCTCTGACCATCTCCCTGACGCCTGAGCTGGCCCGCCTCGTGGCCGCGAACGTCGCATCGGGGAGCTACGCGAGCGCCAGCGAGGTCGTCCGCGCAGGGCTGCGCCTGTTGTTCGCCGCGGCCCTGGACGCGCAGAGCCTTGAGGCAGAAGCGCCCGAGCGGGTTGGCTCGCGGGCGATCAGGACGGCGGCAAGGGCGGAGCCAGGCCGTGGGTGACGACCCCGGCGGTATGCCGACGCCTGCCGCCAGTGCGCAGGCGAAGGACGCCGCGGATGCCGTGCGCACCGGCGCGGCCGTGCAGGCGACGCCCCCGCTCAACTTCCAGCACCTGTTCGAGGCGCTCCCGGGCGCCCACCTGGTGGTGGCCGCGGACCCCGGCCACGTTGTCGTCGCAGCGAGCGACGAGTACCTGCGCGCCACCATGACCCGGCGCGAGGACGTGATCGGGCGAGAGCTGTTCGACGTGTTCCCGGACAACCCGGCGGTTTGCGGCGCCGACGGCGTGAACAACCTGCGCGCCTCGCTCGTGCGTGTCGCGGCCACGGGCAGGGCGGACCGCATGGCACTGCAGCGCTACGACATACGCCGCCCCGACGGCGTGTTCGAGGAGCGCTGGTGGCAGCCGGTCAACGCGCCCCTGCCCGGCCCAGGCAGCAAGGTCGCCCACGTCCTGCACACGGTCGAGGACGCCACCGCCGCCCTGCGGGAGCGCCGGGAGGCCGCGGACGCCCTGCGCGCCGAGCAGGACCGCAGCCGCGGCATCCTGGAAAGCATGGCCGAAGGCTTCATTCTGCTCGACCACGCCTTCGGCGTCACCGAGATCAACGCCGAAGGGCTGCGCATAGACGGGCGCCCGCGCGAGGCCATCGTGGGCCGCCACCTGCTGGAGGCATGGCCCGAGGCCGAGCGCTTCCCGATCTGGCCGGCCTACCGGCGGGCCATGGCCGAGCGGGTGCCGGTCGCGCTGGAATACCGCTACGCCTCGGATCGGCGCGACCTCTGGCTCGACGTGCGCGCCTACCCCGTCCCGGAGGGCGGCAGGCTGGCGGTGTTCTACCGCGACGTGACCGCGCGCAAGCGGGCCGAGGCGGCGCTGCGCGACAGCGAAGGGCGCCTGCGCGCCCTGGTGAGCGCGTCGTCGAATGTCCTGTACCGCATGAATGCCGACTGGACCGGGATGCGCCAACTGTCCGGCGGCGGGTTCCTGTCCGACACCGGCAGCCTGAACCGGGCCTGGCTTGAGGAGTACATCTATCCCGACGACCAAGCGCGAGTCTTGGCAGCCATTCAGGACGCCGTGCGGACGAGAAGCGTGTTCGAGTTGGAGCATCGGGTCAGGCGCGCGGACGGGAGCTTGGGCTGGACGCTCTCGCGGGCGGTGCCGCTGCTGGACGCGGACGGCGGGGTCAGGGAGTGGTTCGGGGCTGCGAGCGACGTGACGGCGCGCAAGGAGGCCGAGGCGGTGCTGTGCCACTCCAACGAGGCGCTGGAGGCACGCGTCGCCGAGCGCACGGCGGAACTGAGCCAGGCCGCGGACGCGCTGCGCCAGTCGCAGAAGATGGAGGCGGTGGGCCAGCTCACCGGCGGCCTCGCGCACGACTTCAACAACCTGCTGACCGGCATCGCCGGCAGCCTGGAGCTGCTGAAGGCCAGGGTGGCTCAGGGACGGTTGGACGACCTGGACCGCTACTTCGCGGCGGCCCAGGGTTCGACGAGCCGCGCTGCGGCGCTGACGCACCGCTTGCTGGCCTTCTCGCGGCGGCAGACCCTCGAACCCAGGGCGACGGATGTGAACCGCCTGGTCGCCGGCATGGAAGACCTGATCCGGCGCACGGTGGGTCCGGCGGTCGCCGTCGAGGCGGCCGGCTTGGGAGACCTTTGGAGCATCCTGGTGGACCCGAGCCAGCTTGAGAACGCCTTGCTGAACCTGTGCATCAACGCCCGCGACGCCATGCCCGATGGCGGCCGGCTGAGCATCGAGACGAGCAACCACCTCCTTGAAGGACAGGCGGCGCGCACGCGCGCCCTGCCGCCCGGGCAGTACGTCTCGCTGTGCGTCAGCGACACCGGCACAGGCATGACGCCCGAGGTCATGGCCAAGGCGTTCGACCCGTTCTTCACCACCAAGCCCATCGGCCAGGGCACGGGCCTCGGCCTGTCCATGATCTACGGCTTCGTGCAGCAATCCGGCGGCCAGGTCCGCATCCATTCCGAGCTGGGCCAGGGCACGACGGTGTGCCTCTACCTGCCGCGCCACCTCGGCGAGCCGGAGGACACCGACGCGCCGGCCGATCTGGCGCAGGCGCCGCGGGCGCGGCAGGGCGAGACGGTGCTGGTGGTGGACGACGAGGCGACCGTGCGGATGCTGGTCGCGGATGTCCTGGGCGAGTTGGGCTACACGGTGGTCGAAGCCGAGGACGGCGCCGCGGGGCTGGAGGTTCTGCGCTCCGACGCGCGCCTTGACCTGCTGATCACCGACGTGGGGCTGCCCGGCGGCCTGAACGGGCGGCAGGTGGCCGACGCCGCCCGCGCCCTGCGGCCCGGGCTGCGCGTGCTGTTCATCACCGGGTATGCCGAGACGGCCGTGCTCAGCCACGGCTATCTTGAGCCGGGTATGCACGTGTTGACCAAGCCCTTCGCCATGGAGGCCCTTGCCGGGCGCATCAAGGAACTCACCAACGAGAAGCGGGGCTGAAAAGGCAGAAGGTCCGAAGTTCAGGTGAAGGTCGTCCTGCCCAACCTGAGCAAGAACCAAAGCGGGCCGCCGGCGATGGGCACGGTCCAGGTGGTCAACGGAGGGAGCATCAAGCGGCGAACATGGTCCTGCTTGCCGGCCGACACGCCTCCCATTCTTCCGTCTCGTCACCGTGGGCCGGAGCGGACGGTTTCGGGGCCGCCTCACGCAATGCAGGTTCCGAGACGGCCATTGTGGATCGGAGCCGCTGGATAGGATCACGGGAGGCGGGCCAGCAACGCCCTGTGGTCATTGCAGGCCGAGGCACCAGCGATCACGGGTTGGCACGCGTACGGCCATGCTGGTTGCGGCCTGGCTGTCCCAAATGCTTACCCCTCCCAGAACCAAGGTGCTCACCTGGGACCTCAGACGAGGCGGCCTGGCTGCATCGGCGGACAATCAGTGGAAGGCAATGCCTCATTGCTCGCCCTGAACCGTCCCGGGATTGCGCCGCGTCCATTGCCGGCCCATCTCCGTCACTATCGCCCGCCACGGTTCTGGCTGCGGGCGCTTGTGAGAGGTCAGCGCTCCCGCCGTTCGTCGCGAGGAGCCAGCCCTGGCCAAACCCGTCCCACGTCCGTCCGCTGTCCGCAATCACCTGCTTGCCGCGCTGCCGTCCGGCGTGCTGGCGCAACTGCTGCCAAGGATGCAGCCTGTCACCCTCAATCTGCGCGATGTTCTTTGTGCGGCCGAAGCGGTGGTCGAGGCGGTCTACTTCGTGGAGGCCGGATGGGTGTCGATGATCGCGCGTCTTGAGGATGGCTTGTCCGCCGAGGTGGGGCTGGTCGGCCGCGAAGGCATGGTGGGACTGCCGCTCGTGTTCGGGGTCGAGGCGTCCGGCGTCGAGGCCCTGGTGCAAGGGCCAGGCATGGCGCTGCGCATGGAAGCCGGGGCGTTCCGCCACGCGCTGGACGAACACCCGTCCTTGCGCGCGCTGTTGTTCCGTTATGGCGAGTTCATGCGCGCCCAGGTCACGCAGACTGCCGCCTGCAACGGCAACCACGGCCTGGAGCAGCGCCTGGCGCGCTGGATGCTGATGTCCCACGACCGGGCAGACAGCGACCGTTTCGCCATGACGCACGAGTTCCTGGCCACCATGCTTTGCGTGCACCGGCCCAGCGTCACCATCGCCGCCAGGCTCCTGCAGCGGGCCGGCCTGATCCGCTACGGCAGCGGCCAGATCACGGTTGTGGACCGGCCCGGCCTCGAAGCCGTGGCGTGCGAGTGCCACGGCACCGTCGGCCGGCAATACCGGAAGCTGCTTGGCTGAATGCATTTCCCGTCAAAGTTGTGTAAACCTGCCGAGGATGTAAGGAAGGTGACAGTCAGCCCACGCTTAACCGCTTAGCACGACCTTACCAATTGCATTGGGTCAGCAAACGTGGGCGCCGCATCGGCCGAGCAGCAGCCGCACCGCGGTCAGCAGGGCGGACGTCGCGAACGGCTTGCAGAGCAGGACCTCACTGGGTCCGAGGGGCTGCAAGGCGTTCAGCGCATCGGGCCTGCCCGTCGCGTAGATGACCGGGATGCTCGGGCGGCGTGTCCGCAGCAGGCGGGCGACCTCGATGCCGTCCAGGCGGCCGGGCATGTGGATGTCCGTCACGAGCAGGGTGTATGGGGTCGGGTCTTCCATGATCAGGGCGGACGCCTGGTCACTGCTCTCGGCTTCGTGCACCGTGAAGCCGCTCTCCATCAGCTCTTCGGCAAACACGGTGCGGATCAGCCACTCGTCCTCGACCAGCAGGATGCACACGGCTTAGACCATCCACGCGAACATGCCATCCACTCCGCCCTTGCTGGGACAAAGTTCCGCGCAGCGCCGGGTTGCCGGGCGTCACGGGGTTGTGCCGTACAGAACCAGACCGCTCAGCCTGCTGTAACAAAAAATGGACAAGCCTTTCAGGAGCAGCGTATGGTCGCATTCATGAACAAAGGCAGGCTTTGCCAGCCGAACGGCTTGGCGGCAGGACGATGATCGACCAACCCGGCGCGCGCGACGGCGCTGCTACTCAGCCTGGCAGTGCAGGAGAGGTGGGCTTTCCAGGCAGCCTCGGCGCCGACGTGGCCCACGAGCTGGCGAACCTGCTGACGGTGGTGTCGAGCAGCCTGGAGCAGCTCCGCCGCCAGACGCTGGACGAGCAGGGGCAGCGGCAGCTTGCCCGGGCGGAATGGGGTGCGCGCCAGGCGGTCCATCTGATGCGGCAGGTGCTGTCCCAGGCGCAGGGCGGCGATGGCGAGGCCGAGGTCGTGGACCTGAATGCAGCAGTGGGTGGGTTCGCGGCCGTCATGGGGCAGCAGATCGACGGGCATGTGCAGCTTGCGGCCGAACTGGCGCTGGGCCGGCTGCCGGTGCGCCTCGACCCCGCGCTGCTGGAACTCGTGCTGCTCAACCTGGTGCGCAACGCGGCCGACGCCATGCCGGACGGCGGCATGGTGGTCCTGCGCACCCGCAGGCCGCGGCTGGATGGCCTGGGCGATCAGCTCGCGACCGAGGTGTCGGTGTCCGACACCGGCACGGGCATGGCGCCCGCCGTGGCCGAGCGCGCGGCGGAGGCGTTCTTCACCACCAAGCCGCCCGGCAAAGGCACGGGCCTCGGCCTGTGGATGGCGCACCGCTTCGCGTCCACGTGCGGCGGCAAGGTCAAGATTGAGACCGCGCCGGGGCAGGGCACCACGATCCGGCTCGACCTGCCCTATTGCGGTGACGCCGAGCCGGGCTGAGCCGGCGGCCTTGGAGAAGGCCCAGTAACCGCGAGGGCGTGCAAAACGGCCGCTCCGGACAATCCACGCGATTGGTCGAAAGCATTAGCAACCGGGCTTGCCCGGCCCGCTTGTCTTCTGACAGCGTACGGCACCTGACAGCCAAGTCAGCCGCAGGGGCTTACAGGCAAGCTATGATCTACTTGCCTTCGCCTTCATGCGCCGAAAATCCGTCGACAGGCTCCCACCGATCCACCCGACGCCAATTAAACCGGTCATACCCCCTCCCTGCAGCGCGGCGCCCTCCAGGTGCGGGACCGCGCGCATGAAGCCCTCCGATCTCAACCGGCGGCAGAGCGCGACGCGGCTGATGTTTTCCGAACGCACTTTGGCCTCGGTCGTCGAGGAGCGCGAAAAACAAGCCGAACTGCTGGCCAGCTCGCGACAACTGATCGCCGCATCGCGCAAGCGGCTCAGCCAACAAGCCGGGCGCGCGCCGCACACGTTGGCCGGCGACGTGGGCGGTCCCAGCGCGGACACGGCAGGGCCTGGTTCGGCCGAGCGCGGAACGGGACAACGGAGCTGGGACGGCAGGCCAGACGCGCCGGAACGCAGCGCGTGGCATTGGATTGAGGACGGCGACGGCCTGCGCCCGGTGCTTTGGCATGGCGAGGACTGGCCCACACCCAGCCGCGGCGTCTGGCAGGACGGGGCCGCGTTGCTTTCTCGCGATGATCTGGGCCGTGCCCATTACCACGGGCCGCTCACCATGCCGGCCGGAAGCGCCCTGTCCTCTCAGGACCCGACGGATCAAGGGGGCTGACGAACGAAGGGGCGGGTATGGCTGGGCAAAGAATGCTGGCCAGATAGAGGAGGACCCGTCTCCCGCAACACGACCGCCGGCAACGGTGGGTTGCGCCCGCAAGGCCCGACGGCAGGCCACGGCTACCCAAGCAACAAGGGCCGAAGAGTCGCAAGCACGGACAGGCAGGCCTTTCGGCGATCTAAAGGCGTGCTGTGACCGTTGATTCCGTCGATGCGCGGAATGCGATCAACCTCGACGAAAGCCAATGCCTTTAATGGCAGCAAGCGGACATGGGTAATAACGTATTGCAGCAACTCAACGCCGCAATGCCGCCTGTCGTCGATAATGTCGGAATACATGCCTTTAATCGAGACGGCCGATCCCTCTGCCACTTGTGCGAACGAAGCTTTGTCAGTCAGCAGTGCTCCTGTTATTCCTAATTTGGCGTTCTTGATCCGTGAGTGCCGCACTATTTCCTCGACATCATTCTCTGCTATATTTATATTTTTTGATTTCACAATGCGGCTACAAAATACTAACTGGACGACACCGATTTCGATCATTGACGTGCTTGTAAATGCCATTTGACCGATTCGGTTTACGTTTCAACCGGAAAAATCTGGCACTTCACCCTCCAATTCCTGACGCACCGCTTGCCCGCAACATGCTATTGGACAGTCATGCTAAGTTGCTAGAAGATTCATGATCGGATTGGGTCGGCGTTTCATTTCACTATCGTTTACTACTCGGCTTGTCCGCCAGCAAACTGGGTCTTAACTCTATCACTCTAGGTCAGCAGAACGCGCGTGACATCTGCCCCGGTTTCGGCGTCGATCACTCAAAAGGCGACGCCGCCAGCATTGCAGCCCCGGAGCTGCTCGACGGTGACGTAGCGCCCGTGGGTGGCGTCGTAGAGCCTGTTGCGGGCGTAGCGCCTTATCAAGATCGGGTCGGGCTTGCGTATTGCCAGCATGGAGTACTTTCGTCGCGGGCCTGCATTCCAGCACGGTCGGGCCGGTGCCGGGAAGCCGTCGCTCGGGGGCGTTGCAGAAGCCAGAGCGAGGCCAGCTCTTGCGCGGGCTGACAGTTCCGCCCCACACCGCGACGACGTGCGTCCCCTTCCCGGGGCGGCGTATCGATCATGCGGTGGTGCGGAGTTGCTGCAAAGGTCTTCTGGTCAGCACTGCAGATGTCTTCTGAAACCGACAGGTAACGGCAAACAGGTGTTTCCCGACACCCTCGTGACCCAATCCCGAATGGGCCTTCAAACCCGGCCAAAACTGCGCGATAAACCCTGTCGGATTGCCGCGCTGTGCGGCAAACCCGGATGGAGGGTTTTCCGCACATGCTCGTCGGCTACATGCGCGTCTCCTCCGCTGACGACCGCCAATCGGTGGACCTCCAGTGCGACGCCCTGCTCGCCGCCGGGGTGGACGAGCGGCACCTTCACTATGACAAAGCGTCCGGCGCGCGTGACGACCGCCCCGGGCTGAAGGCCTGCCTTGACGACCTGCGCCAGGGCGATGTGCTCGTGGTCTGGAAGTTGGATCGGCTCGGGCGCAGCCTGCCGCACCTGCTCGCCATCGTGACGGACCTGAAGCGGCGCGGCGTCGCGTTCCGCAGCTTGACCGAGCAGATGGACACCACCACGCCGCACGGCGAGCTGCTGTTCTCCATCTTCGGCGCGCTCGCCCAGTATGAGCGGGCGCTCACCCGCGAGCGCGTCGTTGCCGGCTTGGCCGCGGCCAAGCGCCGGGGCCGCAAGGGTGGGCGCCCGCCCGCGCTTGACCCGGAGCGGGTGGAGCAGATCGTCTCGGCGCTGGACGGCGGCGCCAGCAAGGCCAGCGTGTGCCGCTCCTTCAAGGTCGCGCGCTCGACGCTGCTCGACACCCTGGCGCGCATCGGCTGGACCGGGCCGGATGGCCGCGCGCCTTCTGAAACCATGCCCCGAAGACCAGCTGCCTGATCGGAACCTGCCGGAAAGGGGTTGGGTTGCTGGAGGCCGGTGGCGGTGTTCCGGGAGAACTGGGATCGGCGGCATGATCGCAATCGAGGCCGAGCGGCGCTGGCCGGGACCGCCGCCGCGGTCACGACCGGTCGGAGGACCGGGCCATGTCGCCGCAGGCGGCAGTCAGCCACGCGATCGCGCCGGGGGTGGCCTGCCATGCCGGCCCATGCTCCTCCACGTACCAGGTCGCCTCGTCCGCGCCGCCCAGGGTCACATAGCTCTCCCGCGACGCGACGGGCGGCTCCGCGCCGGACAGGATGCCGGGCACGTGCGGGTTCGCCTCCCGCGCGTCCGCGACGAGCGCGGCCGTATCTGCCGTCCCGCTCTGGCCTTCGCGGAAGGCTAGGAGGGCGCGGGTGTAGAGCCAGACGACGCTCCACTCGTCCTTGTAGGCGGCGAGCAGCCGGTTGAGCGCGGGCATGTCGTCCCGCCGGAGCAGCTCGGCGGCGAGCAGGTAGCGCACACCCTGGTTGTCGTTGGGATTGAGTTTGAGCATCGCGCGCCAGTGGGCAACGGCACCCTCCCGGTCGCCGAGCCGCAGCAGCGCGCCCGCCAGCCCCGCCCTGGCCCGCATGTAGGGGCGCGTTTCCAGAACGCCCCAGAACGAGCCGGCACACGTCTTGAACTCCTTCGGCCCGAGCGCCAGTTCGCCGGCCGCGACCCCGCGGGCGAACACGTCGCGCCGCTCCTCTTCCGAGCCGGCCGCATCCTCGGCCAGGATCACGTAGGCGTCGGCGCACAGTGGCGACAGGCGCAGCGCCTTGCGGGCGAACGCCAGCCGGCCACGCTTCGTGCGCTGTTCCCAGGCGTCGTAGATCACGTGCTGCGCCTTGGCGGTCGCGCCGTCGCCACCCTGCAGCCGGCGCAGGCCGTCTCGCTCGCCGTGCTCGCCCATGTTCCGGCGCGCGACCGCGAACGCTTCCATGGCGTGCCAGTCCGGCAACGCGGCGATCAGCTTGCCGTGGCCGGGCTGCATCTTAGCGGTAGGTCTCGCGCGAGGTGCCATCGGAACCGCCATCGCCTGCTGCTCCCTCGTCCTGTCCCGGCCGCGGCAGGAGCGCCACCTTGCCGCGGACGGCCGCGCCACCGTTCCCGCGCCGGGGTGCGGCCATGGTCGCCGGAGCTGCTGATCCTGTCCAGCCGACGCGCGCCTCCTGAAACTCTACCCCGAAAATCAGGCGCCTGATCGCGGCCTCCCGGAAAGGGTTGGGGTCGCTGGAGGCCGATGGCCGGTGTTCCGGGAGAGCCGAAATCGGGGGTTTTCGCGAACGCCCTAGTGGCGCTGAACGTGAGCACGACGCCTCGATTGCGAGCACGGCCGCAGATAAAAGCAAGCGGCTCCACCTACAGCTTGATATTCGAGATGGCCGACACGACCCCGCTTGCGATGAGGTTCCCGGCCGCTCCTTCCGTCATATTCCTGATGGACTTGAGCAGGCCCGCGATGGCCCTAGGCTTGGGCTTGCTGTCCCGCAGCTCCTCCTCAATGGCATCGGTGTGGCGGTCGATCTCAGCCTGCTGCTGGGGAGCCAAGCCCATCTGGCCCTGATACTGCCGAAGCTGACCGACCAAGGTGGCTACCTTCTCAAGCTCCTGCCCCATGTTCTGCGTTGCCGTGCCGGTGACGTTCCCATCGACCTGGCCGCCCATGTTGCCGGCGAAGCTGCCGATAGATCCAATGTGGTACGTGTTGCCCTTGCCACTCACTATCGCTTTCTCCTCCGGGCGGAAGGACATGCCCTCTCCCATAATGCCATCCGCCTGGAGTTGGAGCGACCAGTCCAAAACCTTGTTCCTGACCGCATCCAGGATAGACACGAACGAGCCGTGCGAGAAAAACACGTTGATGGGCAGGGTTGGCATGTCGGCCATGCCGCAAAGCGTCTGTGCCGCTTTGCCGCTCAGGGCAATGGATGGCTCCCCAGGCGTTTCAAGCAGGTGCTCGATTTCGCTGATCGAATTGGGAATTGGGTGTTCGCACACCATCTGCTCGATTTCCGCATCCCCGAACATCAACGGCTGCCAACCGTGGTACGGGTTCCGTGTCCTCGCTTTCCCGGAGAGCTTGCGGTAAGCGGGCACCTCAGATGTGCCGTAGCCGTTCAGCTCCGCTTCAACCCACTGCATGGGTTGCTTGAGCTGAAGCTTGGCCGCAACCGCCTTGGCCTTCCGCAGCATGTTCGAGAGGGATGCCTCCTTGTCGTAGGCATCTTGTTCAAGCTCTTGGACCAAAGAAACCATCAACTCGGGACTCCGTGTGGATGAGGGCATTTAGGGCCCGGGAGCTGGGAGGTAAGCGAACGCGATTTATGGCTTGCGCCACTTGTCGCGCCCGCCGGCATCCGTGTTGCGGACGCGCTCAACGAGCGGTGTCGCATTTGGATTGAGGTGACGCGCCCGCTCAATGGCGCCCTTCTGGGTAGGAAGGACATCACTGGCCCGTTGCGAACCGGCCTTTCTGATAGCGTAATCACCCTGCTCTCGCCGCTCAATGAACAACTCGTCTTTCTTCATACCTTATTCCTTTCCACACTCTGGCCATGACCACAGGAAGCAGCGGCAGGCAGTGTCACAGCCAACCCTGGGCTGAGGCCACCAGTCCGCTACAGGTGCAATGGATCGCTGGTGCAACTAGCATAATCCTTGTTATGTAGGAGAGTCTAGGACAAAATGGGACCCAGAACGAAGGAGCCGCCGGATGCAGCCTCAGCCAGCCTCCAATCCTCTACCGCAAGTGCTGCAGCACCTGCATGTTGACGATGAAATCTGTCCCTGGTGTGAGCAGGAGATACCGCCCGCCAAACTGGCGGAGGTCAAAGGCAAGATCGCTGCCAGGGAGCAGGAGCGTGTGAAAGCCGTCGCGGCACGGCTCGCCGAGCAGCACGCATCCGCTCTTGAACAAGAGCGGTGTGCCAGTGCGATCCGGGAAGCCAGGGCATGTGACGAAGCCAAAAAGTCCGCCGAGGCCGAAGCTGGCAAACAGCTTGCTAAGTTGCAAACCGAACTACAGCGGGCTACCGACCAAGAAGGAGAAGCCAAGCGTCACGAGCAAAGCTTGAGGGAGCAGCTTGAGGAATTAAAACACAAAAAAGCTTGTGAGATTGAGCAGGTTAAACAAGCGGCTGAGGTCCAACTACGCGATGCCGTAAAGAGGGGGCATGATGCTGCACAGGCTGCAATGCGCGACATGCTTGCTGAGAAGGAGAAGGAGACAGCAGAAGCAAAAATCAAAGAAGAAGAAGCCAGGCATGTGCTGACTGTAGCTCGGCAAGAACACAATGACGCTCTCGAACAGCAGCGTTCTACTTTGGAAAACGCGAAGGATGACGCAATCAGCCAGCAGAGTGCAGCCGCATTTACAGAGAAGCAGAAGCTTTTAACTAAAATAAATAATCTTCAGCGTGATCTTGAGAAGAAGACAAACGAGGAGCTAGGCGAAGGTGCTGAGGTCGTTCTGTACGACGTCCTTCGAGATGCTTTCAGTGGTGATCGGATCGAGCGCATCAAAAAGGGAGCGCCCGGTGCCGATATACGTCATGTTGTAATAAGCAACGGGCAGGAATGTGGAACCATCATCTACGATTCAAAGAACCATAAAAAGTTTCTCAACGAGCATGTCAGCAAGTTAGTTGCTGACCGGCTTGCAGAACAAGCTGAGCACGCTGTCCTTTCGCTGCATAGATTTCCAGCCAAAGCTAGTCAACTCCATATCCAGGATGGTGTTGTTCTAGCTAATCCAGCCCGGATTGTCGCGCTCGTTACCCTAATTCGCCAGCACTTGATGGAGGCACATACCTTGCGTTTGAGCCGCAGTGAGAGGGAAAGCAAGACCGCCGCGCTCTACGCATTCATGACATCAGGACGGTGCGTACAACTGCTTGATCAGATCGACCGGAACGCTGCCACCCAGCTTGATCTTCAAGTAGCGGAAGTGAGGTGGCACAAGACGCAATGGGAGAAGCAGGGCAAGCTGCTCCGCTCGACCCAAAAATTGAAGGAGGATCTCTGCCGGGAGGTCCATAGTATCATTGGTGCGGCTCCGTTTAGTGATCTGCCAACAGAAGATCTGTCTCCATGACGAATCCTGCCACGCCCAAAAATCAGCTCAACATTGTAGGATTGCAAGAGCGGCGGCTCGACCGGACAATCTTGCGGACCTATCGCACCAAGATCGATCTATATGATGTCGTCCCCAATGACAAGCAGCCGCGGATGGGGCCAAAGGAGGATGAGGAACTACAACGCCAGATAGAAGCCAATGAGGGTCTTTTTGAGCCGCTATTGGTGGAACCCCATCCAGACTTGCCAGATAAGTTCCGGATCATCGATGGCGACCGGCGTTGGACCAACTCCCGCATTCTGGTGGAGCAAGGCCGTGAACAATACCGCCAGATTCCTGTCGAAGTAATTGATCGGACCTTAACCGAGGAGGAGCGTTTCCGTGCCTGGGTGTATATTCATCGGCAACGGAAGGAGTGGGATACCAAGGAGAAGGAGATGGTCGCTTACCGGCTCGTTGACCTTTCAGGGCGGGCAAGTGCAGCGAGTATCCTCGGCATTACTGTCCGGGAACTAGATAAGCTGGTTGAGGTCTTCGATATTTCGGAGCGGTTCACCAGCTTGCGTGATCCGAGTGCCGCAATCACTTGGGCAAGAGAACTGATGGGCGTCAGCAAAAAGCTGCTTACCCCTACAGTGATCGACGCTGTGGTTCAGAAGGTAAACCAGAAACGTATCACAAACTCGAAAGAGCTGCGAAAGCTGCGGGTGATTCTTCCTGATCCGGTTGCTAGGGATCAGTTTCTCAGCAATCATGGTGATATCGAAACTTCCCTGCTGCAACTCCGGCCCGTTGAGAAGAAAGCAGAAGGCGGCCTCGTAACTAGCTTAGAGGTTGCAATCAACGCAATGAAAGCCGTGCCTTGGACGGCGCTTCAAGAGTTGAAGGGTGACGCCGACGTATTGAACCGGATAAACGACGCCGAGGAGATGCTGAGATCACTCCGGAAGGCCCTTGCTTCGATGTGAACCTTCGCTGGCACGAAGTTTCGCTATCAGTTCAACAAGGGCATGTGGATTTCGGGCCTCGCACTCCCAAATCTGCATAACCGTCCAGCCAGCAGCCTCAAGCGCGCCAGTGTTCTCGGCATCACGCTCCTTGTTGCGGCGCAGCTTCGGTCCCCAATACTCCAGCCGGGATGCGGGCGCGTGTGACAAGCGGCATCCATGTTGATGCCAAAAGCACCCATGCACGAACAGGGCGACTCGGCGGCCCGGGAACACCAAATCAGGCCGACCGGGCAGACCCTTGTGGTGCAGCCTGTAACGCAGGCCCGCGGCATGGAGGGCGCGCCGCACTGCCATCTCGGGCTTTGTGTCCCGGCTCCGGATGCGGGACATGACCGCAGACCGGGTTGCCGGATCAGTGTTGTCCATCCTCAGCGCCCGGGATTGACCCAGCTCTGCGGAGCCGGAACTGTAGTGAAGATCGAATCGGAAAGCAGGCTTTGTCGGACCTCTTTGGCGCTGTTGCGCCGGATGACACCCCTTTCGGGCGGGCGACGCGCTTGCGTATCCTGGCCGGGTACTTTGACGATGCGGGGGATGTGACGGCCGGCAATGCCTGGGAACACGTTTACCGCTGCCTTCTCTGGATGAACGAAAGCGCCGGCCTCGCCCACATCTACGATTCCAACCACATGCAACCTGGCAAGGTGTTCCATTCGCGCGCCGTCCGCTTCACCGAAGCACTTTGCGGCCTGTGGCATCTGGACAGGCCCGGCCTCGCAAGGGTGATCGACAAGCTGTTCAAGGGCTGCGTCCTGGAACTGCTCCGCCAGGGTGCGGCTGCTGCCGCCAGTGGTGGCGGGGACGAGGGCATCGCTGCCGAGCTGGAATCCGAGCTGACCGGCGAGATCGCCGCGGAGCTGGTGGCCGCAGGCATAGCGAAGGCGGAGGCCAGCCCACTCGCACGGCGCATTGAGACGAAGGCGCGGCACTTCTTCACCATTGGGAACAAGCGCAAGAACGCGCTGGGAGAGGGTTTCGAGGATCTGCTGGAAATCCTGCTCGCAAAGGCATCCGGCATCCCGCCAGACTGGATCAAGACCCGCACGCCGGTGTCGCAGATGCCTGGCTTCCGCCGTGCGCCTCCGAAAGCGAAGAGCGGCAAAGCGCCGCGGGAGCCACGGCCCGACATCGCCGTGGTGGAAGGCAACATCACGCATGTGATCGCAACGGCAAAGTGGTCGATCCGCCAGGACCGGGAAACACAGTTCGCGTCAGAGTACCAAGCTTTCCAGATGAACAAGACCCAGCCCACCGAACTGCGCTATGCGCTCGTCACCAACGAGTTCGACTTGGCCAGGCTCCGAAACGTGTGCAACGCCATCCCGGGCGGGGCGGGTGGCTACATCTTCCATAACGTGTATCATGTCTGCCTGCCGCTGCTCCAGCAAACCCACGGAGCAGGGTTTGAGGCGTTGCGGCCCTATGTGCAGATCGGGAAACTGGCCTCGCTGTCGGACTTCCTTACCGACATGCAGGCGCGTTTCGGCCGCTAGAGCGCAATCCGATCGAAGTGGATCGGCTTACACTCCAGAACCGCGGTTTAGGAGAGCACATTCATCCAACCAGTGATCCCGTATGGTCGGAAAATGCTCTAGACGGCAATCTTGTACGAAGCTGCCGCCCGGGTGGCGTCGTGCGCTGCAAGCACTGGTTCCAGCGCCTCAGCAATGGCCCGGGCCAGCAAGGGAGGGACAGCATTCCCGACTTGGCGGTAGCGGCTGTGCCTGTCGCCATGCAGGAACAAGTAGGTGTCATCAAACGAGTGCAGCCGGGCGAACTCGCGGACCGACAGCGCCCGCGGTGCAGCGTAATGGTACACGCAATCCGCCTTGGTGTTCAGTGTCCATGACACATGGCCAGCGTACAGCCGCCGGTAGGCCGAGAAGTGCTTGCGGCTGAGGATTTCCCGCCCGATGTCCGGCCCCCATCGTTTTGCGGACAGGTAGCGGCCGTTCAGCTTCTCCGGGATGTCCCGGAAGTTGCCTCCTTGAGGGATTGCCAGCAGCCGCGCCACCGTGTCCTCACGGATCGAGGGCACGTCCGCATTGTAAAGGGCCGTCGAGCCTGCCCGCCTCGCGCGCTGGTAGGCACTCAACGGTGGCAGCTCATAATCGACGGGCCTGTCGGATGGCTTGCGCACAAGCTGCGTGGCAGGTTGCAGGAAAGCCAAGTCGCCTAACGCCTGCTCAACCGTGGTAAGGGCAGTGTCCTCCGGGTCCTGCAAGGTGCGGAACGCTTCATCGATCCCAGCCAGCAGGTCTCCGCTATGGCCGTAGGTCCAGCCGTCGGGCGAACGGGCGCGCTCAAGTTGCGGGGCGGCTGTTCCATGTGGGAAGACGGGTCCAGCGCCAAGATCGGCCCGGACGCCGATGAACACCACGCGCGGGCGGCTTTGCGGGACGCCGAACGAGGCAGCGTCAAGCACGCGGCATCCGACCCTGTAGCTCCCCTCAAGGGCCAGGTCCGCAATGATCTGGCGTTTGGCCTCGCCACCGGCCAGGTTGTCCAGGCCCACTACGTTCTCCATACAGAACGTGCGCGGCATGACGGCGCGGAGCATGGCGACGTAGTGCCGGTACAGGGTGTTCCGTGGATCGTTGATGAGGCGGTCGTGGTTGCGGACTTGTGAGAATGCCTGGCACGGCGGCCCGCCAGCCAGCAGGTCGATCTCCTGCCCGCGCGCAATGCTGAGCAGGTGCTCCTGCACAGCAGCGTCGCCGACATCGCCAGGGATGAAAGCAGTGCCGTGCGCCTGGTGGTTGGCGCCGTAAGTTGCGCCGGCCCAAATGTCGGAGTCGTTGGCAGCAACGGTATGGAAGCCTGCCTGCCGCAGTCCTTCAGACAGGCCGCCCGCGCCGCAGAACAGGTCCAGCGCAAGACGCTTTGGCCGTACCTGACTGGTCCTGTGCGCCACTTCAGCCCTCCGAGTCGCTGCCCTGGGCACCGTAACCCATTGCTAGAGTCGAGGGTTTGCTACAGCGGGTCAAGCAGGTTCCGCCGCGGTGGTACTCTGGCCCTCGCTGGCCGGCCTGCGCGTCAGCAGGTTCTTGATTGCCTGCCCTGTCCATACACCGCCCCGCGCCGTCCTCACGCCGCGTGCCGCCAGTTCGCGGGCAACCGCCTCCATCGCCATACCTGTCCTCTGCAACTCGCGCACAAGCGGCGCAACGCGGGACGCGAACAGGTCGGCCTTGGCGATGCGGCCGGTGCTGGCCTTGGCAGGAGCCGGCGGTGGGACGCCCCGGTAGCCTCCCAGCTTTGTGCCCAGGGCTTTGGCGGCGGCCAGCGCCGCCTTCGTGCGGGCGCTGATCGCCTCCTCCTGCTGCGCGACCAGCGCCATGATCCCGACCGTCAACTTGTTGGCGTCCGGCATGTCCACCGCCACGAAGTCCACGTCGGCCTTGTCCAGGCCGATGAGGAAGTGGGCGTCGCGCCTCAGCCGGTCCAGCTTGGCGACGCACAAGGTGGCGCCGGTCAGCCGGCA
The DNA here is from genome assembly GCA_964251035.1 of uncultured Acetobacteraceae bacterium. Classification (GTDB taxonomy): domain Bacteria; phylum Pseudomonadota; class Alphaproteobacteria; order Acetobacterales; family Acetobacteraceae; genus CAHJXG01. The sequence goes on from CAXUJE010000007.1 coordinate 27,929, forward strand.
CAGCGCCATGGCTCGCGGGAGCTGGGCCGGTCGGCCGTGGCTTTGCCGCTCTCGACCTCCACCATCTCGGCCAGCAGCGTTCAGGCGCTGCCGCTGAGGTGGGCTGCCACTGCGGCACGCTGGGCTTCGAGGCCCAGGCCGCTCCTGCCCTGCCGGTCGGTGCTGACCCGGAAATAGCTGACGAACCGGCGCGGCACGGGGTCCTCCAAACATCCTCAACGAGCGTTGAGCATGTTTGGAGGGAAGGCAACAACCCGCCCATGGCTAATCCGTTCGCACTCCGGCCACGATCCCACCGCCTCACAACTACCCGAACACGTGCAGGGCGTGGCTGGCCAGGTCCAGCGCCTCGGCCTGGCGCCGGGCGCGGTCCGCCTGATCTGGCCGCCCGGCCCGCTCCAGCTTGTCCCAGCGCAGGGCGTAGCGGCTGGCCGTCGCCGCGCACCAGCGGCGCAGCTCCTGAACCAGCAGCACCAGCCGCTCTGAGGCCAAGTCGCCGCGCGCCTCCCACCACCAACCGGCGGCGATGAGTGCTGCGTCGTGCGCCACCTCGTCCGGGGTCGCGCCAGCTTCGGTCAGGGTCTCCAACCGGCACAGCGCATCGAGGACATGGCCCATGTGACCGTCTATGCCCTCGGTTCGGACGGGCGGGGATCAAGGTGTGCGAGGTCGCCCGAGGGCGGACGCTTGCTGACGACGAATCCACTCCGCGCCAGGTGCTCGGCGGCGACGCGGGCCATGATGTCGTCCGCCTGGTGGGTGCGCTTGCGCCCGGTGAACCGCAGCGCGAAGGACAGGGTGCTGATCACCTCCTCCCGCGTTGCCGGAGAGAGATTGTCGTCCTGAGCCACGCTTGTGCGCCTCCGCTGGTCACTGCGGGGACGCCAGGACGCATTTTAGAACAGATCAAGAACTATACTGAAGAGAGCCAGCACCCGCGCGACTGTCTGCCCCTTAAAACCGGATTTCCGCCTGGATCGCGTCCGCGGTCGTCCGCACCGAACCCCCGTTCCGATCCAGCAGCCCCGCGCTTTCCAGAATGGCCACGTCCTCATGCACCCGGCGGTACTGCCGCCCGAGCGCCCGCGCGAGCGCGCTTATTGACGGTTCAGGGTGCGCGTGCAGGTGCCGCAGCAGGCGGTAGCGTTCCCCCGTCATCACCGAGGCCAAGCCCTCCCAGCTTTGGAAGGACAGCACCCGTTCATGCACGGCCTCGCCCCGTTCCGCCCGCTCGACGGCATCAAGGAACGCGGCGGCGTCGTCCTCGGCCGTGCCGCCCACGACAACCTTCATGTCCTCACTCACAGCTTGCCTCCTCGGAGCTGGCGCACATCGGCCAGGAAGTCTGCCAGCATCTGGCGGAAGGTGGTGAACGCATAGGCTTCCTCCTCCTCGCCGCAGTGCCGGTGGTCGCCTTTGCCGGCCTCGTTGTCGTACCCGATCAGCCGCCGCCCGCCGCTGCCGTAGAACAGGGAGTACTTGAACAGGTGCGCGGAGCCGGGGACGGCGGCGGGCACTTGCCAGAGCTTCAGTTCCAAGATCGCTCCGTCGTCATAGCGGCGCTTGCGGTGAAGGATCAGCATCGCCTTCGGCATAGGACATACAATGACATAGACGCTCTATGTCGTCAAGTGACATAAACCTGCAAAAGCCTGTTCTGGACGGGAAGCCAGAGCTTGCATCGTGTCAGCCCTGAACCAAGCCGGCGTCAGCCCAGCCAGCGTCTCCGGTGCGAGCAGCCGTGCCTATGGGAAAAACTGATCGCGCCGTTGTTACTTTAATGCTTATTAAGCAGTTGCCTAAATATGCAAATGCAGATATAAAAAGGGTGTGCCAGGGAGCGGTTCCCGGCCACCAACGGAGAGAAACATGGCTAAGAAGATCACTCTGAACGCCGACACGTTCACGGTTCCCCTGAACAAGCTGGTGCTGTCCCCCCGCAACGTCCGCAAGACCTACGCCGCGGCGGAGATCGAGGAACTGGCGGCGAGCATCGCGGCCCCCGGCCGCGGCCTGATCCAGAACCTGAGCGTCAGCGAGCAGACGGATGGTGAGGGCACGCCCACCGGCCTGTGGGAGGTCGTCGCGGGCGGGCGCCGGTTCCGGGCGCTGACGCTGCTGGCCGAGCGCAAGCGCCTGGCTGCCGGCGCGGCCATCCCCTGCCGCCGGATCGACGACGAGAATGCGCTGGACGCCAGCCTGGCGGAGAACGAGGACCGCAAGGCGCTGCATCCGGCTGATGCTTATGAAGCCTTTGCAGAGTTGCATCAGAACGGCAGGGGCGTCGGCATCGAGGAGATCGCTGCCCGGTTCGGCGTGACGGCGCACACCGTCCGCCAGCGCCTCCGCCTCGGCACCGTGTCCCCGGCCATCATGGCGGCCTACCGCGAGGGCAAGCTGACCCTGGATCACGTCATGGCCTTCACCGTCACCGAGGACCGCGACGCGCAGGAGCGTGCCTTTGCCGAACTGCCGGAGTGGCAGCTTACGCCGCACGCCATCAGGCGCGTGCTGACCCAAACGAGTGTTCCCGCCCATGACCCGCGCGCGCGGCTTGTGGGCTTGGACGCCTACCAGGCCGCGGGCGGGCGCGTGCAGCGCGACCTGTTCACCGAGGACGACGGCGGCTGGCTGACCGACGTGGCCTTGCTGGAACGGCTGGTGGGCGAGCGCATCCAGGCAGCGGCGGAGCAGGTGCGGGCCGAGGGCTGGAAATGGGTCGTCACCGATCCGGCAGCCGTGCGGACGATCTGGTACGCCACCCGCCGAGTGTGGCCCGGAACCGTGGCGCTGTCCGAGGCCGACCAGGCGCGGCAGGCCGAGTTGGTCCGGCGGCTTGACGAGCTGGCGGCTGACCACCCTTACGGCGTCGAGGACGCCGCGGAGGAGGTTCGGACCGAGGCGCAAACGGTGCAGGCCGAACTTGACGCCCTGGACGACCGCGAACGCGCCTTCCGTCCGGAGGACATGGCGCGGGGCGGCGCCACCATCATGCTGACCGGCGACGGGATGCTCAGGGTTGAGCGGGGCTTCGTCCGGCCCGAGGACGAGCCGCAGCCCGAGCCGGAGCCGGAGGACGTGGCGGAAGCGTGCGCCCAGGAACAGGACGATCTCGGCGATGCGGACACCGGGGTTGCCGACCAGGGGCAGGACGAAACGGGGCAGACGGTTGAAGCCGCCCTGCCGGAGCAGGTCCCGGAGAACAAGGCCCCTGCCCTTCCGTTCGAGTTGGATGCCGAGCTTACGGCCCATCGGACGGCAGCGTTGCGCGTGGAGATCATGCGGCAGCCCGACCTGGCGCTTCGCGTGCTGGCGCACAGCTTGGCAACCGCGGCCTTCTACGGTGCCTACCACGTCACCGTGGCCCGTCTCGGCAGCCCTTACGCCATGTCTTATGGCGCGGGCGCCGTAGGCGTGGACAGCCCGGCCCGTCAGGCCATCATGGCGGCGGAGGACGAGCAGCGCTCCAAGCTGCCCGATGACCACGCGGCGCTGTGGGCGTGGCTGCAAGGACAGGACGTGCCGACGCTCCATGCCTTGATCGCGGTCTGCGTCGGACGGGTGGCCGACGCGGGCGGCGGGGACTGGACCGATGCCCGGCAGGGTCCCGCGCAAGTCGCGGCGGCGGCGGGCCTGGACATGCGGCAATGGTGGACCGTGACGCAGGACAGCTACCTTGGCCGGGTCACGAAGGCGGGCATCCTGGCGGCGGTGCGGGAAGGCGCGGGCGCAAATGCCGCCCATCGCATCCAGGACATGAAGAAGGACGCCATGGCGGCCAACGCCGAGGCGCTGCTGTCCGGCAAGGGCTGGCTTCCGGCCCGGCTGCGGGTGCCCGGCCTTGAAGGGGCGGCGGCCGAGCCGGCCATGGCGGACGACGGCGCCGGGAGCATGGAGTATCCTGCCGCGGCGGAATGACGGGACGGGGGGCGGCAGCACGCCGCCCTCACGCCTTTGTTATGTTAATGCTTATTAAGCATTTGCAGAAATGGGCAAAGGCTGCTAGAAACAGGGTGTGCCAGGGAGATGGTTCCCGGCCAGCACAGAGAGCCAACAATGTCCCACGTTTCCTTCCGCCGCTTCGGGTCCGCCGCCGCCACCGCCGGACATGGCCCGCTCACCGATGACCAGATCCGCCGCTTGGCACCCTCCGCCTTCGCGTCCGGCAAGCACGAGAGCCGCAGCGAGCGTTATACCTATATCCCGACTGCGGCCGTGATCGACGGGTTGCGCGCCAACGGCTTCCAGCCGACCTTTGCCAAGCAGGGCAACTCCCGCGTTGAGGGCAAGGCGGACTTCACCAAGCACCTGCTGCGCTTCCGCTACCAGGGCCAGGCCGGCGGGCTGCGCCGGATCGGCGAGACCTTCCCGGAGGTGGTGCTGGTCAATTCGCACGACGGCACCTCGTCCTATCACCTGATGGCGGGCATGTTCCGGCTGGTGTGCCTAAACGGCATGGTCGTGGCCGACCGCGGCCTACGGACCATCAAGGTGCCCCACAAGGGCGACGTGGTGGGCCAGGTGATCGAGGGCAGCTATACGGTGCTTGAGGAGAGCAAGCGCGCCCTGGACCAGGCCGATGCCTGGGCGGGGGTGAGCCTGTCCCGCGACGAGCAGGTTGTCATGGCCGAGAGCGCGCACGTCCTTCGCTTCGGCGAGGGCGAGGAAGCCGGGTCTGCCACCCCGATCAGGCCGGAGCAACTGCTGTCCGTGCGCCGCCGGGAAGACGCCTCGCGCGACCTTTGGACCACCACCAACGTCTTGCAGGAGAACGCCATCCGGGGCGGCCTTACGGGTTGGGGCAGGGACGCCAACAACCGCCGGCGCCGGGTCACGACCCGCGAGGTCCGCGGCATCGACCAGGACGTGCGGCTGAACCGGGCGTTGTGGCTGCTAGGGGAGCGCATGGCGCAGATCAAGGCCGCGGCCTGATCCAGCCGGGGCGGGGCCGCGTGCCCCGCCTTCCCTCCACCCAATCAGCTACTGCTGCTTTGCTTAGTGGCTTAATGGCATCGGTTTTCGTCTATCTTGCTGCGAGGGATCAGCAAACGTTGCGCGTCGCCCGCAATCAGGACAACAAGGGAGGGCCTGATGCTGTGCGGGGACGCGCTGGACCGGATGCTGCGAACGCTGATTGCCGACCTGGAAGCCCTCGACGAGCGCCTGCGCGAGCGTGAGGCCATGTCCGACCCGGCGGTGCTGGCGGAGGGCGCCCGGGTGGTGCGGGCCGCCATCGCGGCGCTCGGCACCAGCCAGACCGGGCTTGCCCCGCTGTTGAGCGTGAGCGGCGACAAGACGGTGCGGGACTGGTGTTCCGCCCGCATGACGCCGCCGCGCAGCGCATTGCGCGCGTTGCGCCTCATGCTGGAGCGGCTTGTGGACCCGCCGCCGGAGGAGCTGATGCTTGACCGGGACCGCTTCGCCCCGTGCGCCGTGGCGCTGCACGCGCATTTGGACGGGCTGGCCCAGCGCGCCGAGGCCGCCGGGTGGACGGAGCGGGAGGTTGCCGGGGCGTTGCAAGCGTGGATCGCTGCCCAGGCTGCGAGGTAAGATGCAATGACATATGATGCCATTGCCTTTTCCGGCATTGCCATAATGGCATCATAAGCTATGCTGCCGTGAAGCAGGGGACGACGGGCATGGTAGTCAGGCCGAAGGTCTTGGTACTCGCGAGCCAGAAGGGCGGCGTCGGCAAGACCTCGCTTTCGGCCCACCTCGCCGTGGAAGCGGAGCAGGCCGGGTTCGGGCCGGTGGTGATCTACGACACCGACCCGCAGCAGTCGTTGGGGCGGTGGTTCCTGGACCGCGAGGCCGCGTCGCCCAAGCTTGCCAAGGGCGGCATTGCCGAGCTGCCGCCGACCCTCGACCGCCTTGGCGCCGCGGGTGTCCGCCTGGTCGTGGTGGACACGCCGCCGGCGCTGACGGAGGCGATCCGGGCGGTGCTGGCGTTCGCGGACTTCGTGCTGATCCCTACCCAGGACGGCAAGGCGGACCTGGCCGCGGTGGGTGACACCGTGCGCCTGGTGCGGAGCATGGAAAAGCCGTTCGCCTTTGCGCTCAACGGCGTGAAGAAAGGGACCACGCAGGCGACCGAGGCGGCGATGGTGCTGTCCAAGCACGGCGCGCTGGCCGGCGTCATCGCGCACCGTATGTCGGTCAAGGTGGCCTGGAACGACGGCCGCACCGCGGGCGAGATCGAGGCGAAGGGCAAGGCGGCCGAGGAGATACGGGCGCTTTGGGCGTTTGTGGCCGCCGAGATTGGTTTGGCGACCGCCCGCAAGAAGGAGAAGGTTTATGCCTGACAGAGCTGTCGTGGCGCGCAAGCCACGAGCCGGGCTTGGGAGCATGGAGGACGTGTTCGCGGGCAAGGACGACACCATCGCCGCGTTGGCCGATCCGGCGACCCAGGCCGGGCGCAGCCGCTCTGCGCCTGTGCCGGCCAAGGCGGCGCCGGAGCCGGAGGCCGACGACGACCGCGAGCCGCTGATCACCACCGTCCGTATCCCGGGCTACTTGGCCGAGAACATTCGCAAGTGGCTGTACGAGCACCCGGCGCATACGCAGCACACCATGATCTTCGCCGGGCTGGCCAAGCTGGGCATCGAGGTACGCGAGGACGACCTGGAGCCGAAACGCCGGCCCAGGTCGTCGCGGCATCGGTGACGAGAAGCTACCGGCCTAGCCGGTCCCAGGCCCATGCCACCACGCGCGCGCTGCCGTCCGCGAGCGCCAGCGGCAAGCGAGGCTCCAGCAGCCCGAAGGCGGCCAGCGCGACCAAGCCGGCGACGATGCTGCCGTGCTCGGCGGCCTTCCCCGCGCCGATCAGGGTTGCGAACAGGATGAAGCGGATCGGCCGGAAGGCGACGAGCGAGACCAGGATCATAGCAGCCTCCTACTTGGGGGCCGGCGGCGGCGGCGCCTTCGCCGGTTCGGTCCACAGCGACAGCACCTTGTAGCGGCGGCCGTCGGGGGCGGTGCCGTCCACCGCCTTGGCGAGCAGCGGGCGCGGGTCGGGGTTGTTCCGCGCCACGTCCGCCCAGGCCGCGCCAGCCCCCCACGGTCCGGCGCCGGTCCACCAAAGGGCAGCGACCAGGGCGAGCGCCCCGGTCAGCAGGCCGCCCACGAACGCGCCGCCGATGCAGCAGCCGACCAGCGCGGTGGTGCGCCGGTCGAAGGCGCGGATCATGCGCTCCGCCCGCTTGCGGACCTCTGCGGCGAAGCTCTCGTGCGCGGCGGCGATGAAGTCGCGGATCGTCCGCGCGCGCTCGGCGTCCCCGAACGCATCGCGGGCCTCGATCACGTCGGCGGTGGCCCGCTCCCAGCGCCGTGTAGTCTTGAGCAGGGCGCCCAAGGCGTCCGACTGCGCCACCAGCCACAGGCGGGCCTCGTCGCCGTGCGGCCCGACGCGCCCGGCCGCGCGCTGGAGGCTTTGCTGGGCCGAGGCGATTGCGGCCTCGTAGTCGTCCGCCGCCGGGACCGACGCCGTGCCGGGGAGGGGAGCGACGGAGTTCACATCCACGGCAGCCAGCTTTCCACGGCGGAGAACTCGCGCATCATGGCATCCAGCCAGCGGCCGACCTCCGCGCGCTGGCGCAGCTTGAGCACCTCGACGGTGCGCCCGTCCGGGGTCCGGCCGTCGCGGGCGTCGCTGTAGTGCAGCTCCTTGCGCTCGATGGCGAGGGCGACATCCTGCGGCATGGCCGGCATGAACAGCTCGACGGCGCCGCGTTCCAGGGCGGCCCGATACACCGGCTGGCGGCGGATGTCGTCGAACGCGCCCGGGTCGTCGGCCAGCGCGAGGTTGAGCACCAGGGCCGTGGCCCGGGGCTGGAACCCGGCCTGCTCGTAGCTCTTGAGAAAGGCGAGGTCGGCCAGGCGCGGGCCGAGGAAGTAGGCCGCGACGGGGGCCAGGCCGCGTTCCTCCATGTCCCCGACCAGGCCCGGCTCATCGTGGATGAGCGTTGCAATGCTCTGGTCGCCGCCGCCCGCGTCGAACACGCCGTGCAGGCGCTTGCGGGCCAGGCCGCCGATGGCCTTGCTGACCCATCTTGCCGTTTCGCCGGCGTCGGCGCTTGCGGGCTGCAAGACGGTTGCGACGTAGCGCTCCAGCGCGCGGTTGCCGGGCGCGATGGTGGCGATGACGGCCTCGCCGAGCATGTCGCGGGCATGGAGATGGTCGGCGAGCCAGCGGGCGAACGTCGTCTTGCCGCTGCGCCCTTCGCCGACGAGCAGCCAGGCCCTGAGCACCTGCGACAGGTCCGGCACCGGCAGCGTCCTTGGCGTGCGGCGGATCGCAAGTTCGCCCCGCAAGGGTGGCAGGCCGCCGACCTCGGGGACCTCGATCCCGCCCTCGTCCTCGGCGAGCAGGTCGGCAAGCGTGATCGGCTTGCGCGGCATGGCCGGCTCGGTTTTCGCGCTGTCCCTCGGCATCAGTCGTCCCTTTCCCCTGGCTTCCACACTTTCGGGCCGCCCGCCGGCTTGACGAAATCATAGTCGTCCTCGTCACCGTTGAATGGTGAGGACGGCCTTGAGGGCGGGGTTTCAGGGATGCCCCTGGCTGCCGCCTTCGCCGGCTGCGGCGGCTGTCCCTTCCGCAAGCGTCGTGCGGCTGGTTGCGGCTGGGGTGCCATGTCGGCGAGGGCGGCCTTGAGCATCTCCGCGACGGGCGCGAACTGGCTGGCTGCGGCTTGCTTGGCCTTCTCCGCCGCGCGCCTGGCGTTCGCATTCCGCGCAAGGTTGATCTTGACGGCCAGCATGGGCGCCGACCATGGGCGGCCGGTTGAGTAGCGGACGCCGGCCGCGTCCAGCGCCTGCCCGATTGCGACCCAGGACCAGCCCTCGTCATGCACCAGGTCGGTCAGTTCGTCCGCGTGCTTGCGCAACCAGGGCATGACGGCATCTCCCGGCGTCCAATCCTCGCCGAAGCGGGCGGCGAGGGCGGCGATCTCGGCTATTGTCCGAGCGCGCTTGAACGGCATGGGCCGACTTTAGGTGCTTGCGGCGAGACAAGCAACCCTTTCATAACCTTGTTTATTACTGCATTCATATCCTATTACATTACCTGCCTGAGAGGGGTCAAAGTGTTCCACAGACCCTTGCACCCCTCAAAGGGTGCCGTCGGCAGGAAAAAGGCAGGGCAGGATGGCGGGCGAACACGAGGCGCTGCACCTCAAGCTGGACCGGCTGCTCGCTGGCCAGGCCGAACTGGCTCGGCGCCAGGACGAGCAGGACGGGACGCTGGACGCGCTCAACGCAACGATGGAGCAGTTCCGGCAGATGCTTGCAACGCAGACCGAGATGCTCGACAGGCTGAACCAGGCGGCCAGCGAGGAGCAGGGGAGCGGCGCGAGCGAGATGCAGGCCGTGCTGGCGCGCATCGACGCCACGCTGCGGGGGATCGCGGCCGACGCGGGCGAGACGCGCGTGGTCCTTGGCCGGCTGCCGAACCTGCTGGAACGGGCGGCGCTGGACGCGGCGCGCATGATGCGCGGCGACGGCGTGGATGCGACGCCGGGGAACGGCGCCGGATGACGGCGCCGACGACGCCCGGCTGGGTGTATGTGCTGGCCTCGGCGCGGCCGGGGGTGGTCAAGATCGGCCGCTCGACGCGCAACGCCGGCGCCCGGGCGCGCGAGCTGGCCGGCAGCGAGGGCTACGCGGCGTTCGGGCCGTTCCGCGAGATCCTGGCGTGGCCGGTTGCCGACTGCGCCCACGTCGAGGCGGCGGCGCACCGAATGCTGGCGCACCGTCGCGTGCGGATCGGGCGCACGCCCTCGCGCGAGCTGTTCCAGGTGGAGGCGGGCGAGGCGTGCCGCGTGGTGGAGGCGGCGGCCGGCTCCTTGCGCGGGCGGGCGGCCCCGGCGCGTCGGCGCCCCGTCCGGCGCGGGCTACGGCTGCGCTGGCGCCCAGGACGCCGAACCTGGCGCACGGTGGGTGCGGGGCTGGTGCTGCTCGCCGCCCTGTGGTCGCTTGGGGTGCTGCCGCCGTGATGACGCCGGCGGTCGGCGTCGCGACCGGCATGGCCGCGGCCAAGGCCGCCGCCGAGTACTACCTGGAGCGCCAGGTCGGCGAAGCGACGCAGCGGACGGCCGCCTACTACGCGCGGAACGAGACGGCGGCGGCTGACGCCATTGCGGCCGGGCAGGGCTGCGCCGTGATGCCGCGCGCCGACATGGCGCCGGAGGTGGCCGCCGCCCTCGCCCTGGACCCGACCAAGGCCGTCAACGTTGGGCAGCTCACGAACCTGCTGGCCGGGTTGCGTGCCGATGGCGCCGACATCGAGGGCAGCCAGCGCGGCGTGCAGGCCTACAAGGCGAGCGGGCCGGGCGAGACCGACCGGCACCGCATTGCCTACCTGGACCTGACGCTCTCCGCCCCGAAGTCGGTTTCCGTGGCGTGGGCGTTCGCGGAAACCGAGGCCGAGCGCGCGTCCATCCTGGAGGCGCACAAGACGGCGGTGGCCGAGACGCTGCGCTACGTCGAGGAGCAGGTCGGGTGGGCGCGCAGCGGCAAGGGCGGGGAGGGGCCGCTGGAGCGCGCCCGGTTCGGCTGGCTATCGCTGGAGCACTTCACCTCGCGGCCGACGCTGGAGATGGCGTGCGACGACCCGACCACGGGCGAGCGTTACACGGCGCTCCGCTCGGTGCCGGTCGCGGGCGATCCGCAGCTCCACAGCCACAACCTGATCCCCTCCGTGATGGTGACGGAAAGCGGGCGCGTGGTCGCGCTGAACACGGCCTTGCTGCCCGGCCGCTACCACGAGTTCGGGGCGGTGTATGACGGCATCCTGGGCCGCGAGCTGAACAAGCTCGGGATGCACACCGAGCTGGACGCCCGGACCAACAAGCTGCGGATGACGGCCATCCCGCAATCGGTGTGCGACGAGTTCAGCAAGCGCACCCGCGACGGCGAGACGGCGGCGCGCGAGCTGGCGCGGCGGACGGGGCGCGATTGGGAGGGCATGGACGCCGCCGAGCGGGCCGACCTCGTGAAGCTGGAAACCCACCGCGCGCGCCGCGACAAGGAGACCAACACGCCTGACATGGACGCCTGGCGCCGGCAGGCCGAACGCATCGGCTGGCACCACCGCAGCGCCGTCGCCTACGGCCCCGCGGCGCCGGCCCGGTCCCGTGCGGAGCGCATGGACGCCGCCGACCACGTGGCCTTGGGGCACTTGCAGGAGATGCTGGGCAAGAACGCCGTGCTCGACCAGGGCGACGTGCGCCTCGCCATTGCGCGCGGCTTCATCGCCGAGGGCCTGGACTCCACCGACGACGTGAACGCGATGGCGCGGCACTGGGCGAAGGCCACCGTCATGCAGGACGGCGAGGAAACGCGGCTCGCCTGGCGGGTGGTCGAGAACGGCCGCGTCAAGCTGACCACCGAACTGCACCGCACCCGCGAGGACGAGCTGGTCGCGCTGGCCCGGCGTGCCGTCGAGGACCGCACGCACACGCTCTCGTCCGGCGAGGTCGCGACGGCCGTGGCGCGTTCCGGCCTGGTGTTCAAGGGCGAGCACGGCGACGCGCAGCGCGGTGCCATCGAGGTGCTCGGCACGGATGGCGGCCTGGCCGTCGCCGTGGGCGTGGCCGGCGCGGGCAAGACGGCCCTGCTGGCCCCGCTGGTCGCCGCGTGGCAGGCGCGCGGCTACACCGTGTGGGGCGCCGCCGACGCGAACACGCAGGCGACCAAGCTCACCGAGGCCAGGATCGAGTACGTCCACACGCGCGCCGTGAAGCCGCTGCTCGACAGCCTCCACCACGGGGGCACGCCATAGGCCGGGTGCTGGATTCACGTTTAGCAGGATGAACCGGGAA
>CAXUJE010000008.1:0-39256 GCA_964251035.1 uncultured Acetobacteraceae bacterium
GGGTCGGGGCCGCATTGATCAGCCCAGACAAATCGCCCGCCAGCACGCCCATGCGCCGGAACACCTCGGCCACGGCGCGCCGGGCGGGGCGGAACGGATGCAGGCGCCAGATCACCATGGTCAGCAGGAGCGCCCACAGGCTGCCGCCGACGAACGCTACAGCCAGCAAGACTGCCTCCCGCAGGCCGACGGTGCGGTCCAGCGCCAGCACGGTCACGACGGTCAGCAGGTTGCCCACCTGCAGCGCGCTCTGGCCCCAGATGCGGGCGAAGCTTGTGCAGAAGATCACCAGGCAGGCGCAGGGCACGACCACCGCGAAGCCGGCTGGCCGCAACAGCCCAAGCCCGGCTGTAAGGCCCGCGCCAATAACGGCGAACACCAGCAGGGCTGGCACCCGACGCCGGATCGGCCCACCGGCGTCGCAAAGGCAGGTCAGCAGCGCCGCCAGCGCCGCCTCGCTCAGCGGCGGGAAGTCGGCCCACTCGTTCGCCGCGACGATGACGGCGACGGACAGGGCCGCACGCACCCCTTCCGCCACGCTGAGCGCCCGCAGGTCGAGGCTGACCGGCAGGTGCGCCAGGTTGGCGTCCGGCCCCGCCTGAAGGAGACGAGGCCGGGTCAAGGTCAACTAGGCGGCGCGGGCCATCTCCCGCAGCACGTAGTGCAGGATGCCGCCGTTGCGGTAGTACTCGACCTCGTCGTCGGTATCGACGCGGCACCGCACCGTCAGCTCGTCCGTGCGGCCCGGCCCGCGATGGATCAGCATCCGCAGGTCCATGCCGGCGCGCAGCTCCGGCAGCCCCAGGATGTCGATGGTCTCGGCGCCGGTCAGCCCGAGGGACTGCCGGGTGACGCCGTCCTTGAACGTCAGCGGCAGCACGCCCATGCCGACCAGGTTGGAGCGGTGGATACGCTCGAAGCTCTCGACGACGACGGCCTTGATGCCCAGCAGCGCCGTGCCCTTGGCCGCCCAGTCGCGCGACGACCCCATGCCGTATTCCTTGCCGCCGAACACCACCAGCGGCACGCCCTCCCGCTTGTAGCGTTCCGCCGCGTCGTAGATCGGCATCTGCTCGCCCGACGGCTGGTGCTTGGTCCAGCCGCCCTCGACGCCCGCAACCATCTCGTTCTTGATGCGGATGTTGGCGAAGGTGCCGCGCATCATCACTTCGTGGTTGCCGCGGCGCGAGCCGTAGCTGTTGAAGTCGCGCTGCATCACCTGGCGCTCGCCGAGGTACTCGCCGGCCGGCGACGCCTTCTTGATGTTGCCCGCCGGGCTGATGTGGTCGGTCGTGATGTTGTCGCCGAACATCGCGAGCACGCGGGCGCCCACGATGTCCGTGACCGCGCCGGGCGTCATGGTGATGCCTTCGAAGTACGGCGGGTTCTGCACGTAGGTGGACCCGCTGTTCCAGTGATAGGTCTGGCTGCTGGCATCGACCTCGATGGACTGCCATTCCTTGGTGCCCTGGAAGATCTCGCCATAGCGCCGGATGAACTGCTCCCGTGACAGGCTGGCCCGCACCGTTTCCAGGATCTCCTGGTTGGTCGGCCACACGTCCTTGAGGTACACCGGCTGCCCGTCGCTGCCGGTGCCGAGCGGTGCTGTGGTGATGTCCTGGTTCATGGTGCCGAGCAGCGCGTAGGCGACGACCAAGGGCGGGCTTGCCAGGTAGTTGGCCCGCACGTTCGGATGCACCCGGCCCTCGAAGTTCCGGTTGCCCGACAGCACCGACACCGCCACCAGCTTGTTCGCCTCGATGGCGTCTGCGACCGCTTCGTCCAGCGGGCCGGAGTTGCCGATGCAGGTCGTGCAGCCGTAGCCGACAAGCTGGAAGCCCAGCGCGTCCAGATCCTCGCTCAGCCCGGCCTTGTCGAGGTACTCCGTCACCACCTGGCTGCCGGGGGCGAGCGAGGTCTTGACCCACGGCTTCGGCCGCAGGCCCTTCGCCCGCGCCTTCTTGGCCAGCAGCCCGGCGCCCAGCATGACATAGGGGTTGCTGGTGTTGGTGCAGCTCGTGATCGCCGCGATCACCACGTCGCCATGGGTGATCTCGTAGTTCTTGCCCGCCACTGCGACGCTGCGGTTGGCGTCGTTCGCCGGCACGCCCAGGCCCTTGGTGAGGTCGGCGCGGAAGGCGGCGGAAGCGTCTTTCAGCAGCACGCGGTCCTGCGGGCGCTTCGGCCCGGCGATGCTCGGCATCACGGTCCGGAGGTCCAGCTCGATGATGTCGGTGTAAACGGCGTCCGGCGTGCCGGCGTCCACCCATAGGCCCTGCGCCTTGGCGTAGGCCTCGACCAACGCGATGCGCGCCTCGTCCCGCCCGGTCAGGCGCAGGTAGTCGAGCGTCGTGCTGTCGATGGGGAAGATGCCGCAGGTCGCGCCGTATTCCGGCGCCATGTTGGCGATCGTCAGGCGCGTGCTGACGGACAGCTCGGCCAAGCCAGGGCCGAAAAACTCGACGAACTTGCCGACGACGCCCTTCTTACGGAGCATCTGCGTCACCTGTAGCGCAAGGTCAGTCGCCGTGCTGCCTTCGGGCAGGGCGCCCGTCAGGCGGAAGCCGATCACGTCGGGGATCAGCATGGCGATGGGCTGGCCGAGCAGCGCCGCCTCGGCCTCGATGCCGCCCACGCCCCAGCCGAGCACGCCGATGCCGTTGGCCATGGTGGTGTGGCTGTCGGTGCCGAACAGCGTGTCCGGGTAGGCGAAGGTCTTGCCCTCGGTCTCCGCCGTCCACACCGTCTGCGCGAGGTACTCGACGTTGACCTGGTGGCAGATGCCGGCGCCCGGCGGCACCACCCGGAAGTTCTGGAACGCCGTCTGGCCCCAGCGCAGGAAGCTGTAGCGCTCCCCGTTGCGGCTGAACTCCGCGTCCATGTTCTGGTGCAGCGCGTTCGGCGTGCCGGAATAGTCCACCATGACCGAGTGGTCGATCACGAGGTCCACCTGGATCAGCGGGTTCACCTGGTCCGGACGCCCGCCGAGCTTGGTGATCCCGTCGCGCATGGCGGCGAGGTCCACGACGCCAGGCACGCCGGTGAAGTCCTGCATCAGGATGCGCGCCGGGCGGAACGGCACCTCCCGGGTGCTGCTGCCGGTGCGCGCCCACTCGGCCAGCGCACGGGCGTCGCCCACGGTGTAGCTGCCGCCGTTCTCGAAGCGCAGCACGTTCTCCAACAGGATCTTGAGGCTGACCGGCAGGCGGTCGGCCGGCTCGCCCAGCGCCTTCGCGGCTTCCGGCACGGAGTAGTATTCGTAGTCCCGTCCGTCCGCCGTCAGGGTGCGGCGGGTCTTTAGGCTGTCTTGCCCGATCATCTTCATGGCCGTGTGCCTCTTCCTCTGGGTCGCACGCCCGGCAGGGAGCGAGGCGGGCGGCTGCGTCGAATGGTATGCGCCATAAACCATATGTGGCGGGCTGGCGTCCACAGACCGGCCCGACCTACACAGGGGGCATGCAGAATCCAAGCCATGCGGGCCTGCCGAGCCGTGCGGGTCTGACGGTCGCCGGCGTCTCGGCGTTCCGCGGGGAACGGCTGGTGCTGCGCGACCTGTCGTTCGCGGTCCCGGACGGCGGCGCGCTGCTGCTGCTGGGCGCCAACGGGGCGGGCAAGAGCACGCTGCTCCGGGTGCTCGCCGGGCTGAAGCGGCCGGATGCCGGGCAGGTAGCCTGGCGCGGCCAGGACGTGCGGGAGCAGCCGGCGCCGGCGGCCTATCTCGGCCATCTCGACGCGGTGAAGCCGGGGCTGACAGCCAGGGAGAACCTGGCGCTTGCGGCCCGCATTGGACGCGGCAATGTGGAGACGGCGTTGGCGGCGCTTGAGCTTTCGGCGCTTGCGGACCTGCCCGCACGGCTGCTCTCGGCCGGGCAGAAGCGACGGCTGGCCCTGGCGCGGCTGCTGGTGTCGCGGGCCGGGCTGTGGCTGCTGGACGAGCCGACCTTGGGGCTGGACGCCGCCTCGGTGGCGCGGCTCGGCGAGTTGATGGCGGCGCACCGGGCGGCGGGCGGCGTGGTCGTGGCCGCGACCCACCTGCCGCTGCCGCTCGGCAACGCCGCGGACCTGCGGCTGTGACGACGTTCTGGGCCATGCTGCTGCGGGAGGTGCGGCTCTCGGTCCGGCACGGCGCCGACACGCTGGCGGCGGTGCTGTTCTTCGTGCTGGCCGGGGCGCTGTTCCCGCTCGCCATCGGCCCGGCGCCCGAGACGCTGTCCCGCATGGCGCCGGGGATCGTCTGGGTCTGCGCCCTGCTGGCGGCGCTGCTGCCGCTGGACCGGCTGTTCGGCGCGGATTTCGATGACGGGTCGCTCGATCAACTGCTGTTGAGCGGCCTGCCTGCCGGCGCAGTCGCGGCGGTCAAGGCGCTGGCGCATTGGCTGGCGACCGGGGTGCCGCTGCTGCTGGCGGCCGGGCCGCTGGCGGTCATGCTGCAGCTTGACCCGGCCGCGGTGCCGGTGCTGTTGGCCGGGTTGCTGCCGGGAACGCTGGTGCTGTCCTTGTTCGGCACGCTCGGCGCCGCCGTGGTGCTGGGCGCCCGGCGCGGCGGCGTGCTGCTGCCGCTGCTGGTGCTGCCGCTGGCGATGCCGGTGCTGATCTTCGGCGCCGCCGCGACCGAGGCGGCGGCGGCCGGCGCGACGCCGCGCCCGCATCTGCTGCTGCTGGCGGCGGTGCTGGCAGGGGCATTGCCGCTTTGCCCGTTGGCCGCAGGTGCTGCGCTGCGGAGTGCCGCGGAGTAGGCAGCCGTGGAGGTCCGGGCCGGAATCGAACCGGCATTCGAGGATTTGCAGTCCTCTGCATCACCACTCTGCCACCGGACCCCAAAAATGGCGACCGCGATCAGGCGGGGCCGGGCGGGTATATCGGGCACTCGCCGGACGCGGTCAAGCGCGGCGCTTTGCGCTGGACGGGGCTGCCACCTATAACATGGCGCATTGCAACACGGGCCTCCCATGGATCAGTCGTCCGCTTTCCCCACCGCCGACTACGCCGCGGCGCGCGACCACATGGTTGACGGCCAGGTGCGCCCCAACAAGGTCATCGATCCCCGCATCATCCGCGCCATGCGCGCCATTCCGCGCGAGCGCTTCGTGCCGCCGCATCTGGCCAGCCTGGCCTATGCCGACGAGGACGTGCCGCTTGCCCGCGGCCGGGCGCTGATGGAGCCGATGGTGATCGCCCGCCTGGCGCAGCTTGCCCGGGTGCGCGAGGGCGAGCGCGTGCTGGTGGTCGGCGCCGGCCCCGGCTACGGCGCGGCGCTGCTGGCGGCCTGCGGCGGCTGGGTCACGGCGCTGGAGGAGGACGAGGCGCTGCTGGCCATCGCCCGCCAGACCCTGCCGGAGTTCGCGCCGGGCGCGGTGCTGGTGCCAGGCCCGCTCGCCGCGGGGCAGGCCGATGGCGCGCCCTGGGACGTGATCCTGATCGAGGGCGCGATCCGCGCGATTCCGCCCGCCATCGCGTTGCAGCTCCATCCCCGGGGCGGGCGCTTGGTGACGGTCTTGGCGCCGGGGAACGCCGCAGCGGGCGGCCAAGGCGTGCTGGCGGAGCCGGGCCAGCACGGCGCGCCGAACGCGGCGCTCCGGGCACAGCCGATCTTCGATTGCGCGACGCCGCTGCTGCCCCCCTTGCTGAGCAAGCCGGCTTTCCAATTCTGAGAAACGCGGGCGTCGGTGCGCGGCAATGGTGCCGACGGAATGCCTATGGCATAATTGCCCTCGCGGCCGGATGCCGCGACCTATGCAGGAGCTTTGCGCATGCGCCTTCCTAACCTATGCGTGATCGGCGCTGCCGCCCTCACGTCGATTCTGGCACATCCGCAGGCCATGGCGCAGGTGCGCACGTTGCAAGAGGCGCTTTCGGCTGCCTATTCCAACAACCCGACCCTGCAAACCTCCCGCGCGCAGCTACGCGCCACGGACGAAGGCGTGCCGCAGGCGCTGGCCGGCTGGCGGCCGACGGTCATCGTCTCCGGAACGGCCGGGTACGGCTTCGGCGAATACTACCAGGACGTGCAAGGAGGGAAAACGACTACGGCTCCCTTGAACCGTCCGGTCTACACGGCGCTGCCGACGATCACCCAACCCGTCTATAGCGGCGGCGGCACCCGGGCGGGCACCAACCAGGCGGACAACCGGGTCTTCGCCCAGCGCGGCCGGCTGATCGCGACCGAGCAGTCGGTCTTCAACGACACGGTCAGCGCCTATGTCAACGTGATCCAGAGCCAGCAGTTGAATCAGCTCAACATCAACAACGAGCAGGTGCTGGCCCGTCAGCTCCAGGCCACCAATGACCGGTTCCGCGTGGGCGAGATCACCCGCACCGACGTGGCCCAGGCCGAGGCGGCGCTCGCCGGCGCCCGGGCGACGCGGCAAACCAGCGAGGGCAACCTGCAAACGGCGCGGTCCAACTATCGGCGCTTCGTGGGCGAGGTGCCCATAGCGGATCAGTTGATCGAGCCGCAGCCGCTCAAGCTGCCGCTCAAGAGCCAGGACGAGGCCGTGCAGCTTGCGTCGCAGAACAACCCGAACGTCATCGCCGCCTTGTTCGATGCCGCTGCAGCCCGGGACGCAGTTGACGTGGCGTTCAGTCAGTTGATGCCGCAAGTGAGCGTACAGGCTTCAGGCGGATACACCGACGGCCAGCAGCTTGTCGGCCAGCGCACGTTGAGCGGCCAAGTCGTGCTCAACGCCTCGATCCCGCTCTACCAGGGGGGTGCCGAGTACTCGCGCGTGCGCCAGGCCCGGCAGACCGAGCAACAGAACCGCAAGATCGTGGACGACATCCGCCGCCAGGCCGTCCAGAACGCGACCCAATCCTGGGAAACGCTGGTGGCCGCCCGTTCCACCATCGACAGCACGCGGGCGGCGATCCGGGCCAACCAGATCGCGTTGGAAGGCGTGCAGCGGGAGGCGATCGTCGGCAGCCGCACCACGCTCGACGTGTTGAACGCCGAGCAGGCGCTGCTGAACTCCCGTGTCACCTTGGTGCAGAACCTGGCAAGCCTGGTCACGGCGTCATACTCGCTGACCGCGGCCATCGGGCGGCTGACGGCGCGCGACCTCAACTTGAACGTGCCGCTGTATGACGAGACCGCTTACTACAAAGCGGTCCGCCAACGCCTGTTCGGCACTGGCGATTATGCCACCAACCAACCGGGGCGCTGACCATGGCAATGCAACCGATTGGCCCCGCCACGCCGCCCCCTGCGGCGGATCCAGCGGCCGACCCCTCGATGGAGGACATCCTGGCCTCTATCCGGCGCATCCTGAACGAGGACGAGGCGCCGAAGCCTGCGCCCGAACCCCATGAGCCCGGCCATAACACCCCGGACAATGGGGTGCTGGTGCTCGATTCCTCGATGATGGTGCCAGAACCTCCACGCGACGTGCCGTCGCGCGAGGTCCCGCAACCGAAGTCATCCGCAGAGCGGCCGGCAATCCTGGAGCAACCTGTTGTGCCCGAATCCGAACCCCCCGCCCCCCGCGCGCTGCCGCCCTCGCAGCAGCCGACGCCGGCTGCTGCGCCGCCGAGCAAGCCGCCCTCTCCCTCCAACTCGCTGCTTGTCGCGCCGGAGGCGGCAGCCGCGGCCGGTGCCTCGGTCGATGCGCTGATGCGGACGCTGGCGTCCGAACGCAACACCGCCGTCCATCGCGGCGGCCCGACCATCGAGGATCTGGTGCGGGCCGAGATCCGCCCGCTGCTGAAGGATTGGCTCGACAACCACCTGCCGCCCCTGGTGGAACGCCTGGTACGGGCCGAGATCGAGCGCGTCGTCGGACGCATGGCACCCTGAGCGTCCGGCGGCTTTCCGGGGCCGCGCCGCCGGGTTAGAAGCGGAACCATGCTCAGCAAATCCTTCAATCCGGCCGAGGTCGAGCCGGCCCTCTACGAGGGCTGGGAAGCTGCCGGCGCGTTCGGCGCCGACCCGGGCGCCGACACCCATCCCTACACCATCATGATCCCGCCGCCCAATGTCACCGGCAGCCTGCACATGGGCCACGCGCTGACGATGACGTTGCAGGATGCACTGATCCGCTGGCGCCGCATGCAGGGCCGCGACGCGCTCTGGCAACCTGGCACCGACCACGCCGGCATCGCGACGCAGATGGTCGTCGAGCGCCTGCTCGCCCAAACCAGCAACCAAACCCGGCAGGAGATCGGCCGCGAGGCGTTCCTGGAGCGCGTCTGGCAATGGAAGGCGTCCTCCGGCGGCGCCATCACCGAGCAGCTCCGCCGGCTCGGCGCGTCGCTCGACTGGGCGCGCGAGCGGTTCACCATGGACGAGGGCCTGTCCGACGCGGTGCGGGAGGTGTTCGTCACCCTGCACCGCGAGGGCCTGATCTACCGCGACCGCCGTCTGGTGAACTGGGACCCGAAGTTCCAGTCGGCGATCTCCGATCTGGAGGTCGAGGCGCGCGAAATCCGCGGCAGCCTGTGGCACATCCGCTACCCCATCGAGGGCACGGACGGGTCCATCACCGTCGCCACCACACGGCCGGAAACCATGCTGGGCGACACCGCCGTGGCCGTGCATCCCGACGACGGTCGTTACCGCCACCTGGTTGGGCGCCATGTCGTCCTGCCGCTCACCGGGCGCCGCATCCCCGTCATCGCCGACAGCCACTCCGACCCGGAGAAGGGCACCGGCGCGGTGAAGATCACCCCGGCGCACGATTTCAACGACTTCGCCGTGGGCCAGCGGCACGGGCTGCCGATGCCGTCCGTGCTGGACCGCGAGGGCCGGGTCACGCTGGACGGCCTCGACCTGCCGCCATCCGCGGACTTCGTGCGCAGCCTCGCCGGCCAGGACCGGGCGGCGGCGCGGGCTGCCATCGTCGCGGAGCTGGAGCGGCTGGGCCTGCTGGACCGCACCGAGCCGCACACCCACCAGGTCCCGCACGGCGACCGCTCCGGCGTGCCCATCGAGCCGTTGCTGACCACGCAATGGTACTGCAACGCCGCCGAGCTGGCCCGCCCGGCCATCGCCGCCGTGGAGGGGGGCGATACCGCCTTCGTGCCCCGGCAGTGGGAGAACACGTTCTTCGCTTGGATGCGCGATATCCAGCCCTGGTGCATCAGCCGCCAGCTTTGGTGGGGCCACCGCATCCCCGCCTGGTTCGGCCCGGACGGCCACGTGTTCGTGGAACGGACCGAAGCCGAGGCGCAAGCCGCCGCCCGCGCCCATTACCGCCGGGAGGAGGCGCTGGAGCGCGATCCCGACGTGCTCGACACTTGGTTCAGCTCGGCGCTTTGGCCGTTCTCGACCCTTGGCTGGCCGCAGGACACGCCGGAACTGGCGCGCTACTACCCCAGCGACGTGCTGGTGACGGGCCACGACATCATCTTTTTCTGGGTCGCCCGGATGATGATGATGGGCCTGCATTTCCGGAAGCAGGTGCCGTTCCGCACCGTCTACATCCATGGGCTGGTGCGCGACGAGCGCGGTCAGAAGATGTCGAAGTCGAAGGGAAACGTGATTGACCCGCTCGACCTGATCGGGACCTACGGCACGGACGCGCTGCGTTTCACCGTCTGCGCGCTGACCGGGCCAGGCCGCGACATCAAGCTGGGCGCTGCGGGAGTCGAGAGCAACCGCCGCTTCGTCACCAAGCTGTGGAACGCCGCCCGGTTCTGCGAGATGAACGGCATCGCCCCTGTCCCGGATTTCGACCCGGCCGCCGCGCGCTCGCCGCTGTGCCGCTGGCTGCTGGACGCTGCCAACCAGATGGTGACGGAGGCCGATGCGGCGCTTGAGGCCTACCGCTTCGATGATTACGCCGCCGCGGCCTACCGCTTCACCTGGCACACTTTCTGCGACTGGTTCCTGGAGTTCGCCAAGCCCGTGCTGAACGGCCCGGCGGGGCTGATTGCCGCCGAATTGCGCGCGACCGCCGCGCATGTGCTGGGCGTGATCCTGCGCGTGCTGCACCCGGCCATGCCGTTCGTGACCGAGCATCTTTGGGACGAGATGGGCTACGGCGCGCCGTGCAGCCTGATCCGCGCGCCCTGGCCGCAGCCCGGGCCGGTCGCGGACCCCGGCGCGGTGCGGGAGGAGCTTGACTGGGTGGTGCGGCTGATCGGCGAGGTGCGCGGCGTGCGGGCCGAGATGAACATCGCGCCCGCAGTGCTCACGCCGATCCTGCTGCGCGACGCGACGCCGGAGACGATGGCGCGTGCGGCGCGCTGGGCTGAGAGCATCCACCGCATGGGGCGGGCCTCGTCGGTCGAGCCGTTGGACGGCCCGCTGCCGCCGGGCAGCGCGCAGATCGTGGTGGACGAGGCGACCGTCGTGCTGCCGCTGGCCGGCGTGATCGACTTGAGCGTCGAGCGCGCCCGGCTGGTCAAGGATCGTGCCAAGGCGCTGGCGGAAGCCGAGAAAGTCATGCGCAAGCTGGACAACGCCGAATTCGTCGCCAAGGCACGGCCGGAGGTCGTGGAAGAGAACCGTGGCCGTCTGGCCGCCTTCCAGCATGACGCCGCCCGGATCGAGGCCGCCATCGCCCGCATTGCGTCGTAGCGAACCACGGAGAAGAAGATGCTGAAGAAGCGCTGGGACAAGTCCCGCCTGCCATCCCGCCATGTCACCGAGGGGCCAGGCCGCGCGCCGCACCGCAGCTACTACTACGCGATGGGCCTCACGGAAGACGAGATCAACCAGCCCTTCGTCGGCGTCGCCACCTGCTGGAACGAGGCGGCGCCCTGCAACATCGCGCTGAGCCGCCAGGCACAGTCGGTGAAGCGCGGCGTGGCTGAGGCCGGCGCGACCCCGCGCGAGTTCACCACCATCACCGTGACCGACGGCATCGCCATGGGCCACCAAGGCATGAAGTCGTCCCTGGTGTCGCGGGAGGTCATCGCCGACAGCGTCGAGCTGACGGTGCGGGGCCATTGCTACGACGCGTTGGTGGGTCTTGCCGGCTGCGACAAGTCGCTGCCCGGGATGATGATGGCGATGCTGCGGCTGAACGTGCCGAGCGTGTTCATGTACGGCGGCTCGATCCTGCCCGGCAGCTACAAGGGGCGCGATGTGACGGTGGTCGATGTGTTCGAGGCGGTGGGCCAGCACGCCGCCGGGCGCATGTCCGACGCCGACCTGCACGAGTTGGAATGCGTCGCCTGCCCGTCCGCCGGGGCCTGCGGTGGGCAGTTTACTGCAAACACAATGGCAACTGTCAGCGAAGCGATCGGGTTGGCCTTGCCGGGTTCGGCCGGGGCGCCGGCGCCGTACGAGGACCGCGACCGCTGGGCGGTGGAGTCGGGCCGCGCCGTCGTCAGGCTGATCGAGAGCGGGCTGCGCCCACGTGACATCGTGACGCTCAAGGCGCTGGAGAATGCGGCTGTTGTGGTGGCGGCCACCGGCGGCTCGACCAATGCCGGGCTGCACCTGCCGGCGCTGGCGCACGAGGCGGGCATCCGCTTCACGATGGACGACGTGGTCAACATCATGCGCCGCACGCCCTACATCGCCGACCTCAAGCCCGGTGGCAAGTACGTGGCGCTGGACGTACACCGCGTCGGCGGCATCCCGGTGATCCTCAAGGCGCTGATGGACGGCGGCTTGCTGCACGGCGACTGCATCACCGTGACCGGCAAGACCCTGGCGGAGAACCTAGCCGATGTGGTGTTCCCGACCGATCAGGACGTGGTCTACCCGGTATCCCGCCCGATCAGCGCCACCGGCGGCGTCGTCGGCCTGCGCGGCAACCTAGCGCCGGAAGGCGCCATCGTGAAGATCGCCGGCATGGAAAAGCTGCAATTCGAGGGCACTGCGCTGTGCTTCGACAGCGAGGAAGAAGCGTTCCAGGCCGTGCAGGACCGGGCCTACAAGGCCGGCGACGTGATCGTGGTACGGTATGAAGGGCCGAAGGGCGGACCCGGCATGCGGGAAATGCTCTCGACCACCAGCGCCATCTACGGCCAGGGCATGGGCGACCAGGTGGCCCTGATCACCGATGGGCGCTTCTCTGGCGGCACCCGCGGCTTCTGCGTCGGCCATGTCGGGCCGGAGGCCGCGTTGGGCGGCCCGATCGCGCTGCTGCGCAACGGCGACCGCATCCGCATGGACGCGACGGCCGGCACGATGGACGTGCTGCTGTCGGACGCCGAGCTGGCGGGACGGCGCGCGGCTTGGACACCGCGCCGGACCGACTACAACAGCGGCGCCATCTGGAAATTCGCCCAAACCGTCGGTCCCGCGCACCTGGGCGCCGTCACCAACCCTGGCGGCGCCGCGGAAACACACTGCTACGCCGACATCTGATCCGAACCCGCCTGCTTGCCCTTCGTGGGCAAGCGGGCTACGGTGCCGCCGTGCTGTCGTCCTTGACCATGCAGATGTTCGCCCGTGCGCTTCGTTCCGCGTTGCGCTACACTGTGCGCCTGCTCGGCTTCGCGCTCCTCCTTCGACTTATCCGCCCCTAGGCGCTTCGCTGGGCTGATCTGTGCCGGCACCGCTTAGGGGAGACACCCTGAGAGCAGTCTGCACACGCATTTCGAGGACCCCACCCATGGCTATCAACCATCCCAGCTTCGGCGCCATGCCGGATAACCGCGTCATCATCTTCGACACCACCCTGCGCGACGGCGAGCAGTCGCCGGGCTTCTCCATGAACCTGGCCGAGAAGCTCCGCATGGCGGAGGCGCTGGCCGAGCTGGGCGTCGATGTCATGGAGGCTGGCTTCCCCATCGCCTCCCCCGGCGACTTCGAGAGCGTGCAGGAAATCGCCCGCACGGTGCGCGGCCCGGTGATCTGCGGCCTGGCCCGCACCGGGCAGGCCGATATCCTGCGCGCCGCCGAGGCGCTGCGCCCGGCCGAGCGCAAGCGCATCCACGTCTTCCTCAGCACCAGCCCGCTGCACATGAAGTATAAGCTGCGCATGGAGCCGGACGCGGTGCTGGACCTTGCCATCGCCTCCGTGACGCTGGCCCGGCAGCATGCCGACGACGTCGAATGGTCGGCCGAGGACGGCAGCCGCACCGAGCCTGACTTCCTGTGCCGCTGCGTGGAGGCCGCGATCAAGGCCGGCGCCACGACGATCAACATCCCGGACACGGTGGGCTACTCGGTGCCGGAGGACATGACCCGCATTTTCAGTATGTTGCTGGAGCGTGTTCCCGGGGCTGACAAAGTCGTGCTGTCCACTCACAACCACAACGACCTGGGCCTCGCGGTCGCCAACACGCTGGCTGCGCTGCGCGCCGGGGTGCGGCAGGTGGAATGTACCATCAACGGCATTGGGGAACGTGCGGGCAACGCGGCGCTGGAGGAGGCGGTGATGGCGATCCGCACCCGCCCGGACGCGGCACCCTACCAAACAGGCATCGAGACCAAGAACATCCTTCGGGTGTCGAAGCTGCTCTCGACCATTACCGGCTTTGACGTGCAGCCGAACAAGGCGATTGTCGGGCGCAACGCCTTTGCCCATGAAAGCGGCATCCACCAGGACGGGGTGCTGAAGAACGCCGCGACCTATGAGATCATGACGCCGGAAAGCGTGGGCTGGACCAAGAGCACGCTGGTGATGGGCAAGCACTCCGGCCGGGCGGCGTTCCGGGACAAGTTGCAGGCGATGGGCTACGCGGCGCTCGGCGACAACAAGCTGAACGACGCTTTCCGCCGGTTCAAAGACCTGGCCGACCGCAAGAAGGTCGTTTACGACGAGGACATCGTGGCGCTCGTCGATGACGAGGTCGGCCGTGACCACCAGCGGGTGCGGTTCGTGTCGCTGGACGTGAGAGCGGGGTCGCGCGGCCCGCAGACCGCTGAGTTGGAGCTGGAGATCGACGGCACGGTCTCCCATGCCCATGCGGTCGGAGATGGCCCAGTGGATGCGACCTTCAACGCCATCCGCACGCTGTTCCCGCACGAGGCGAAGCTTGTGCTGTTTTCCGTCGGAGCAGTGACGGAGGGAACGGACGCCCAAGCCAAGACGACGGTGCGGCTTGAGGAGAACGGCAAGATGGTGGACGGGCAGGGTGCAGACACGGACACGATCGTCGCGTCGGCCCGTGCCTACGTCCATGCCTTGAACAAACTGCTGGTCAAGCGTGCCAGGACAGAGCCGGTTGCGCTCTCCGCCTGATCCGGCAACATGAGGATGGCCGGCCCGGCATCCCCGGGCCGGCCATCACCTAGTAGCCGTAAGGCTGCGGTCGGTAATACTGCGGAGCCGGTTGGTAGGCCGGCTGCTGGTAGGGTGGCGTTTCCTGGTAATATGGCTGCTGCCGGGTCGGAGTCGTCGCAGCGCCGCCGAGCGCCCCAGCGCCTCCGCCAACCAGCGCTCCGATCGCCGCACCGCGTCCACCGCCGGCGAGGCTGCCGATCGCAGCCCCGGTGCCAGCCCCTAGCAATCCGCCGCCGACCGCGCGCTGGCCGGGATCATAGGGGTTGGTGCAGGCCGTCAGGCCCAGCCCGGCCATCAGCGCCAGGCTTATCGCCACTTTGCTACGCATTCAGAATTCTCCATCCTTGGGGTCAATAATGGCGTGGGGATGCCGTTGCGGCGCCGCCTACCGCGCCGACACCGCCGCCGATCAAGGCACCCGTCCCGGCGCCTACCCCTGTTAACCCGCCGACCGCCGCGCCCGTTCCGGCCCCAAGCAGCCCGCCCGTCACTGCCCGTGTGCCAGGTTGCTCCCCGCACGCCGCCAGGCCCACGAGCAGAGTTGCCACGAAAGCCGCCATCGTTACAGAACGCATCATATCCTCTCCATTAGGTTGCATTCACGACCAACGCAAGAACCAGATACGAGTATGCAGCCAACCTGTGTCGCAAATATGGCTCACTAAAAGTTGAGGCTAACCCTTGCAGGAACGAAATGCTGCGGCTCGGCCGCTTGCGTGCCATTCTCCTGGCGGGGAAACGACATTCCCCGCGATTCGAGGGGGCCATTTCATGTTCAGACGTCTGCTCGGGATGACGCCTACGGACATGGCGATTGACCTCGGAACCGCCAACACCCTGGTCTATGCGCGCGGCCGCGGCATCGTGCTGAACGAGCCCAGCGTCGTGGCGGTCGCCGACGTGCGCGGCAAGAAGCAGGTGCTCGCGGTGGGGGAGGAGGCCAAGCGGATGCTGGGCCGCACGCCTGGCAACATCGCCGCGGTCCGTCCCCTGCGGGACGGCGTGATCGCCGATTTCGACCTGGCGGAGGAGATGATCAAGCATTTCATCCGCAAGGCGCGTCGCCGGAGGCGGTTCGCCAGCCCGGTCATCATGGTCTGTGTGCCGTCCGGCAGCACGGCCGTGGAGCGCCGCGCCATCCAGGAGAGCGCCGAGAGCGCCGGTGCCCGCAAGGTCCTGCTGATCGAGGAGCCGATGGCGGCGGCGATCGGCGCCGGGCTTGCCGTCACCGAGGCCTCCGGCAGCCTGATTGTCGATATCGGCGGCGGCACGACGGAAGTCGCGGTGATCGCGCTGGGCGGCATCGTGTTTTCCCGAAGCGTGCGCATGGGCGGGGACAAGATGGATGAGGCGCTCATCAACTACTTCCGGCGCACCCATAGCCTGCTGATCGGCGAGAGCACGGCCGAGCGCATCAAGATCGACATCGGCGCGGCGGTGCCGTCCGAGGGAGCAGATGACGGGCCTTCGCAGGAGGTGAGGGGCCTGGACCTGCTGAACGGGGTGCCGCGGGAGATCACCGTGAACCGGCGCCAGGTTGCCGGGAGCCTGGCCGAACCGGTCGCGGCCATTATCGAGGCGGTGAAGGTCGCGCTGGAGAACACGCCGCCGGAACTCGCTTCCGACATCATGGACAAGGGCATTGTGCTGACCGGCGGCGGCGCCCTGCTGCACCGCCTGGACCAGGCCCTGCGCGACGCCACCGGCCTTTCAGTGGTGATGGCGGAGCAACCCTTGAGCTGTGTGGCTCTGGGGACAGGCCGGGCGCTTGAAGAAATGAACCGACTACGGAATGTCTTGACGACGATGTACTAAACCGTTCGAATCCGCCTGTGTGGTTTGGAGGCGCAGGCGCGTGATTCGGCCGTCGATTCCCATGCGCCAGGCCCTGGCTCGGCTGACCCTGCCGTTGCTGGTGATGGCCGGGTTTGCCCTGTTGCTGGCCGGCCGGGCCGATGCGCCGCTTGCCGAGCGGGCGCGCATGGCGCTGGCGGATGCCGTGGCGCCGGTCTTTGCCGTGGTGGGCATGCCGCTGGCTGCCATGCACGCCGCCGTGGAGGAACTGCGGGACTTGCAGTCCCTTCGCTCCGACAATGCCCGGCTGCGGGCGGAGAACGAGCAGTTGCTCCGGTGGCAGGCCGCGGCGGTGGCGCTTGATGCCGAGAACGCCGTGCTCAAGGAGACATTGCACTGGATTCCCGATCCCGCGGCCTCCTACATGACCGCGCGCGTCGTCGCCGATGCCGGCGGCGTTTATGCCCGCGCGGTGCTGCTGCCCATCGGGCGCAGCCAAGGCTTGACCAAGGGCCAGGTTGCCTTGGACGGGCAAGGGCTGGTCGGACGAGTGACCGAGTTGGGCGCGCGCAGCGCCCGCGTGCTGCTGGTGACCGACCTGAACAGCCGCATTCCCGTGACCCTGGAAACGAGCCATGGGCGCGCGATCCTGATGGGCACCAACGGGCCGCGGCCTCGCCTGATGCACTGGCCGGAGGACGGGCGGCCGGTGGAAGGGGAGCGCGTCGTGACATCGGCGGAGGCCAACGCCTTTCCCGCCGGGCTGCCGCTCGGCATTGTGCGCTACAGCGCCGGCAACGCGCCCGAGGTGGAACTGGCGGCGCGGCTCGACCGCCTCGATGCCGTTCGGCTGTTCGACTACGGGCAGCGCGGCGTGCCTCCCCCGGAAACGGCCGCCCGTCCGGCCGAGCGGCGGGGCAAGTAGAGTTGGCACCGCTGCGCACGCCGGGAATACGGCCGCGACCCAGGCTTTGGCGCCGGCTCGACGCCGCGTCCCGCCGGCTCTTTCCGGCCGTCTGCACGGCGATGCTTCTGCTGCTGGCCGCGGCGCCGCTCGGCCTGCCGGGCCAAGCGCAATCGCAGCCCGCCGTGGCGCTTGGCTGCGTGTTCTTCTGGTCGCTGGCCCGGCCGGCCAGCATGCCGCCCCCGGCCGTGTTCCTGTTGGGCCTGCTGGCGGACCTGCTGGGCCTGACCCCGCCAGGGGTTTCGGTGCTGATCCTGCTTGCGGCGCACGGGCTGGCGGCAGGCTGGCGCCGGGTGCTGGTCCAGCAGGGATTCCTGGCGGTCTGGCTCGCATTCATCGCCGTGGCGGCGGGAGCGGCTGCCACCGAATGGGCGATGGTCGGCCTGCTGAGCGTCCGATTGCTGCCGGCCCGCGACGCGCTGCTGCAACTCGGGCTGACGGCCGGGCTTTACCCGGCGCTCGCGGCCTTGCTCACCCAGGCGCATCGCGGCATGGCCGATCCGGACCGGGCGTGACATGGCCCGAGGCAGGGAAGGAGAGACGAAGGGTGAGGGCGTGTTCACCCGGCGCGCCCTGCTTTTGGGCGCCGGGCAGCTCGGCATCTTCGGGGCGCTGGGGGCGAAGCTGTATCGGACCCAGATCATCGAGGGCGAACGCTACGCCACGCTGTCCGACAGCAACCGCATCAGCGAGCGGCTGGTCGCGCCGCCGCGCGGGCGCATCCTTGACCGGTCCGGCGTCGTGCTGGGCGGCAGCCAAGCCAACTGGCGCGCCCTGTTCACCGCCGGGCAGGCCGATGCCGGCGCAGTGCTCGATACGTTCGCACAACTCGTGCCGCTCACCGATGCCGAGCGTGCCCGCATCGAACGCGAGCTGCGCGCCCGCCGCCGCTTCGTCCCGGTCACGCTGCGGGAGTTCCTGAGTTGGGAGGAGATGGCGCGGATCGAGGTGAACGCCCCCGACCTGCCCGGCGTCGTCGTCGATGTCGGGACGACGCGCACTTACCCGAAAGGGCCGGCGCTCGCCCACGTCGTCGGCTACGTCGCGCCCCCGAACGACGAGGACGTGGCGGAGGACCCCACGCTGGGACTGCCGGGGCTGCGCATCGGCCGCGCCGGCATGGAGAAGGCACACGACGCCCGGCTCCGCGGCCAGCCCGGCGCCGTGCAGATGGAAGTGAACGCCGCCGGCCGCATCATCCGCGAGCTGGACCGGCAGGAAGGCATGCCGGGGGAGGATGTGGAGCTGACCGTCGACGCCGGCTTGCAGGCGTCGGTGCTGGAGCGCCTGGGCGAGGAGAGCGCGTCCGCTGTCGTGCTGGACGCGCGCAACGGGGAGGTGCTGGCCATGACCACCAACCCCTCCTTCGACCCCACGCTGTTCAACTCGGGCGTCAGCCAGGCGCAGTGGGTGGAATGGACGCGCAACCGGCGGACGCCGCTGATCGACAAGGCGTCGGCCGGGCTATACCCGCCGGGCAGCACGTTCAAGATGGTGGTCGCCATGGCCGGGCTGGAGGCCAACGTCATCGGCCCGAAGGACCGCATCACCTGCCCAGGCTTCCTCGACCTCGGCGACACGCGCTTCCATTGCTGGAGCAAGCACGGCCACGGCGCCCTGGACATGCGGGGTGGGCTGAAGAACAGTTGCGACGTGTTCTTCTACGAGGTCGCCCGGCGCGCCGGCATCGATCGCGTGGCGGCCATGGCCAACCGGTTCGGCATCGGCGTGGACCTCGAGATCGAGCTGCCCGGCGCGCGCCGCGGCCTCATGCCGACCCGCGCCTGGAGCCGGGCACACGGCAGGGCATGGAACATCGGCGACACCATCAGTTGCGGCATCGGCCAGGGCTACATCCAGACGACGCCGCTGGCGCTCGCGACCTACGTGGCGCGGATCGCCAGTGGGCGCGCCCTGCAGCCGCATCTGACCCGCAGGGTCGCCGGGGTGATGCAGAAAGGCGCGGTGCCGGACGACTGGCCCGCGCTCGACTTGCCGGAGCGCAATCTGCACCTGCTGCGGGAAGGCATGTGGGCGGTGGTGAACGAGGGCGGCGGCACGGCACCGGGCGCGCGGCTCGGCCTGCCAGGCATGCAGTTGGCGGGCAAGACCGGCTCCAGCCAGGTGCGCCACGTGTCCCGCGCCCAGCGCGAGCACGGGTTCAACTCGGCGAAGTCCGCCTGGGAATTCCGGCCGCATGCCTTGTTCGTGTGCTACGCGCCCTATGACGCGCCGCGCTATGCCGTGGCGGTCGTGGTGGAGCACGGCAACGCCGGCGCCGCCACGGCGGCGCCGCTCGGCCGGGACATCATGACCGACGCGCTGACCCGCGATCCCGCCGCCCAGCCGAGCGCCCCGGCGCAGCGGGTGGCCGAGGGGCGCCCGTGAGGGAACGTTCGTGATTGCGGCCCGGCGGCTGATCCGGGCGGAGCCGTCCTTTGGCCTCCTGGCCAAGATGCGGCGGATCAACTGGGCGCTCGTGCTGCTGCTCTGCGCTTTGGCGGGGGTCGGCTACGTCGCGCTGTATTCAGCCGCCGGCGGCGCGCCGGAGCCTTATGCGTCCCGCCACCTCCTGCGGTTCGGCTTCGGGTTGGCAATGATGCTGGGCATCGGGCTGATCGACATCCGCTGGGTCGCGCGGCTGTCCTGGCCGGTGTACGGCGTGTCCGTCGGGCTGCTGGTCCTGGTGCTGCGGATCGGCCATGTCGGCAAAGGCGCGCAGCGCTGGCTTGAGTTGGGCGGCCTGCAGGTGCAGCCGAGCGAGTTGGCCAAGATCGGGCTGGTCATGGCGCTAGCGGCGTGGTTCCGCCGGGCAAGCTGGGCGCGGATGGGCAACCCCTTGTTCCTGCTGCTGCCGGTCCTGCTGGTCCTGCTGCCGGTCGGCCTGATCCTCAGGGAGCCTAACCTGGGCACCGCGGTCATCGTGGGGCTGGTGGGTGCCGCCATGTTCCTGGCGGCCGGCATCCGCTGGTGGTCCGTGGCCCTGGTCCTGCTGCCGGCGCCGTTCGCCGCGCGCTTCGCGTTCGACCACATGCACGACTACCAGCGCGCCCGGATCACCACCTTTCTCAATCCCGAAAGCGACCCGTTGGGCGCCGGCTACAACATCATCCAATCCAAGATCGCGATGGGGTCCGGCGGCCTATGGGGCAAGGGGTTCCTGCACGGGACCCAGGGGCAGCTCGATTTCCTGCCAGAGAAGCAGACCGATTTCATCTTCACGACGCTGGCCGAGGAGTTCGGCCTGGTCGGCGGCCTCGCGGTGATGGGGCTGCTGGCCTGCATCGTGTGCGCGGGAATGCTGATCGCGCTCCGCTGCCGGCACCGCTACGGGCGGCTGCTGGCGCTCGGCGTCTCGACCAACTTCTTCATGTATGCGTTCGTGAACCTCGCCATGGTGGTTGGCGCGATCCCGGTGGGCGGCGTGCCGTTGCCGCTGGTCTCGCACGGCGGGTCGGCCATGCTGATGGCGATGTTCGGCTTCGGCCTGCTGATGTCCGTGCACGTTCACCGTGACGTGGAGTCCGCCGAACGGCGGGACGACTGATCAAGCGTGCCTTATCGAGCGACGCCGGGCCGGGCCGGCGGGCTTGCCGCGCCGTCGCGGGGCGGCTCCAAGTTCTTGGACGCCGCGATGAGCGCTGAGGCCTGCTCAATCGACCGCACCACGGCTTCTCCCGCCCTGCGGATGGCGGGATCGCTGCTGGCGACCAAGCGGTCCGAGAGGATCAGCGCCGGAGAGAGCGCGCCACGCAAATCGTGTCGGAGGCTTGATGCGCGCGTCTCGAGCGCGTCGATGCGGGCCTGCGCGGCGGCCTGGCCCGGCGCTCCGATTGCCGCCGGCATCAGGCCGTATAGGACCAGGCCCACGCAAGCCGATGCGCCCAGCGCCGCCGCGAGGAACGGCGCGCCCACGCCCATCAGCGCCAGCACTGCGCCTGACGCGCCAAAGGCCGAGACGGCGCCGACGGACGGAATCAGCACGCGAGGCGGGATCATCGCGTCGTATGGACACCAATCGCGTCCGCATTCAAGGGTTTCGCAACCCGGCTTGGATTGACTTGGCCGGGCGCCACCAACTATAAGCCGCGTCTGCAATGGGATTGCCGGGCCGAGCGGCCCGCATCATGTCTCGTCCGGTTGCCGAGCGGCGCATCCGCCTTGGCTCGCAGCCGCACCACCGGAATCGGAGTTCATCGTGAAGCGCACGTATCAACCGTCTAAGCTGGTCCGCAAGCGCCGCCACGGCTTCCGTGCCCGGATGTCCACCGTGGGCGGACGCAAGGTCCTGGCGAACCGCCGCGCCAAGGGCCGCAAGCGCCTGTCAGCCTGACGCGGCCGATGCGGCGATGCCGCCAGACGCCGTCAGGCCGCCAGACCCTGTCAGGCCGCCGGAACGCCTGAAACGCCGGGCCGAGTTCTTGCGGGTGGCCGGCAAGGGCCGGCGGGCGTCGGTGCATGGCTTGGTGTTGCAAGCCCTGTCCCGCGGGGATGACGGGCCGGTGCGGATCGGCTTCACCGTCACCAAGAAGGTGGGCAACGCCGTAGTCCGCAACCGGACCAAGCGGCGCTTGCGGGAGGCGGCCCGGTTGCTGATGCGTGAAGCCCCGGTCCGTGGCGTCGATCTCGTGATGATCGGGCGTGATGCGACGCGGTCCCGTCTGTTTGCCCTGTTGCTGGACGACGTTCATCGGGCGCTGATCAAGGCAGGAGTGTCTTGATTGCGCATGCTTTGATTGGCTGCATCCGGGTGTATCAATGGACACTGCGCCCGTTCATCGGCGCCCATTGCCGCTTTGAGCCGACGTGCAGCGCCTATGCGGTCGAGGCATTGCAGCGCCATGGCGCAGCTTCGGGCGCCCTGATGACCGTGCGGCGGGTGCTGCGCTGCAATCCCTGGTGTGACGGCGGCATTGACCCGGTGCCCTCCTGCCCCTGCTCTGGAAAGTGACGGCCCTCTGATGGACCAAAAACGCCTTTTCCTCGCAATCGCGATCTCGATCGCGATCCTGCTGGGCTTCCAATTGCTGTTGCCGAAGCCGGCCTCCCAACGGACCCAGCAGGCTACGCAGTCCACGCCGACCGAGTTGGCGCCCCGTCCCACCGGAGACGTTGCCGCCCCTGGAACCCAGCCCATACCCGTCCCGCCGCCGCGCGACGTGCCGCGCGTGAAGATCGCGGCGCCGCGCGTGCAGGGCAGCATCAGCCTGCTCGGCGCACGGCTGGATGACCTGGTACTGCGCGACTACCGCGAAGAGGTTGATCCGGACTCGCCCTTGGTCCGCCTGCTGGAGCCACGCGCCGATCCGCAGCCCTATTACGTGCAGTTCGGCTGGACGGCGGACAGCCCTGACATCAAGGTCCCGGATCTCGACGCCGTCTGGACCGCGTCTGCGCCCGAGCTGACAGCGGCCACGCCGGTGACGCTGTCCTGGGACAGCGGCGCCGGGCAGGTGTTCGAGATCACCCTGTCGGTCGATGCCAACTATTTGTTCACCGCGGAGCAGCGCGTGCGCAACACTGGGGGGGCCGCGATCAGCGTGCACCCCTGGTCCCGCATCCGCCGCGACTACACGCCCAAGACCGCGGGCTACTACATCCTGCACGAGGGCTTGTTGGGCGTGCTGGGGGGGCGCCTGCAGGAACAGACCTATCAGAAGGCGAAAACCGAGAGCGAGAAGACTCACGGCGCGTCGCTTGACATGACCACCACGGGCGGCTGGGCCGGGATCACCGACAAATACTGGCTCACGGCGCTCATCCCCGACCAAGCCACGCCGGTCGTCGCCAGCTTCCGCCACCTGACGGAGAACAACAGCGACCGGTATCAAGCCGACTTCCTGTCAAGGGACCCGTTGGTCGTCGGGCCCGGCGCCGTGGGCAGCAGCACGACGCGCTTGTTCGCCGGCGCCAAAGTGGTGCAGTTGCTTGACCAGTACCAGAACGAGCTGAGCTTGCCCAATTTCGATAAGGCGATCGACTTCGGCTATTTCTACTGGCTGACCAAGCCGATCTTCTACGCGCTGGACTGGCTATATCACCGGACCGGCAACTTCGGCGTGGCGATCATGATCTTCACGGTGTTCGCCAAGGCGGTGTTCTTCCCATTGGCCAACAAGTCCTACAAGTCGATGAGCAAGATGAAGCTGCTCGGCCCGAAGATGCAGGAAATTCGCGAGCGCCTCAAAGAGGACCCGGCCAAGATGCAGGGCGAGATCATGGGCCTGTACAAGTCGGAAAAGGTCAATCCGGCCAGCGGATGCCTGCCGATGGTGGTGCAGATTCCGGTCTTCTTCTCGCTTTATAAAGTGATCTTCGTGACCATCGAGATGCGGCACGCGCCGTTCTTCGGCTGGATCCATGACCTTTCGGCGGTCGATCCGACGAACGTGTTCAACCTGTTCGGCCTGCTTCCGTTCGACCCCGCGGCCTACTCGCACCTTCTGCACCTCGGCGTCTGGCCGCTCATCATGGGCGTCACCATGTTCCTGCAGCAGAAGCTCAACCCGCCGCCCCCTGACCCGGTGCAGGCGCGGCTCTTTCAGTTCATGCCGATCATCTTTACCTTCATGCTGTCGAGCTTCCCCGCCGGGCTGGTGATCTATTGGAGTTGGAACAATCTTCTCACGATTGCGCAGCAATGGATGATCATGCGCCAGACCCGGCTCGCGATCCCGCGGATGGCACGGTCCTAGCCGGCGGCCCGAGCGCGCCAAGCCCGGAGCAGATCGAGGCCGGGCGGCTGCTGTTCGCCGCCGAGTGCCGGTTCTTCTACGCCGCGCAGCGACTGGACCAGCTTCCCGAGCCTGGCCTGCCGGAAGTGGCGTTCGCCGGGCGGTCCAATGTCGGCAAATCCACGCTGGTGAACGCCCTGACCGGGCGCAGGTCGCTGGCGCGCGCCTCCAACACTCCAGGGCGCACCCGGCAACTCAACTTCTTTGACCTCGGTGGGCGGCTGACGCTCGTCGATATGCCGGGCTATGGCTATGCCCAGGCGGCAAAGGAGGTCAAGGAGGATTGGCAAGGGCTGATGTTCGAGTACCTGCGCGGTCGGCCCACCCTGCGCCGGGTCGTCCTGCTCCTGGACAGCCGGATCGAGATCAAGGCGTCGGACATTGCGGTGATGGGCCTGCTGGACCGGGCGGCAGTCACCTATCAGCTCGTGCTCACCAAGGCCGACGGCGTCAAGGCCGGGCCGCTCGCCCGCAAGCAGGACGAGGTCTCTGCGCTGATCCGCAAGCATCCGGCCGCGTATCCGGAGCTGTTCACCACCAGCGGCGAGACCGGTTTGGGCATGGAAGCGTTGCGGGCCGAGCTTGCGGGCCTGGGATTGCCGGCTTGACCGGATGCGCGCCACCCCGGTAGGGAACCCCATGGCACTCACCCGCGAGCAACTGAAGGCTGCCGCCGACCGGGCCGACATCCTGGTACAGGCGTTGCCGTACCTGCGCCGCTACGCCGGCATCACGGTGGTCGTGAAATACGGCGGCCATGCGATGGGGGACGAGACCCTGGCCGCGCAGTTCGGCCGCGACATCGCGCTGCTCAAGCAAGTCGGCGTGAACCCGGTCGTGGTGCATGGCGGCGGCCCGCAGATCAATGCGATGTTGGAGCGTCTGGAGATCCGGTCCAACTTCGTGGACGGGCTGCGCGTCACCGATGCCTCCATGGTAGAGGTCGTCGAGATGGTGCTGGCGGGCACGGTGAACAAGCACATTGCCGGGCTGATCAACATCGCAGGCGCCTTGGCCGTGGGCATCTGCGGCAAGGACGGCGGCCTGATCCGTGCCCGCAAGCTGACCCGCACGGTGCGCGACCCCGACAGCCACATCGAGCGCGCGCTTGATCTAGGGTTCGTGGGCGAGCCGGAAAGCGTGGACATCCGGGTGATCCACGCGCTGACCGGCGCCGGGCTGATCCCGGTGATCGCGCCGGTTGCCATGGGGGCGGACGGCCAGACCTACAACATCAATGCCGACACGGTGGCCGGCGCCATCGCCGGCGCTTTGGGCGCGCAGCGGCTGCTGATGCTGACGGACGTGGCCGGCGTGCTGGACGCCGACCGCCAGTTGATCCCGGACATGACGGTGGCCGAGGTCGAGGCGGGCATCGCGGACGGCATGATCTCGGGGGGCATGATCCCCAAGGTCGAGAACTGCGTGGAGGCCGTCCGCAAGGGCGTGCGCGGCGCGGTGATCCTGGACGGCCGCATGGGGCATGCCTGCCTGCTGGAACTCTTTACCGAAGGCGGCATCGGCACCCTGATACGGGCGTAATACCCGAGTTCCGACCCGCGCTTGACAACCCTGGCGCGCGGCATTGGTGTGCCGCCTGCCATGAAGGATGCCTGCACGCCATGTCCAATCCCGGAGACGCCGACACGACGCCGATCGGCTCGGTCCAGCAGTTGGCCGACTACATCGCTGCCGGGTGCAAGCCGAAGTCGGAGTACCGCATCGGCACGGAGCATGAGAAGTTCGGCTATCAGGCGTCCAGCCTCCGCCCCCCGCCGTATGAGCCGGACGGCATCCGCGCGGTGCTGCAAGGCTTGGCCGCAGCCGACCCGGAGGGTTGGCAGCTCATCCTGGAGCATGGCGCCCCGATCGGCCTAAAGGGGCAGGGGGTCCACCGGACCGCTTCCGTCTCGTTGGAGCCGGCTGGGCAGTTCGAGCTGTCAGGCGGCATGCTGCAGGACCTGCACGAAACGCAGGACGAGCTTGCCGCCCATATCGAGGCGGTGCGCGCGGCCGCGGCCCCGCTCGGCATCGGCTTCGCGCCGTTGGGGCACCACCCGACGCTGGGCCGGGCCGACATGCCGTGGATGCCGAAGGGCCGCTACGCCATCATGCGGCGCTACATGCCGTCCGTCGGGCAGCTTGGCCTCGACATGATGCAGCGGACGTGCACCGTGCAGGTGAACCTCGACTACTCGTCCGAGGCCGACATGGCCCGCAAGCTGCGTGTGTCGCTGGCCCTGCAGCCGGTCGCCACTGCTCTGTTCGCCAACTCGCCCTTCGTCGACGGCAAGCCGAGCGGTTTCCTGTCGAGCCGCGCCCGGGTCTGGACGGACACGGACGCCGACCGCTCCGGCATGCCGGCCGTCATGTTCGCCGAGGATTTCGGCTTTGAACGCTATGTCGAGTGGCTGCTCGACGTTCCGATGTACTTCATCGAGCGCCACGACGCCTACAAGGACGTTGCTGGCGAGTCGTTCCGTGAGTACATGGCTGGGCGCCGGCCGCATATCGGCAACGGCCGCGCCACGGTCGGAGACTTCGCCGACCACATGACGACGGCCTTCACCGACGTCCGGGTCAAGCGTTTCCTGGAAATGCGGGGCGCCGACGCGGGCCGGCCGGACATGATGGTGGCGCAGAGCGCCCTGTGGGTGGGCCTCCTCTATGACGACGCGGCGTTGGCGGCAGCCGACGCGCTGGTCCGCCAGCACCCTTGGGAGGCGTACCAGGCGCTCCGGGCCGCGGTGCCCCGGCTCGCCCTCGATGCGCCCTGGGCCGACGGGACGGTGCGCGACTTGGCGCGAGACATGGCGGCAATCGCCCGGGACGGCCTGCGCGCCCGCGCCCGATGCAATGCCGCCGGCGAGGACGAGACGACGTATCTCGCCCCGCTGGAGCCGATGCTGGATGGCGGGCCGACCCAGGCCGAGCATTGGCTTTCACGCTACCACGGAGCATGGAGCGGTGACGCGGAGTGCATCTTCTCTGAGGCGGCGCTTTACGAGGTAGGAACCCGGTCAGGTCTGGCAAAGCCGGACACAAGTTCGTGAAAAAGTTTACCGCTTTTGCTACAAACATCTTGTAATGATGCGTGAGATAAGCGGTAATGCGGGAATGATCATCAGCCAGTCCCGCGCTGCCAACCGCGCTGTTGCCGATGCCGTTGACCCGGCCGCCGTGCGCCTGCGCTTGATCGGCCAAATGGAAGCGTCCACCCCGAACGGCGACAGTATCTTGCCGCCGGGCCGCAAGACGAGAGCCTTGCTCGCCATCGTTGCGCTGTCCGCCCCGCGCCCGGTGCTTCGCTCGCGATTGGCTGAACTGCTCTGGAGCCGGCGTCCGGAAGAGCAGGCGCGCGCCTCGCTCCGCCAAGAGATCCATCGCCTGCTGGAAGTCCTTACCCCGGTCGGCAAGGAAGTGCTTTCGATCAACCGGGACAGCTTGGTACTCCGGCCCGGCGTCGTTTGGGTCGATGTCGAGGAGGTGCTCCGTGCCACCACGACCCATCCGGCATCGCTCGCCCTGCTCGACGGCGAGCTGCTTGAAGAGCTGGACGGTGTCGATCCCGCGTTCGATGGCTGGCTGCAGACTGAGCGCGAGCGCCTGCGGGACCGCGCCCGCTCGGTCGGCGAAACGCTGCTGCTGGAGCAGGGGTCGCCCGAGGCGCTGATCGTCGTCGCCCAGCAGCTCCTGTCCATTGACCGCGCGCATGAAGGCGCCTGGCGGGCGCTGATGCGTGCCCACGCCGAGCGCGGCGAGCGCGGCATGGCGATCCAATCCTATGACCGGTGCCGGGCCGTGCTGGCCGACCTGCTGGACGCGACGCCGTCCGTTGAAACTCAGACGCTGCTGGCGGACATACGCACGGGCCGCACCGCGCGGCCAGCGGCGCCCGCCCCAGTGGCGCCTGTGGAACCACGGCCCGAGCCTCGCGCCGGTTCTTCTCGCGTGGGGGCCAAGCTCGGCGTGCTGCCGCTCACCCTCGTCGGCACGGACGAGACGGAGGCGCACCTTGCCTTGGGCCTTGCCGAGGAAATCACCTCGGCAATGCAAAAGGTCCGCTGGATATTCCTGGTCTCAAGCGGGTCGCTCGCGCAGTTCGTCCAAGGAGGCCGCGACGACATGGGGCTGCGCCGGGCGTTCGGCCTCGATTTCGCTTTGGACGGCTTAGTCCAGCGCGTCGGCCGGCGGCTTCGCATCACCCTGCGGCTCGTCGACCTGCGCGATGGCAGCCAGATCGTGTGGGCCAGGCGGTTTGACCGGCAGACCAGCGACCTGCTGACCTTGCAGGAAGAGGTCGCGGCTGAGGTCGTGGCGCAGATCGACCCGGAAATCCTCGCGATCGAGAGCCGCCGTGCTGCGCAACGGCCGGCGTCGTCGGACTCGGCAGCCTACGACCTGCTGCTCCGCGCCCTCCCCGGCTTGAGCCGGCTGGAGCGCGAGCACTTCATGCAGTCCGGCCAGTGGCTGCGCCAGGCGATCTCGCTTGAGCCCGACTTCGCGGCCTCCTATGCCTGGTATGCCTGCTGGCTTGGTCTCCTCGTCGGCCAGGGCTGGGCAAGGGACCGTGACGCGGCGGTGAACGACGCGGCATACCATGCGGAGCGTGCGGTCACGCTCGACACGCAAGATGCCAAGGGGCTGACGATTGCAGGCCACGTCCGCGCCTCTCTCCAGCGCCGTATCCGGGAGGGAATCGCCCTGCACGAACGCGCCTTGGCGCTCAACCCAAACCTGGCCATGGCCTGGGCGCTGTCAGGCCTCGCCCACCTCTATCTTGGCGATTGGGAGGAGGGCGAGCGCCGCTTGCTGCGCTACAAGCAGCTTGCGCCCACTGATCCCCATGCCTTCCATTACGACACGGGCTTCAGCCTTGTCGCGTTGGCAAAACGGGACTACGAGGCGGTCATCATTGCTGGGCGCAATGTCAGCGAGATGAACCCAGCATTTTCCAGCGCGTGCGAACCCTACTTGGCCGCGCTTGGCTTTCTCGGACAGATGCAGGAGGCAGCGGTGGTCCGCCGTCGTTTGCTCGCCATTGATCCCGGCTTCAGCGTCGAACGCTACCTT
Organism: uncultured Acetobacteraceae bacterium; assembly: GCA_964251035.1. GTDB lineage: Bacteria > Pseudomonadota > Alphaproteobacteria > Acetobacterales > Acetobacteraceae > CAHJXG01. Next base: position 28,686 of record CAXUJE010000008.1, read on the forward strand.
CGGGATAGCCCCTACGAGCGAATGGAGGACCGGGAGCACGCCGCACGGGGGTTGAGGTTGGCTGGAGTGACCGAAGCCTCCCCGGTCAAGGGCGAGGTTGCGCGCCGCCAAGGCGACGAGTTAACGCCGGGCTGACGCGGAGCGGAGCGGCGGAGCCGGCGGGTTCAATCCCGCCAGGATCGCCGACGCCAAGGCCTGCGCGACGCAACGGTAGCCGAGGTCGTTGTGGTGGATGCCATCGTCCGAGATGAATTCCCTATAGGGATGCCCGGAAAACTGCCACTGGTCCATCAACGCGCCGCGGTCGAACAGGCCCGTCCCCGTTTGCGCCGCCACGTCAACCAGAACCTGGTCGATCTGCTGGTGCAGCGGCGAGGCGAGGATGAGCGGCGCGCGTTGGTTGTCCATGAGCACGGTATCGATTCCCTTGTCCCGCAGCGTGTGGACGCCGTCAATGACGAGGCGCCTGAACTCCTCGGGGTTCCGGTTCTTCAACGCCCCGTTTGCGCCGACTTGCCAGATCACCAAGCTGGGGCGCACCTCCAGCACGTCTGCCTCGATCCGCGGCACCATCTCGGCCGCGTCCTGGCCGCCGATGCCACGATTGATGACCGCGACATGGGCCGTAGGGAGGGCGGCTGACAGCGCCGCCTGCAGGACTGCCGGGTAACTTTGCGCGATGCTGCTTGAATGCAAGCCCTGCGTCGAGGACGAGCCGAATGCAACGATTGTCAACTCTGAATTCTGGTCGAGAGCCTGTTTGACCCGCGGCAACACCAACGGAGCGACGTGCGCTGCCGGGCAAGTACCGGGCTGGTCGGCAGCCTCTGCCGGCAGCTTTGCCGCGGACGCGATCGTGCAGGCGAGCAGGAAGCGCGACAAGAAGCTCGACATGCCTCGCCTCCTATGTCGCCGTTCCACCGACGGTCAAGCTTGAGAGCTTCAGGGTCGGCTGGCCGACGCCCACCGGCACGCCTTGCCCGTTCTTGCCGCAGGTGCCGATGCCGGAGTCGAGGCCGGGATCATTGCCCACCATGTCGACCTGCAGCAGCGCGTCTGGCCCGTTGCCGATCAGCGTGGCTCCCTTCACCGGGCTGGTGATGCGCCCATCCTCGATCAGGTAGGCCTCGCTGGCCGAGAACACGAACTTGCCCGACGTGATGTCGACCGAGCCGCCGCCGAAGTTCGCCGCATACAGGCCACGCGGCACGGAGCGGATGATCTCCTCCGGGTCTGATGGGCCGCCGAGCATGACGGTGTTGGTCATCCGCGGCATCGGCGCATGGGCGAAGCTCTGCCGGCGCCCGTTGCCCGTTGCCGGCACGCCCATCAGCCGGGCGTTCAGCCGGTCCTGGATGAAGCCGGTCAGCACGCCGTTCTCGATCATGACGGTGCGCCCGGACGGCGTGCCCTCGTCGTCCACCGTCAGGCTCCCCCGCCGGTCCGGCAGGGTGCCGTCATCCACGACGGTGACGCCGGGGCTGGCGATCCGCTGCCCGAGCAGCCCGGCGAACGCCGAGGTCTTCTTGCGGTTGAAATCCCCCTCCAGTCCATGCCCGATGGCCTCGTGCAGCAGTATGCCGGGCCAGCCGGGGCCGAGCACCACGGGCATCTCCCCGGCCGGCGCCGGGCGGCTGTCCAGGTTGACCAGGGCCTGGCGCAGCGCCTCGTCCACCGCGCCGCGCCAGAAAGCGCCGTCGAGCAGGCGCCCATAGCCATGCCGTCCGCCGGCGCCGAAGGTGCCGCTTTCGCGCCGCCCGTCCTGCTCCACCACGACCGACACGTTGAGCCGGACCAGCGGGCGCAAGTCGGCCGCCCGCGTGCCGTCCGCGCGCAACACCTGGACCGCCTGCCACTCGCCGAACAGCGACGCCATGACCTGCTTGACCCGTGGGTCCCGGCCGCGCGCATAGGCGTCGATCTCGCTGAGCGTCACTGTCCGGTCCGGAAACTTGGTGTCCGTCAGCGGGTTGGCGTCCGAGTACAGCCGGGCGTTGCTGGACCGCGGGGCGGCTGCCGCCGTGCCGGACCGGCCGGCACGCACGGCCGAAACCGTCGTTGCGGCCCGGCCCAGCGCGTCCGCCGAAAGCTCCCCGGCATGGGCATACCCGGCCTCCTCGCCCAGCATCGCGCGCAATCCGAATCCGAGCTGCGTGTCGAACCCAGCGCTGCGGATACGGCCGTCGTCCAGGCTCAGTTGCTCGCTTTCCCGGTATTCCAGGAACAGCTCGCCGTCATCCATGCCGGTCAGGGCACCACCCACGATGCGCTCGGCGGCCGACCGGTCAAGGGCTGCGCCGGGCCGTTCGAAGAACAGGGCGTCCGTCGCGGCGATAGGACTGGGAGCAAGCTGGGTCATCAAACATCCTTCAAACACGTCAGCGGGCAATGGCATGGCGCGAGCGCTTCGGCTCGTTCAATGCGGAGCCAAGATCCTGGCATTGGCGGTCGAGAACGCAGCTTGGCCGCGCCCGGCGTGCAGCGCTGCCAACGCCGCGGTCAGCACAAGGACCGCCATGGCCTGGTGCGCCGTGCCCAAGGCAACCGGCACGACCCAGAGCAGCGTCGTGACCCCCAGGGCATATTGGCCCAGCACCGCCAAGCCAAGCATGAGCAGGGCTGTCCGCAGCCGCCCCGTGACGCCGCCGCGCAGCCCGGCAATCAGCGTCGCGGAGGCCAGGAGCGCTGTGACGGTTGCAAGCAGCCGATGGTCGAACTGCACGGTCGCAACGTTTTCTGTCAGGTTGCGCAACAACGGCTGCAACTGCGCGACGCCCACGGGCACCAGGGAGCCGTCCATGAGCGGAAAGGAATTGTAGGTCAGGCCGGCGTGCAGCCCGGCCACGAAGCCGCCGGCCACGATGGTCAAGGCGACTGCACCGCAGGTCCCGGCAATCAAGGCTCGCAGGCCCCGGACGCGCGGGCCAACCGGTGCAGGGACCGCCCCCTGTTGCCAAAGCGTCAGCGCCGTCCAGAAGATCGCGGCATACAGCGTGAGCGCCATGGCCAGATGCACCACCAGCCGGTACGGCGAAACGGCCGTGCTGTCCGCTGCGAAGCCGCTGGCGACCATGAACCAGCCGATGGCGCCCTGCAACCCGCCCAGCAGGAACAGCAGGCCCAATCGCCACGCCAGCGGCCGGTCGATCGCCCCCCGCACCGCGAACCAAACCAACGGCCCAAGGAATGCCAATCCGATCAGCCGGCCCCAAAGGCGATGCGTCCACTCCAGCCAGAAGATGTGCTTGAAGCCTTCAAGCCCAAATCCCTGGTTGACCAGGGCGTATTGCGGAATCTGCTGGTACAGCCGGTAAAGCCGCTGCCACTCCGCATCCGACAAGGGGGGCAGAGCGCCCATGAGGGGCTTCCACTCCATGATCGAAAGCCCCGATCCCGTCAGGCGCGTGGCGCCGCCCAGCGACACCATGACCAGCAGCATGGCGCACGTCCCGAACAGCCACGCCGCGACGGCACGTGCCTGGTGCATGCGCACATCGGCGTGCGGCAGGGCGACGGAGGGCGTAGCGTCAAGCGGCATTTCTGAACTCTAGCCTCTAAACCGTGATCAAACTATGAAGCCACGCCAGCCCTTCGGCAAATCGCATGGCCGGCCCCGGTCAAACCCGTTCGAAACCCGCCCCAGCGGCGCCCTTCTGGAGATGGAGTGTCAGCCAGCGTTCGGCAACGTATCTCGTCATTGTCCGCCGTGGCGGGCCGTCCGGCGCTTCTGCTGCTCAGCCTGGTATTGGCCGGGCTGGCATTGCGGCGCTTGGGATTGGATGCCGGGGTCGCGGCGGCGGGACAGCGCGGCCCGTTGGGGTTCGTGGCCATCGCCGCCGCCTCCTGCGCCGTGGGCATTCCGCGGCAGGTGGTCGCCTATGCCGGCGGCTTGGCCTTTGGCTTCTGGCCGGGCGCGACGCTGGCACTGCTGGCGGAAGTCCTGGGGTGCATAGGAAATTTCTACTGGGCGCGTTGGGTGGCACGGGCGTGGGCAGCCCGTTGGCTGGCGCGCCGCGGCGGGCGGCTTGAGCGGCTGAGCCGTTTCCTCCGTGCCAACGCTTTCGCCGCAACCCTGACGCTGCGTTTGCTGCCGGTCGGCAATAATCTGCTCCTCAACTTGCTGGCCGGCGTGTCGGGCGTCGCGGCCGGGCCGTTCCTGGCGGCCTCGGCGCTGGGTTACGTGCCGCAAACCGCGGTGTTCGCCCTTTTGGGCGGCGGCGTGCGGGTGTCGCAGGGCGCGCAGGTCGCGTTGGCTGTCGTGCTTCTGGTGCTTTCCGTCGCGCTCGGGCTGGCGCTGGCGCGCCGACGGTCCGTACCGTAAGGTGGGCGCCGCAAGCTCAGTGCAGGTGAAGCATATGAGGCATGTGCCGCACCGACGCCGGGCCAACCGACCCGCCAGTCGCAATGCGGATGGAATGGAGAGGGCCGTCCAGCTCGCGTTGCCAGAACTCCAGGAAGCGGCGCAGGGCCGGGAAGCGTGGAGCCAGGTCGAGTTCCTGCCAAATGAACGTCTGCAATAGGCCAGGATGGTCCGGCAGGAAGTAGAGGATCTCAGCGGTGGTGAGCCGGTAGTCTTTGAGCTGTAGTCCCAAGGTCATGCAGGACTCCTGACGTCTGGATGTTGATCGGGGCATACGACACAGCGGCTTTGCCGACCTGGGCCGCTACGCAAGCGTTTCAGAATGCAAGGGAATGTGAAAGGAAAAAGTCAGTGTTGTCAGCAGTTTGGCACTCACCATGCCCGAATGCTGCTCCACTCTTGACTTCGCCGGACGCAGCCTCTAGATGGCTGGCACTCTCGGCTTGAGAGTGCTAACGCCCGCTTGTCCGGGCTTTTGATAGGAGGCGATCCCACATGAAGTTCCGTCCGCTGCACGACCGGATCGTGGTCCGGCGCATCACCGCCGAGGAGAAGTCCGCCGGCGGGATCATCATCCCCGACACGGCCAAGGAGAAGCCGATGGAGGGCGAAGTGATCGCAGCCGGCCCCGGCGCACGCAACGAGCAGGGCGCCATCGTGGCGTTGGACGTCAAGGCTGGCGACCGCGTGCTGTTCGGCAAGTGGTCGGGCACCGAGGTGAAGCTGGATGGCGAGGAGCTCCTGATCATGAAGGAGAGCGACATCATGGGCATCATCGAGGCCCCCACGGCGTCCGCCAAGGCTGCTTGAGCCACCCTGACGCAAGACCCAACAGATTAAGGATCATACGATATGGCTGCTAAAGACGTACGGTTCAGCGGTGACGCCCGTCAGCGCATGCTGCGTGGCGTGGATGTGCTCGCCGACGCCGTGAAGGTGACGCTGGGGCCGAAGGGCCGCAACGTGGTGATCGATAAGAGCTTCGGCGCGCCGCGCATCACCAAGGACGGCGTGACGGTCGCCAAGGAAATCGAGCTGGCCGACAAGTTTGAGAACATGGGCGCGCAGATGCTGCGCGAGGTGGCGACCAAGACCAACGACATCGCCGGCGACGGCACCACCACCGCGACGGTGCTGGCCCAGGCCATCGTGCGCGAGGGCGCCAAGGGCGTGGCCGCCGGGCTGAACCCGATGGACCTGAAGCGTGGCGTCGATGCCGCCGTGTCTGCCATCGTGGCCGAACTGAAGGACCGCACCCGCAAGATCACCACCGAATCCGAGACGGCGCAGGTCGGCACCATCTCCGCCAACGGCGAGTCCGAGATCGGTCGCATGATCTCGGAAGCCATGCAGAAGGTCGGCAACGAGGGTGTCATCACCGTCGAGGAGGCCAAGGGCATGGAGACCGAGCTTGAGGTCGTGGAAGGCATGCAGTTCGACCGCGGCTACCTCAGCCCGTACTTCATCACCAACGCCGAGAAGATGACGGTCGATCTCGACAACCCCTACATCCTGATCCACGAGAAGAAGCTGTCGGGCCTGCAGGCGCTCCTGCCGCTGCTTGAGGCCGTGGTGCAGTCGAGCCGTCCGCTGCTGATCATCGCCGAGGACATCGAGGGCGAGGCGTTGGCGACGCTGGTCGTGAACAAGCTGCGCGGCGGCTTGAAGGTCGCGGCGGTGAAGGCGCCGGGCTTCGGCGACCGGCGCAAGGCGATGCTGGAAGACATCGCGATCCTCACGGGCGGCCAGGTCATCAGCGAGGATCTCGGCATCAAGCTTGAGAACGTGACGCTCCAGATGCTCGGCCGCGCGAAGCGCGTGCTGATCGAGAAGGAGAACACGACCGTGGTGGAGGGCGCCGGCTCGGCGGACGACATCAAGGGGCGCTGCAACCAGATCCGCGCGCAGGTCGAGGAGACGACCAGCGACTACGACAAGGAGAAGCTGCAGGAACGCCTGGCCAAGCTCGCCGGCGGCGTCGCGGTGATCCGCGTTGGCGGTTCGACCGAGGTGGAAGTGAAGGAGCGCAAGGACCGGGTGGACGACGCGCTGCATGCCACCCGCGCGGCGGTCGAGGAGGGCATCGTGCCCGGCGGCGGCGTGGCGCTGGCCCGCGCCAGCCTGATCCTCGCGCAGTTGAAGTTCGAGAATGAGGACCAGCGCTTCGGCATCGAGATCGTGCGCAAGGCGGTGCAGACCCCGCTCCGCCAGATCGCGGAGAACGCCGGGGAGGACGGCGCGGTGATCGCCGGCAAGGTGCTGGAGAACGGCGACTACAACTTCGGCTTCGACGCGCAGAGCGCCGAGTTCAAGGACATGGTTTCCGCCGGCATCATCGACCCGACCAAGGTCGTGCGCACGGCGCTGCAGGATGCGGCCTCGGTCGCCAGCCTGCTGATCACCACGGAAGCCATGATTGCCGAGCGTCCGGAGAAGAAGCCGGCTGGCGGGATGCCCGGCGGCGGTGGCGGCATGGGTGGAATGGGCGGCATGGGCGACATGGATTTCTAAGCCCAGCCAACATTGCGCCAGCGAAACAGGGGGCGGATCGTAGGGTCCGCCCCTTTTTTCAAGCAGGTGTGGGAGAAGCCGGGTTGGAGGGCGGCCTTGGCTGGCCCGCGCCGCCAAAACAGCCCGCAGTGTCATCTCGTTTCAATTGACACAACAAGCGCTTTCTGCGCCCATAACAAATCAGTCGTGTTTTTGACTAGCCTTGCTGCGCCTCCGCTATCCTCGGGTGCCCACAAGCCGTCTAAAGGCCCGATTGTCTCGCTGCTTGCGCTGTTGCATGCAGCAAAGACGGAGAGCGACGCAGTTATGGCGACCGGCACAGTGAAATGGTTCAACACCACCAAGGGCTTTGGCTTTATCATGCCCCAGGATGGCGGCAAGGACGTGTTCGTACACATTACCGCGGTCCAGGCGGCTGGCCTGCGCGGCTTGGATGAAGGTCAAAACATCAGCTACGAGGTGGTCATGGAACGTGGCAAGGCCGCCGCCACGAACCTGAAGCTCGCGTAGTCAACGACAAGCTTGCCGAATTGAAGCCGCTTGGCGTCAGTTCAATCGACCCAACCACCGCACGGTCGGCCGTGCGTCCCAGGAGTTAAGTGCGAATGGCTATCGGCACCGTAAAGTGGTTCAACGCCACCAAGGGCTTCGGCTTCATCATGCCGCAGGACGGCAGCAAGGACGTGTTCGTGCACATCACCGCCGTCCAAGCAGCCGGTTTAAACGGCTTGAATGACGGTCAGAAGGTCAGCTATGAGGTCGCGATGGAGCGTGGCAAAGCCGCCGCGACCAACCTGAAGCTCGCCTAAACCAGAGAATCCCTTTGGCGTCGGGCCGCTTGTCGCCAGGCAGCCCGACCCTTTGGTTGTCATGCCGGTCTCGGCGGTTTGGACCGGGTTTATTCCCCGGTCCAACTTGCTGAGCTGACGCCAGCGGTAAGCGCCTGGTCGGTGCGCGTCACTGGCTCGGCTCTCAATGCGCCGGCCTGCTGCATGAGGCCCGTCACCTGGCTGACCTGGTCAGGGGTGGTCGTGCGCACGGCCAAGATGAGCCGGCCTTCACGGCCACGCTGGTTGCGTGCTTCAACCTGCGCGTTGTCCGCCGCCTGCCCGGCTGCGTTCGCCGTTGCTCCCGTGCCGACCCCGATGGCCGCAGCCGCGGCCACGGCCAACCCCGCAGCGCCGCCTGTGGCGAGCGTCACCCCGGCGGCTGCCACGGCGCCGGCATAACCCGCCATGCTCGTGCCCATCGTCCGCAACTGCCGCTTGTCCGCGTCGTCCGTGGCCGGGTCGGCGCTTTCGTTGGGAGTCGCGACCTCATTTGCGGATTGTTCCTCCGGCAAGCTGAAGTCGGCCCGGTCGTATCCCGCCAGGGTCAGTTGCGACAACGCGCTCTGCATCGTGGCATCATCCGGGAACACGCCCTGGACTTCATGGACCGCTGCCTCGTGTTCTGGTCCCGCCTTCGCATCGCCCGTTCCGCTCATGCTGCCGCTCCATGGTTTTGCCGACAACGCGCCAATGCCTGTCCTGTTCCCGCAGCTGCGAAGCCGCCTGCTGACCTGAAAAGCGGCCTAGCCCGGGATGCAGCCCTCGGCCAACACGATGTCGGACGCTGCGCTGGCCAGTCGCTGCCGCAGCAGCGGCGCATAGTCGGCGCTGCGGTAGAAGCTCCGCGCGGCATCCATGGACGGGAACTCCAGGATGATCAGGCGGCCCCTCGGCTTCGCACCTTCCAGCGGCTCCAATTGGTCCGTGCGGACCACGTACCGCCCGCCGTATGCCTCGACGACCTGCGTGACGCGGGCGCGGTATTCCTCGAACTCCGCCGGATCATGCACGTCGATCTGGGCAACCAGGTAGGCCGGCATCGCCGCTAATCCGCCCGTTCAATCGTCTGATGCCGTGCCCTGACCCCGCGCTCGATCGCCGCGGCCACCAGCGGCTCCAGCCGCAACTCGCCCATCACGAGTTCCAGCATGCGGAGCACCGCCTGGTTCATGGCGCGGTTGGCCGCGACGACTTCGCACGCCAGGGCGTAGGCGGTTTCGCGCAGCCGCGGCTCCAGCGCGGCCCTGATCATCGTGCCGGCATGGGCCAGCCCTTCGTCCTCCTCCAGCAGGGCCACTGCCGCGTTGGATGCGAACTCCAGGTGCTCGCTGCTGAAGTCCTGGAACACCGGCAAGGTTTGCACCAGGCCTGCCATCACGCCGATCTCCCGGTCGGTGATCGCGCCATCCGCGGCGGCAACGAGCACCATGGTACAAACCAGCGCTTCCTGGGCGTCCAGTCCGGTTCGGACGAGCATGCTTTGTTCCCTGTTGTGCCGCACCAACCTAACCCAGCCCGCCCGCGACGCAAAACTACGGCTGCGTGATGGCCGGCTCCAGGAACGCCCGCGTCTGCGCCACCGCTTCGGCCAGGCCCACGCGCTGCACTTCCACGCCGGGCGGAAAGGCGGTGAGCAGGCGGGACGGGGCGCGGCGGTCCAGCAGCACGAACACGCCACGGTCGGTCGCGGACCGCACCAGCCGGCCGAAAGCCTGGCGCAGCCGCAGCCGGGCCTTGCTGTCGTCGTAGCCCTTGGGATCGCCGTCCGACAGGTGCGCCCGGCGCTCGCGGTGCAGGATGTCCGGGCGGGGCCAGGGCACCCGCTCGAACACCACCAGCCGCAGCGCGCGGCCCGGCACATCGACGCCGTCCCGCATCGCGTCGGTGCCCAACAGGCAGCTGTCAAGCTCGGTCCGGAACACGTCCACGAGCGTCGCGTTGTCCATCGCGTCCACATGCTGCGCGAGCAGCGGGATGCCCGCCGCCTCAAGCTCCGGCGCGATGCGGGCATGCACGGCCCGCAGCCGCTGGATGGCGGTGAACAGCCCCAAGGCCCCGCCGCCGGACGCCAGGAACAGCGCGCGGTATGCGGCGGCGAGCGCGCCGGGGTCGCCGGGCGCCAGGTCGGTCACGATGAAGGCCCTGGTCTGCGCGGCATAGTCGAACGGGCTTGCGACCGAAACACGCAGGGGCGGGGAGGGCAGATACCCGGCGCCCACCCGCGCCTCCGCCGCGGGCCATCCTGCCTCGCCATCCCCTCCGTCCCGCAGCGTGGCGGAGGTGATCAGCAAGCCGTGCGCCGGCGTTGCCAGCACCTGCGCGAACGGCATGGTGGGGTCAAGCCAATGCCGATGCAGCCCGATATCGCGGTCCACGCCGTCTCGCCGGTCGAGGTGCAGGGTGTGCACGTGCTGCGGCCGGGTGCCCGGCTCCGGCGCCAGGGCGCCGACGGCGTCCAGCATGGCCGTCCACGCCGCCAGCCGGTCGATCGCCCGGCGCTTGATCGAACGCCGCGCCGCCTCGATCCGGTTGCGCTGGGCGGTTTCAAGCTCCTCCGACTCATCCTCCAGCTTCTGGCCCAGGCGCTGCACCAGGGTCTTGAGCGGTTCGGCGATGCGGGCCAGCGCGCGGCCCAGCAGCGCCGCCGCGTCGGGCAGGCCCGGGGCAACGGGGTAAAGCTCGCATTCGAGGCTGCCGCGCCCGCCCGCCTCGGCCTCCCGGGTCAGCCGAGCCAGCACCTGGCCGCGGGCCAAGCGCAGGAACGCCTCAAACGGGTTGGCCGGCGCCTCGCTGCCGTCCAGGCGGCCCGACCAGCCCAGGGCCGGCAAGGCGCGCCCCGCCTGCAGCGCGGCGTCGAGCGGCGTTTCAAG
>CAXUJE010000009.1:0-14848 GCA_964251035.1 uncultured Acetobacteraceae bacterium
CGTCCAAACCCTTGTCGGAGAGTCCCGCATGAACGCCCAGGCTCCTGAAACGGCCATCACCGCCTGGCTCGCCACCCAGCAGGACGCAATGACCGCCCTGCTGCGGGAGATGGTGGACATCGACAGCGGCAGCTACGACAAGCCCGGCATCGACGCGGTGGGCGCGGTGGCCGAGCGGTTCCTCCAGGGGCACGGCATCCCGGTCGAGCGCCTGCCGCAAAGCCGGCACGGCGACTGCCTGCGCGCCGCCGTGCCGTGGGATGGCCCGCGGCGCAACGGCCCCGACAACATCGTGCTCATGGGCCACCGGGACACGGTGTTCCCGGCAGGGGAGGCCGGGCGCCGCCCCTTCACGGTCCGGGACGGCGTCGCCTATGGGCCGGGCGTCGCCGACATGAAGGCCGGGCTGGTGATGAACTGCTTCGTGCTGGCCGCCTTCGCCCGGTTCGGCGGCAGCCCGGCGCCGCTCGTGGGCCTGTTCACCGGGGACGAGGAGATCGGCAGCCCCGAAGGCCGTCCCGTCATCGAGAACGAGGCCCGGCATGCCCGCGCCGTGTTCAACAGCGAGCCGGGCCGCGCCACCGGCAACGTCGTCACCGGGCGCAAGGGCGGCGTGTTCATGGCCATGCGCGTGACCGGCAAGGCCGCCCACTCCGGCGGCGCCTTCACGGACGGCATCAGCGCCATCGGCGAGCTGGCGCACAAGATCACGGCCATCCACGCGCTGACCGACCTCGGCCGCGGCGTCACCCTCAACGTCGGCCTGGTCAGCGGCGGTCAAAGCGTCAACACCGTGGCGCCCTGGGCCGAAGGGCAGATCGACCTGCGCTATGTCGAGCCTGTGGACCGCGACGAGATCATGGCCCGGATCGGCGCCATCATCGGGCACAGCACGGTCCCCGGCGCCACGGCCACGCTGACAGTCAAGGGCGAGTTCCTGCCCTTGGCGCAGACTGCCGCCGCCCGACGCCTGTTCGACCTGTACGTAGACAGCGCCGCCGCCAGCGGGCTGGCCGTCGAGGGCGAGTTCGCCGGCGGCTGCGCCGACAGCGGCTTCACCGCGGGCGTCGGCACGCCGACGCTGTGCGCGGTGGGGCCGGTCGGCGGGAAGGCGCACAGCCCGGACGAGTTCCTCATGCTGGACAGCCTCGTGCCCCGCGCGCCGGCCGGCGCGCGGGCGCTCCTGCGGCGTGGGAAGGCGGGGGGGTGGGCCGACCCTCGCCCAGCCTACCACATGTAGCCAAGCTGCTTCGCGCCGGACATGCCGGCTTTCCGCAGCAGGGTCCGTGACACGCGGCGCCCGTGGAACACGGTGGCGGCGCTCGGGCCGACCAGCACGATGTCCTCCCCGCGCTTGACCGCGCGCACGATCCGCGCCCCGACCAGCGACGGGTGCGCGCCCTTTGCCCGGTATTGCCGGTCAAGCCGGTCCAGCGCCGATTCGGGCACGCTCGTCGCCACCCCGCGGCGGTTGCGGATGATCGGCGTGTTGATGATGCCGGGGCACACGGCCGTCACGCCGACGCCCGTCTGCGCCAGCTCCATCGCGAGCGCATCCGAAAGCCCCATCACCGCGTGCTTCGAGGCCGAGTAGGCGCTGAGGTTCGGCACCGAGCTGAGGCCCGCGGCGGACGCGACGTTGACCAGGTGCCGCGGCCCGCCCGCGGCGATCATCCCGGGCAGGAACGCCCGGCTGACATGGACGACCCCCATCAGGTTCACGCCCATCACGTGGGTCCAGGCCTCCAGCGGCGTGTCCAGGAACGGGCCGAGGAAGCCGACGCCTGCGTTGTTCACCACCACGTCCGGCGGCCCGGCCTCGGCCATCACCCGTGCCGCGAGCGCCTCGACCGCGCCGGCGTCCGCCACGTCGCACCCGAGCGCGGTGCAGCGGCGGCCCGCCTCGCCCACCAGCCGCGACGTGTCCGCCAGCCGCGCCTCGTCGAGGTCAACCGCCAGGATGTCGGCGCCCTCCCGGGCAAAGGCGAGCGCCGTCTCATGGCCGATGCCCGACGCGGCGCCCGTGACCAGGACCCGCCGCCCGCCCAGATCATTCAATGCCATGCGTTCGTGGTCTTCCCCCAGGAAATGGCGGGCCGCCTACTCGGCAGCCAGGCTGTTCGGACGCGCCGGACGGTATTTCGCCAGCTCCAGCCGGCCGAGCTGATGCCGGTGCACCTCGTCCGGCCCGTCCACGATCCGCATGACGCGGGCGTTGGCATACATCTTCGCCAGGCCGAAATCGTCCGACACGCCGGCGCCGCCGTGCATCTGCACCGCCCAGTCCACCACCTGGCAGGCCATGTTCGGGACGGACACCTTGATCTCGGCGATCTCGCGACGCGCCGCCTTGTTGCCCACCGTGTCCATCTTCCAGGCCGCGTGCAGCACCAGGAGGCGGCACTGGTCGATCATGATGCGGCTGTTGGCGATCCGCTCCACCGTGACGCCCTGGTCCGCCAGCGGCTTGCCGAACGGGTGGCGCAGCAGCGAGCGCCGGCACATCATCTCCAGCGCGCGCTCCGCCAGGCCGATGGTCCGCATGCAGTGGTGGATGCGCCCGGGGCCGAGGCGCCCCTGCGCGATCTCGAAGCCGCGGCCCTCGCCCAGCAGGATGCTCTCCGCCGGCGCGCGCACGTCCTCGAAGGTGATCTCCGCGTGGCCGTGCGGCGCGTCGTCGTAGCCGAACACCGGCAGCGTGCGGCGGACCGTGACGCCCGGCGCGTCGCGCGGCACCAGGACCATGGACTGCTGGCGGTGCTTGTCCGCGTTGGCCGGGTCGGACTTGCCCATGACGATCAGGACCGCGCAGCGTGGGTCCCCGGCGCCGGAGGACCACCACTTGCGGCCGTTGATCACGTACTCGCCGCCGCGCCGCTCGATCCGCGTCTCGATGTTGGTCGCGTCGGAGGAGGCGACGTCGGGCTCGGTCATGCAGAAGGCCGAGCGGATGTCGCCCTCCAACAGCGGCGCGAGCCAGCGCGACTTCTGCTCTTCCGTGCCGTACAGCTCCAGCGTTTCCATGTTGCCGGTGTCGGGCGCCGAGCAGTTGAACACCTCCGACGACCAGTGGACCCGGCCCATGACCTCCGCCAGCGGCGCGTATTCGAGGTTGGTCAGCCCGGCGCCGCGGCTGCTGTGCGCGAGGAACAGGTTCCACAGCCCTTCGCGCTTGGCGAGCTGCTTCAGCTCCTGCACGACCGGCACCGGCTGCCAGCGGTCCGCGGCTCCGGCGAGCTGGGCGTCGTAGGTCGGCTCGTTGGGGTGGACGTGCTCTTCCATGAACGCGAGCAGGCGGGCCTGCAGCCGCTGGACCTTGTCCGAGAAGGCGAATTCCATCGTGGCTCTCCGTGGGGGCTTGGCCTATACCGGCAGCCCTTTGGGCTAACCGGTACGCGCGCGGGGTTGGTGGGATCGCCGAAACGCGAAACGTTTGCGGCTGAGGCCGCGCGCCAAAAACGACTCTGATACCAGTCGCCTCAAAAAGCGACTGGTATTAGGTGGGGGGGATGGCTCCGTACGCCAGCCGCAACTGCTTCTTGTCGATCTTGCCGACGCTCGTCTTGGGCAGGCCTGCTGCGAACACGAACCGTTCGGGGACCGCGTATCTCGGGATGACGCCCTCCTCCACGAACGCTTGCAGGTGCCGCTGCAGCTCCGCCGTCTTCGGCGGGACGCCGGCTGGGTCCGGCACCACGACGGCCAGCGGGCGCTCCCCCCACTTCGCGTCCTCGACCCCGATGACCGCGACCTGCGACACGCCCCCGGCCCGCGAGATCAGGTCCTCCAGCAGGATGGACGACACCCATTCGCCGCCCGTCTTCACCACGTCCTTGATCCGGTCCCTGATCCGGATGCGGCCGGAGGGCGCGATCGACGCCAAATCCCCCGTGTGGAGGAAGCCGCCGGCCCAAAGCTGCCGCGACGCTTCGGGGTTGGCGTGGTAGCCCTGGGTCAGCCAGGGCGCCCGCACGACCATCTCCCCCGTCGAGACGCCGTCGTGCGGCACGTCGTTCATGGCGCCGTCCACGACCCGTATCTCGACGAGCAGGTTCGGGGGGCCGACCTCCGTGCGCAGCTCCACCTGCCGGCTGGGGTCCAGGGCAAGCTCCGCCCGGGTCAGTTGGGACATCGTCAGCACCGGCCCGGTCTCGGACATGCCGAACCCGGCGTAAGCGTCCATGCCCCGGGCCACCGCCTGGGCCGCCAGGCTGGCCGGCATGGCGGACCCGCCGACGGCCATCGTCAGCTTCGACAAGTCCGTCGCCTGGCTGTCCGGGGCCGTGAGCAGCATCTGCAGGATCGTCGGCACGCAGTGCGAGAAGGTGACGCCCTCCGTCCGGATCAGCCGCAGCAGCGTCGCAGGCTCGTAGCGGCCGGGGTACACCTGCTTCACCCCCGCGGCGGTCAAGGCCCAGGGAAGCCCCCAGGCATGGACGTGGAACATGGGCGTGATCGGCATGTAGACGGTGTCGCGCCCGAGCCATCCCTTGTGGGAGCCGAGGCCCAGCTGCGCGAGCAGGGCCATGCTGTGCAGCACGACCTGCCGATGGCTGAAGTAGACGCCCTTCGGCTCGCCGGTGGTGCCGGTCGTGTAGAACGTGGTCGCCTGCGTGTCCTCGTCGAAGTCGGGGAAGTCGTAGTCCTCGCGCCCGGCGGCCAGCAGCGCCTCGTACTCGGCGTCGCCGGCCCCCGCGCCGCCGGCGGCGTCCCGCATGACCACGAACCGCCTGGCTGTGCTGAGGTGCGGCCTGATCTCGGCGAGCAGGCCCGCGAACTCCTCGTTGACCAGGAGTACCGAGGCGCCGGCGTGGTTGATCGTCCAGGCGACCTGCTCGGGCGACAGCCGGACGTTCACCGTTTGCAGCACCGCGCCCATCATCGGCACCGCGAACAGGGTTTCAAGGAACCGGTTGCTGTCCCAGTCCATGATGCCGACGGTGTCGCCGGGCATGACGCCCAGGCGGTCCCGCAAGGCGCTGGCGAGCCGGCTGACCCGGCGCCCGAACTCGGCATAGGTGAGGCGGCGGAGGTCGCGGTAGACGATCTCCTGCTCCCCCGCCTGCACCAGCGCGTTGCGGAGGAGCTGCTTGACCAGGAGGGGGTAGGCGTAGGCCCCCTCCGCCGAGGTGATCAATCTTCCCAACCCATCCTCCCTATGCCTGATGCTCTTGTGCCTGATGCCGCGCCCGCCGGGTTGCCCCAGGGGCGGCCCACGCCCATGGCGATACCCATAGCCCCTGCCGCGCCAAGCTGCTACGTTCCTCGAAAAGGAGGAAGGCGGATGTCGATACTTGAGGGACCGGCAGAGGTGTTCGGGACCAACCCGGCGGACGATGAGGCGGCCATCGCGGCCCTCCACGCGGCGTTCGAGGCGCAGCGCGCCGCCTTCCACGCGGACCGCTTTCCCAGCCTGGAGGAGCGCCGCGCGCGGGTCGGCAAGCTCGTGGGCATGCTGCTCAAGCACCGCGAACGCATCAGGACCGCGCTGAACGAGGACTTCGGCTCCCACCCCGCGGCGGCGTCCGACCTCATCGAGGTGCTGGGTCCCGTCGCGCGGGCGCAGTACGTCCTGAGCAAGCTCGAGGACTGGATGCGGCCCATGCCGCGCGAGGCCGATCCCGCCATGCTGGGCACCGCGCAGGCCTACATCCAAAGCCAGCCGAAGGGCGTGATCGGCAACATCGTTCCCTGGAACTTCCCCTTTGACCTGTCGGTCGGCCCGATGGTCGAGATGCTGGCGGCAGGGAACCGCGTGATCGTCAAGCCGTCCGACTACACCCCCGCCTCGGCGGCGCTGCTGCGCGAGATGGTCGAGGACACCTTCGACCCGACGCTGGTCTACGTCGCGGTCGGCGGCCTGGGCCTCGCCCGCGCCTTCTCGGACGTGCCGTGGAACCACCTGCTCTACACCGGCAGCCCCGACGTCGGCCGGCAGGTGATGCGGGCGGCGGCGGCCAACCTGACGCCGGTGACGCTTGAGCTGGGCGGCAAGTGCCCGGCCTTGCTGACGCCGGGTTCGGTCAACGCGGCCAACGTCGAGTCCGTCATGGGCACCAAGACGGTGAAGAACGGGCAGATGTGCATCTCCGTGGACTACTGCCTCGTCCCCCGGCCCGACGTGGACCGCTTCGTGGGCCTCGCCAAGGAGTTCATGCAGCGGGTTCCGGACTACTCGCAGAGCGACGATTGCACCGGCATCATCTCGCTCCGCCACATGGACCGCATCACCGACATGCTGCAGGAAGCGCGGGACCGGCAAAGCCAGGTCGTGGAGCTCGAGCCGAACGGCCGGGTTGACCGCGAAACGCGCCGCATGCCGATCTCCCTCGTGGTGGACCCGGCGCCCGACCTGCGGATCATGAAGGAGGAGATCTTCGGGCCGATCCTGCCGGTGGTGCCGTATGACGACGTGGAGGAGGCGGTCGCAAGCATCAACGCCGGGGAGCGCCCGCTCGGCTTCTACGTCTTCGGCGACGACCAGGCGGGCGTGGACCGCATCCTCTCCCAGGTCGTCTCGGGCGGCGCCGCGGTCAACACCTGCGCCCTCCAGGGCGCCCTGCCGTCCCTGGCGTTCGGCGGCGTCGGCATGAGCGGCATGGGGCGGCACCACGGCGTGGAGGGCTTCCGGGAGTTCTCCAACCAGCGCGGGGTGGTGGTGCGCGGCACGGGGGACCACGTGGACGCCTTCTACGCCCCCTACGCCAAGGCGGCGGCGGTCGTGGCGTCCGCGCTGGGCTGACAGGCCCTGGTACTGCAGCGCGGACGCGCTGCGGTGCCGGCATAGGGGCTGAAACGCTGCCAGCCAAGGCGTGGCCGGTGGTATCGTTCTTGCTTCGCAAACCGTGCTGCGACGTTCCCACCGCAGCGTTCCCGGGTGCCGTCCCTCGGATGCAATTGCGGAGAAGGCCTACATGACACGCCTCGCGTCCCCGTCCGCCGTCTCCATGCCGTCCCGCCGCACCGCCCTGCTGGGCGCGGCCGGCAGCGCGGCGCTGCTGTTCACGCCGCGGATCGCGCGCGCGGTCACGGAGGTGAGCTTCACGGAGGCCGTGCACAACCTCGGCTACATCAACCTCTACGTCGGGCAGGCCGCCGGCTACTTCGAGAAGCAGGGCCTCCACCTCGACGTGAGCGCGGCCGGCGGCGACACCCAGGCGTTCGCCGCCGTGCTGTCACGCTCCGCCCTGTTCGGCATCGGCGACCCGACCATGGTGCCGATCTCGGTGGAGGCGGGCGGGCCAGGCCGGGTCGTCGGCACGGTCGTGCAGCGCGCCCACTACTTCGGCGTGTCCAAGACGGCGCAGAAGATCACCGATCCCAAGCAGTTCAAGGGCATGACGATCGTCACCTCGCCCGAGCCCAACACCAACTACAGCGTCACCCGCAAGCTGCTGGAGGAGAACGGGCTGGTGGTGGGCCGGGACGTGACGATGGTCGCGGTCAGCCCGGGCACGGAGATCGCCGCCATGCTGGCCGGGCGCGCCGACGTCGCCATCGCCTATCAGCCGAACGTCGCGGCGGCGGAGGCGCAGGGGGCCAGGACCGTGTTCGACTTCTCCAGCGCCATCGGCCCGTTCTGCAACACGGGGATCATGGTGCTGAACGACACGCTGACGCAGAAGGCCGATACCGTGCAGGCGCTCTGCACCGGGCTGGAGATGGCGGGCCGCCGAGTCTACAGCGACCCGGCCTATGCCAAGTCGGTCGCCCGCAAGGAATTCCCCGACCTGCCCGGCGACGTCGTGGACAAGGCGATCGACGCGGAGATCCAGTACAAGATCCCGGCTGAGTCCGTCCTGGTGGACCGCAAGCAGTGGGACAACCTCATGGCGATGCAGAAGTACCTGAAGAACGTGAAGGGCACCACGACGTTCGAGCAGATCGTCGACAACAGCTTTGCCGAAAAGGCGGCGAAGGCTGTCTGAACCGGCGCCCGAACTCACGGCCCAAAATCGGGACGGCGTTGGCCGTGCGCCGCCACTGTCCGCGCTGGGCTTGGGCAAGACGTTCGGCGCCGAGGATGGCCGTCCCGTGGACGTGATCGGCTCCGTGTCGTTCGACCTTGGCGAAGGCGAGATCGTCAGCATCGTCGGGCCGTCCGGCTGTGGCAAGACGACGCTGCTCAACCTGGTCTGCGGTCTGTTGCCGCCCACGGCGGGAACGGTGCTCTGGCATGGGCGCGAGCTCGCGGGCGTCCCGCCGCGCGTGGGCTACATGCTGCAGAAGGACCTGCTGCTGCCCTGGCGCACCGCGGCGCAGAACGTCACGCTCGGCCTGGAGGTGAGGCAGGTCGGCGGGCGCGAGCGTCTCGCCACGGCGCATCGCCTCCTGGACCGCCTGGGCCTGCGGGAGTTCGCGGACTACTACCCATCGGCGCTTTCGGGCGGCATGCGCCAGCGCGTCGCGCTGGCCCGCACCCTCGCTTCTGATCCGGAGGTCCTCCTGCTCGACGAGCCGTTCTCCGCCCTCGATTTCCAGACCAAGATCCTGATCGAGCGCGACACGGCCCGGCTCGTCCGCGGGGAGAGCCGGTCGCTGCTGCTCATCACGCACGACATCGAGGAAGCCGTCAGCCTGTCGGACCGGGTCATCGTGCTCTCGCACCGGCCCTGCACCGTGGTTTCGCAGCACCGCATCGACCTGCCGGGCGACCGGACGGACATGATGGCGATGCGGGAACGCCCGGAATTCGCGCGCACCGTCCGCCAGATATGGACCGAGCTGGACATCCGATGACGACGCCCGCCGCCTCCCCCGCCCTGTCGCGCCTGTCACGTTGGCGGACCCGGCCACCCCGCACGGAGCGGCAGCGGCAGGGGCGCCGGTCGATGCTGCAGGTGGCGCTGTGCCAGCTGCTGCTGCTCGCGGCCATGCTCGGCCTGTGGGAGTGGGGGACGCAGGGCGCCGGGGTGAACGCCTTTTTGTTCGGCTCGCCCGGCGCCATCGCCGCCCAGTTGCTGGCCATGGTTGCCGACGGCTCGGTCTGGGTGGACGCAAGGGTGACGGGGCTGGAGACGCTGGGCGGGTTCGTGCTGGGCAACCTGCTCGGCACGGCGCTCGGCCTGTCGCTGTGGTTCTCGCGGTTCGCCTCGCGCGTGGTGCAGCCCTTCGTGCTGGCGCTGGGGTCCGTGCCGATCGTGGCCCTGGCGCCTATCGCCATCATCTGGTTCGGCACGGGCTTCGCTTCAAAGCTGGCGATGGCGACCCTGTCCGTGGTGGTCGTGGCGCTCGTCGTGGCCTACAAGGGTGCGCTTGGGGTCGATCCGGACCAGGTCAACCTCATGCGCTCGCTCGGCGCGAGCCGCCGGCAGATCTTCCGGCTGCTCGTGCTGCCGGCGTCGTTGACCGACATCTTCGCGGGCCTCAAGCTCACGGTCGGCTTCGCGCTGGTCGGCGCCATCGTGGGCGAGTTCATGTCGTCCTCGGAGGGGCTTGGCCATGCGATCTTCAAGGCGGGCAGCCTTTACGCCATTTCCCGGGTGTTCGCGGCCCTCACCGTGACCGTGGCGCTTGCCCTCCTCCTGTCGGCGGCCGTCAGCCGGGTCGAGCGGGCGCTGCTGCCGTGGCGGCACGACCTCAACTGAGTCTCAACGAGGATAAGGAGAGGACAATGGGCGCGGAACGCACCATCCCGAAGGCCGGGAACCTGAAATACGCCCTGTCGGCGACCGATCCTTGCGTCGCCGAAATCCGGCCCGGCGAGCGCGTCACCGTGGAGTGCGAGATCAACTGCAACGAGGGCGTGATCTCCTCGACCGCGTCCAAGCTCTCGCCGGACACGGTGCGCTTCCCCTTCGTCAACCCCGCGACCGGGCCGATGCGGGTGGTGGGCGCAAAGCCCGGGCAGGTGCTCGCGGTGCAGATCCACGCCATGGACCTCGACGCCATCGGCTACACGGCGCTTTGGCCGGGGATCGGCATGTTCCCGGACTGGGTCCGGCAAAAGGAGTTCGGCATCCACACCCGGGCCATGGAGGTGAGCAACGGCTTCGTGCACTGGAGCGAGGGGCGGAAGCTGCCGGTCAAGCCGATGGTCGGCGTGCTGGGCGTGGCCCAGGTGCACGGGGCGGTGCTGACCGTCGATAACGGCACGCACGGCGGCAACCTCGACGTGCAGGAGGTCACCACCGGCAGCACCGTGCTGTTCGACGTGCAGCAGGAGGGGGCCAGCCTGTACGTGGGCGACTGCCACGCGCTGCAGGGCGACGGCGAGTGCGTCGGCATGGGCGCCACCGAGATCGGGGCGCGCGTGACGCTGAGCGTGGAGCTGCGGGACAAGCCGGCCCGGATGACCTGGCCGCGGATCGAGACGGAGACCCACATCGCGACGCTCGGCTGCGCCCGGCCGCTTGAGGACGCGATGCGCATCGCGTTCGAGCAGATGGTGTACTGGCTGGCGGACGACCACGGCTTCACCGACGCCGAGGCCTATATGTTCCTCGGCCAGATCGCCGACGCCCGGTGCACGCAGGTGGTCAATCCCAAGTACACCTACATCTGCAAGGTCGCGAAGGAGTTCCTACGTTAGGGTCAGACCATCACGTCGCCGCCGTTGAGGTTCATCGTGGCGCCGACGTAGTAATCGCCGTCGCTGGAGGCGAGCAGTACCGCCGTGGGCGCGATCTCCCCCACCCCGCCCCCCCAGCCCAGCGGGGTTTGGGGCAGGCGCCGCGCCCCTAGGCCGGGCGGGATGTCTCCTCCCAGCTCGGTCTGGACCGCGCCCGGGCAGATCGCGTTGACATGGATGCCGTCCTGCACGACTTCCCGCGCCAGGGAGCGGGTGAAGCCGATGATGGCCGCTTTCGCCGCCGCGTAATGCGCCATGTTCGGGGCGCCCTTGTGGCCGAGCTGCGAGCTGATGTTGACGATGCGCCCGAACCGCCGCCGCGCCATGCCCGGCAGCACGGCCCTGCTGCACAGGAACACGCTGCGGAGATTGACGGCGATCATCTCGTCCCACATCGGCGCCGGCATCTCCGCCAGCGGCGCCGTGGTGATGATCCCCGCGTTGTTGACGAGCACGTCGATGCGCCCCAGCGCCGCCTCCGCGACCGACATCGCGGCGTGGACCTCCTGTTCCATGCTGACGTCCGCGGTGAACGCGTGCGCCTGCACGCCGTGCGCCGAGGCTGCCGCTGCGGTGCCCGCCGCCAGGTCGCCGCGGCGGTCGATGACCGCGATGTCGGCGCCCTCCCGGGCAAAGGCCAGGGCGATCTCTCGCCCGATCCCCCGTGCCCCGCCCGTCACCACGCATGCCCGGCCGGCCAGCCTGCCCATTCGCACCCCCTCGCTCAACGCATCACGCAGACCATGGGGGTTCAGGCCCTATGGAAATCCTGGAAACGCAGGTTGTTCGACGTGTAGTAGGTGAAGCCCTTCAGGTTCTTCTTCCGGGCCAAGGCGTATTTTGGGTAGGCAATCAGGCCCCATGGAGCCTCCGCCATGACGGTGCGCTGAACCTCGTCGTAGATCTTCGTCCGCTCGGCGTCGTCCGTCGTCAGCAGCCCGCGCTCGATCAGCTCATTGACCTGCGGGTTGCTGTAGTTGCTGTAATCGACGTAGCTCTTGTCGTCGAAATAGAGCGAGGTGGCGTAGCCGGCGTCCGGGGTCCAGGGGGAGTCCAAATAGAAGATGACCGGCTTCTGCCGCTTCGTGACGTTCTCGTAGAAGACCCCGGCCGGGAGCTTGTCGAGGCTCACGTTGATGCCGGCCCGGCGCAGCGACGTCTGATAGATCAGCGCGATCGGCTCCTGCACCGGGTCGCCGGCGTTGTAGCTGATCGTCGTGGAGAACCCGTCCGCCAGGCCGGACGCCTTCAAGAGCTGCTTCGCCTTGTCGAGGTCCTCGTCGTAGTCGAAGAAGCGGGCGTTGCGTCCGGGGTAGCCGAGCGGGAGCACGGCATCCTGCTTTTCGGCCAGGTTGTGGTAAATCGTGCTGACGATCTCCGCCCGGGGAACCAGCAGGTTCATCGCCCGGCGGACATCCGGGTTGTCGAACGGCTTGACCTTCCCGTTCAGCTCCAGCCAGATCATGTAGGACGACGTCACCGCGTCGAACTCCGCCACCGACGACCCTTTCAGCGAGATACACTCGCGCGGCTGCAGGAACTGCGCGATGTCCACGGCGCCTCCCTGCAGCAGCGACAGGCGGCTCGCGGAGCTTGGCACCTCGCGCATCACCACCGTGTCCATGTAGGGCTTCGGCCCCCAGTAATCCGGACGGGCGCGGAACAGCGCCTGCTGCCCGCGCACGATCTGCCCCACTTCGTATGGGCCGAACCCGGCGCACCCGTTCTTCAGGAACGCCGTGCCCCAGGGGTCGTCGCTGCCCCCGGCCTGCTTCAGCTTGGCGCTGTCGTAGATCGGGCTGCCCAGGTTGCACTGGATCTTGAGCAGCAGCGGGCTGGGCTTGTCCAGGCTGAAGGAGACGACGCTCGGCGCCTCCACCTTGACCTGGTCCTCGCTCGCCATGCCGAGCATCTTGGTGACGAACGCCCCCGTGCCCTTCAGGTGGAACTTGCGGTCCCAGGTCCATTTCACGTCGGCGGCCGAGAGCGTGTTGCCCCAATTGCTCTTGACGCCCTCGCGCAGCGTGAAGGTGGCGGTCCGTCCGTCCGCCGATACCTCCCACCTCTCGGCCAGGCGCCCTTGCAGCGCCAGGCCATGCGGCTTGTCGGGATGGGTGCCGACATCCTCCCGCATCACGCCCGGCGCGTCCGGGTCCGGCGTGGTCGCGTAGGCGAGCAGCCCGTCATACAAGCCGCCCATCGCGTCGATGGACCCGAGGCTGATGTCGTATTCCATATCCAGGCCCTGCGGCGTCGCCGGTGCCGCGATCACCAAGGTCTTGCTGGCGGGTTGCGCCCGCGCGGCGCCCGGCGGTCCCGCCAGCGCCGCGGCGCCGGCAGCGGTGGCGGTTTCCAGCAGGCCGCGCCGGGTCAGCGCATGGCGGGTCGGCGAAGGGGAGTTCATGGCAGCGTCTTTCTCGACGGGGGCGGGTGCGGCACGGTCAGACCATCACGTCGCCGCCGTTCGGGTTGAGGGTGGCGCCGATGTAGAAAGACCCCTCGTCGGAAGCGAGCAGCACCGCGGTCGGCGCGATCTCATCGACCGTCCCGGCCCGCCCGATCGGTAGCTCCGCGAGCTTGCGAGTCCGCCACGCCTCGGGGATGTTGCGGAACAGCTCGGTGTCGATGGGGCCGGGGCAGATCGCGTTCACGGTGATGCCGTCCGCCGCCACCTCATAGGCGAGCGACCGGGTCAGCCCGATCACCCCCGCCTTGGCCGCCGCGTAGTGCGCCATCTCCGCCGCGCCCTTGTGGGCGAGCTGCGAGCTGATGTTGATGACGCGGCCCCAGCGGCGCTCGATCATGCCCGGCAGCACGGCGCGGGTGCACAGGAACACGCTGCGCAGGTTGACCGCCATCATCTCGTCCCACATCGCGACCGGCATGTCGACCACCCGGGCGTTCGTGTCGATGCCGGCGTTGTTCACCAGCACGTCGATGCCGCCGAGCGCGTCCTGCGCCGCCGCGATCCCGGCGCCCACGGAGGCCTCCTGCGACACGTCGGCGGTGACGGCGGCGGCCGTGGCCCCCTGTCCCTGCAGCAGGGCCGCGACCTCGGCGGCCAAGTCCTCACGCCGATCCAGCACCGCCACCGCGGCGCCCTCCCGCGCAAAGGCGAGCGCGATGGCGCGGCCGATCCCGCGGCCCGCGCCGGTCACAAGGCATCTCTTCCCCGTCAGTCTCGCCATGGCAAATCTCCTCTGAAAATCGCTGCATCAGGCGGGGGCCGGCGCGCCGACGCTCAGGATGCGCTCCGCCTCTTCTTGGAACCGGTCGAACGTGTCTGCGGTGCGCTCAGCCTGGGCGACCTCGGCGTGGCGGATGCAATGCACCAAATGCCCGCCGCCGAGGTCCTCGGCCGGTGGGACGCGCGCGCGGCAGGCGTCGGCCGCGAAGGGGCAGCGCGACGCCAGGAAGCAGCCGCTCGGCAGGTTGATCGGGCTTGGGATCTCGCCGGACAGGCTGATGCTCGACGCCCGGCGCAGATGCGGGTTGGGCAGCAGCACCGAGGACAGCAGGCCGACGCTGTAGGGATGCCGCGGCTCCGTGAACACCGCGGCGGCGTCGCCCTGCTCGACGATCATGCCGAGGTACATCACCGCGACCCGGTGGCTGATGAAGCGCACCGTGCTGAGGTCGTGCGAGATGAACAGGTAGGCGGTGCCGAACTGCTTCTGCAGGCGGACCAGCAGCTCGATGATGTCGGCCCGCGCGGTCGGATCGAGCGCCGATGTCGGCTCGTCCAGCACCAGCAGCTTGGGCCGGGTGATCATCGCGCGGGCGATGCCGACGCGCTGCTGCTGGCCGGCGCTGAGTTCGGCCGGGTAAAGCCGCAGCACCCGGCGGCCGAGGCCGACGAAGCCCACCGCCTCCGCCGCCCGGGCCTGCCGCTCCTCCCGGGGGACGCCGAGCGCTAGCAGCGGCTCCTCCACCGCGGCGCCGATCCGCATGCGGGGGTCCAGCGCGTCCGCCGGCTCCTGGAACACGATCTGCACCTGCCCGCGCAGCGATGCCGGCTTCTGCCGGCGGGTGAGCGAAAGGTCGGCGCCGTCAAAGGCGATGCTGCCGCCCGAGATGTCGGTGAGGCCCAGGATGCAGCGGCCCACCGTCGTCTTGCCCGACCCGCTCTCTCCCACCAGGCCAAGCGTCTCGCCGGGCGCCAGGGTGAAGGAGATGCCGTTCACCGCCTGCACCACGCTGCGCGACCCGGCGATGGAGAACCGCTTGGCGAGCGCGCGGACCTCCAAGAGCGGCGTCATCGGCGCACCGGGAAGTGGC
>CAXUJE010000009.1:14858-25422 GCA_964251035.1 uncultured Acetobacteraceae bacterium
CTGGGCGCGCGGCGCGGCCGGGGGCCTGCCCCCGCGGGCCGCGCGCGAGGTCGCGGCAGGC
The DNA here is from genome assembly GCA_964251035.1 of uncultured Acetobacteraceae bacterium. GTDB lineage: Bacteria > Pseudomonadota > Alphaproteobacteria > Acetobacterales > Acetobacteraceae > CAHJXG01. Next base: position 14,920 of record CAXUJE010000009.1, read on the forward strand.
GCCGGACGGCTCGGCGGCGCCGGGCAGGGCCTCGGGCCGCGACCACATCCGGCGCAGGCGCTGGTTGTGCGAGAAGGCGGCCATCAGCATGACGGTGTAGGGGTGGTGCGGGCGGAAGAAGAAGTCCTCCCGCGCGGCCAGCTCCATGACCTCGCCGTCGTACATCACCGCGACGCGGTCGCAGAAATGCGCGGTGATGCCGATGTCGCGGGTGATGAACAGCATGGCGCTGCCGCGGTCGAGCACGAGCCGGCGCAGCAGCTCCAGGATCTGCGCCTGCACCGTCACGTCGAGGCCGCTGGTCGCGTCGTCGGAGACGATGAACTTCGGCGAGCAGATCAGGGCGATGGCGATCACGATGCGCTGCGCCATCCCGCCGCTCATCTCGTGCGGGAAGGCGCCCATCCGCCGCTCCGGATCGGGGATCTGCACGGCGCGCAGCATATCGAGCGCCATGCGCCGCGCCTCGCGGCTTGGGACGCGGAGATGCACCCGGGCCATGGCGGCGATCTGCTCGCCGACCGAGAGCAGCGGGTTCAGCTCGGCGCGCGGGTTGGGCACGATCATGGACAGGTCGCGGCCGCGCAGCCGCTGCATCTCCGTCTCGTCCAACGCCATCAGGTCCCGGCCCGCCAGCCGGATTTCGCCGGCGGCGATGCGGCCAGGCTCGGGGGGCAGGCGGAGCAGCGCCCGGGCCAGGGTGGTCTTGCCCGCGCCGGACTCGCCGACGAGGCCGAAGATTTCGCCGGGCTGGATGCTCAGGTCGAAGTCGCGGACCGCCGTGACCGCCGCCCCCGCCATGGCCGCGAACTCGACCGTAAGCCCATGCACCGCAAGCATCGGCGGCGCGGCGGCAGCAGCCTCGGTCCCACCGTCCGCTCCCGGCACGTCGATGGCGGATTTCAGCACGTCAGCGCCCGATCCTGGGGTCGATGGCGAAGTACAGGATGTCCACGGCCAGATAAACGAACAGCGAGAAGACCGCCGAAAGCAGCACGAAGCCGAGCACGGGGTAGATGTCGGAGTTCAGCACCCCTTGCACGGCGTACTGCCCGGCGCCGCCCCAGCTGAAGACGATCTCCACCAGCACCGCGCCGCCCAAAAGGTAGCCGTAGAGCACGCTGATGATCGTGATGATGGACGGCAGCGAATTGCGCAGCGCGTGCCGGACCACCATGCCGCGCGGCAGGCCGGACAGCACCTCGTAGCGGCTGTAGTCGGATTGCAGCATCCGCTCCATGGTGGACTGCGTCATCTTCAGGATCGGCCCGGCATTGACGAGGCCCAAGGTCAGCACCGGCAGGCAGAGATGGCTGGCGGCGGACGCGAACGCCGCCCAGTCGCCGGCCAGCAGGCTGTCCACCGTGAGGAAACCGGTGACGGTTGAGGGCGGCAGCACGGCGAAGTCGATCCGCCCCAGGGGCGCGGGGACGAGCTGGAAGATCGTGTAGAAAACGAAGATCAGCACCAGCGCCAGCCAGAAATCCGGCAGCGCCCCGGCGGTCAGGCCGTAGGCGTTGGCGATCCGGCCCAGCCAGCCCCGCTCGTTGGACGCCGAGGCGACGCCGAGCGGCACGCCCACCAGGATCGCCAGCAGCAGGCCGAAGGTGACAAGCTCCAGCGTCGCCGGGAACCGCTGCATCAGGTCGTCCAGCACCGGGCGCGTCGTCTGCCAGGAGGTGCCGAGGTCGCCGTGCACGAGGTCCACGAGGAAATACCAGAACTGCACCGGCAGCGTGTGGTCGAGGCCGAGCTTGGTGCGCAGCGCCGCTACGGCGTCGCCGGTCGCGGTGGGACCCAGCATGAGCACCGCCGGGTCGCCGGGGATCGACTTGATGAGGAAGAAGCTGACCAGCAGGATGCCGAAGAGCTGCGGCAGGATGAACAGCATGCGCTGGCCGAGGAACGGCAGTAAGCCCCTCACGCCGCTTGCTCCCGCCGGCGCGCCGCCAGGTCGCGGGTCAGCCGACGCATCTTCACCGGGTCGGCGAACAGCTCGACGCTGCTGCCGATCAGCGAGAACCCGAACACGGTGACGGCCAATGCGAGGCCGGGGAAGACCGACGGCCACCATTCCCCGGTCACGACGTTCTGGAAGCCGCTCGCGATCATGCTGCCCCATTCGGGCGTGGGCGAGCGCACGCCGGCGCCGACGAAGCTGAGGCCGGCCGTCAGCAGGATGGACCAGCCGACGTTGACCGAAAGCTGGGCCAGCGCCGGCCCCATGGCGTTGGGCATGACGTGCCGGAAGATCGTCCGCGCGTCCGACAGCCCGGCGACCAGGGACGCCTCGACGTAGCGCATCTCGCGGATCGTCATCACCTGGGAGCGCATCAGGCGCAGGTAGATGGGCACGTTGACGAAGGCGATGGCGAGCACGACCGTCTGCACGCTCTGGCCGAGGCTCGCGACGAGGGCGATGGCGAACACGAACACCGGGAACGCCTGCATCACGTCAGCGGCGCGCATCACCAGGTAGGCGAGCCACCCGCGTACCCCGCCGCCGCGGCTGTAGTAGCCGACCCAGGCGCCGGCCAGGCAGCCGACGACCGCGGAAAGCAGCGTGCCCGCGACCGCGATGGCGAGGTCGATGCGCGGCGCGTAGATCACGCGCGAGAAGATGTCCATGCCGACCGCGTCAGTGCCCAGCCAGTGCTGGGCGCTGGGCGGCTGGAGGAACTCCGCCGGGTTGGCCTCGATGGGGCTGTAGGGCGCGAGCAACGGCGCCAGCGCCCCGGCGGCGACCGCGGCGAGCACGATGACGTAGCCCAGGGCGAAGCGGGGCCGGGCGCGCGCCACCTGGAGCAGGGTGGCGAGCCGTGAGGTCCGCCTCGCCTCGGTGGCGCCAACCATGTCGGCCTCAGCTTCGGCCAAAGTCCTGGAACCGTAGGTTGTTCGACGTGTAGTAGGTGAACCCGCTCAGCTTCGCCTTGCGCGCCAAGGCGTATTTTGGATAGGCGATGAAGCCCCACGGCGCCTCGTCCATGAGGGTCTTCTGCACCTGCCCGTAGGTCGCTTTCCGCTCGTCGTCATCGAGGGTCCGCAGGCCGCCCTCGATCTGCTCGTTGACCTTCGGGTTGCTGTAGTTGCTGTAATCGACGTAGCTCTTGTCGTCGAAATACAGGAACGTGGCGTATCCGGGGTCGGGCGTCCATGGCGAGTCCAAATAGAAGATGATCGGCTTCTCGCGCCTGGTGACGTTCTCGTAGAACACGCCTGCGGGAAGCTTCTCCAATTGCACGTTGACGCCGATCCGGCGCAGCGAGGTTTGCAGGATCAGGGCAATCGGCTCCTGCACGGGGTCGCCGGCATTGTAGCTGATGGTGCTGGAAAACCCGTCCGCCAGCCCGGCGGCCGACAGCAACTGCTTGGCCTTGTCCAGGTTCAGGTCGTAGTCGAAGTATTGAGGGTCCGCCATCGGGTAGATATACGGCACCGGGGCGGTCAGCTTGTCCGCCAGGCCGTAATAGACCGTCTTCACGATGTCGTCGTGCGGGATCGCGTAGTTGATGGCCCGGCGCACGCCCACGTTGTCGAACGGCTTGATCTTGGCGTTCAGCTCCAGCCAGATCATCGAGGACGCGTTGACGGTGTCCACCGCGAGAGTACGCGACCCGGCCAGCGACATGTACTCCCGCGGCTGCAGGAACTGCGCGATGTCCACCGCACCGCCCTGCAGCAGGGAAAGGCGGCTGGCCGAGCTTGGCACCTCCCGCATCACCACGGTGCGCATGAACGGCTTCTCGTCCCAGTAGTCCTCGCGCGCCTGGAACACGGCCTGCTGCCCGCGCACGATCTGCGACAGCTTGTAGGGGCCGAAGCCGGCGCTGTCGTTCTTCAGGAACTGCACGCCCCACGGGTCGTCGGCGCCGCCGGCCTGTCTCAGCTTCGTGCTGTCGTAGATGGGGTTGGCGAGGTTGCACTGCTGCTTCAGCAGCAGCGGGTTGGGCTTCTCCAGGGTGAAGGAGACCACGTGGTCCGCCTCGACCTTGATCTGGTCCGGCGTCTTGAGGCCGAGCACCGCGGTCTGGAAGATGCCCTGGCCCTTGAGGTTGAACTTGCGGTCCCAGGTCCACTTCACGTCGGCGGCTGAGAGCGTGTTGCCCCAGTTGCTCTTGACGCCCTGGCGCAGCACGAAGCTGGCTTTCAGCCCGTCCGGCGAGATCTCCCATGTCTCGGCGAGCCGGCCGCGCAGCGCCAGGCCGTTCGGGCGGTCGCCATGCACGCCGATGTCTTCCCGCATGGCGCCGGGCGCCTTGGGATCGGGCACCTTCTCGTAGGCCAGCATGTAGTCGTACAGCGCGCCGAGCGCGTCGATGGAGCCGAGGCTCACGTCGAACTCGATGTCGAGGCCTTGCGGCGTCGCCGGGCTGGCGATGACCAGGGTCCGCGCGGCGTCCTGGGCGAGGGCCGCGCCGGGCCGCAGCGAGACGCCGGTCCCCGTGGCGCCGAGCGCCGCGGCCGCTTGCAAGAGGTCCCGGCGCGACGGGTGGGGCCGACCTGTCTGGCGCTGCGACATCGGCCACCCCCCTGTTCTGTGCCTCAGGCAAACATCCGGTCGTGGTCTGACCAGTTGTTCACTTCCGTTAATCCAAAGCCTACGCCCTGCCCCTTGGGGCTTGTCAAGCCGTGTTTTCTTTGGCTGAATAGTGGTCAGAAAACCCGGAATTGATGAAGCTTTGGTCAGTCCAGGACAAGTGGACTGACCAGCTAGGGGAGCGTCTCTGCACGATGGACCGGCCGGTCGCACTCGTTCCGCATACCACCGCCCGCCGCATCCAGGAGATGATCCGGGCCGGCGAACTCCGCGAGGGCGCGCTGCTGCCGCCGCAACGCGAGCTGTCGGAGCGCCTCGATGTGAGCCGCTCGTCGCTCCGGGAGGCGCTCTCGGTGCTGGAGACCCTGGGCGTGGTGCAGACCGAGCCGCGCCGCGGCACGCGCGTCGTCACGACAGAGGCGTCGGCTGGACCCGGCCTCTACCGCTGGCGGTTCGGGAAGCGCTACTCCCCGTCCGAGGTGTATCAGTTCCGCTTCGTCACCGAGGGCCACGCGGCACGCCTCGCCGCGAAACGCGCGTCACCAGCCGAGCTTGCCGCCCTCGTGCGAAACCTCAAGGACTTCAAGGAGGCGGTGCGCGAGCAGGACCTCGTCGCCAGCTCCCAGCTCGATTTCGGCTTTCACCGGCTCGTCATGGAATGCTCGGGAAACCGCGTGTTCGCCGACCTGTACGGCAGCTACGGCTCCGTGCTGCTGGAAAGCCAGCGCCTGCCGCTCGTGCAGCGCGAGCGGCTGTGGGAACCCGTGACCGAGCACGAGAACGTCGTGCACGCCATCGAGAAGCGGGACCCGGACGGCGCGTGCTACTTCATGCACGTGCATGTCATGCGGGCCGCCGACCGCGGCGGCATCGCCTTGAGCGAAACGGTGTGACGCGGACAGCCACAGGAAGGGGAACGCAATGGCCAAGGAAATCTTCTGCTCGTTCGGGGTGGATGTGGACGCCGTGGCCGGGTGGCTCGGCTCCTATGGCGGGGAGGACAGCCCGGACGACATCTCGCGCGGGCTGTTCGCCGGGGAGGTCGGCAGCCTGCGATTGATAAAACTGTTCGAGCGCTTCGGCATCAGGACCACCTGGTTCATCCCCGGGCACTCCATCGAGACCTTCCCCGACCAGATGCGCGCAGTGGTGGAGGCCGGGCACGAGGTCGGCATCCACGGCTACAGCCACGAGAACCCGATCGAGATGACGCCGGATCAGGAGGAGGCCGTGTTCGACAAGTGCATCGACCTCGTGACGAAGCTGTCCGGCAAGCGGCCCACCGGCTACGTGGCGCCCTGGTGGGAGTTCAGCCCGGTCAGCAACGAGCTGCTGCTGAAAAAGGGCATCAAGTACGACCACAGCCTGATGCACCGTGACTTCGAGCCGTACTACGTGCGCGTCGGCGACGCCTGGACCAAGATCGACTACGCGAAGCAGCCGCAGGACTGGATGAAGCCGCTGGTGCGCGGCCAGGAGACCGACCTGATCGAGATCCCCGCAAGCTGGCACCTCGACGACCTGCCGCCGATGATGTTCATCAAGAAAGCGCCGAACAGCCATGGCTTCGTCAACCCGCGCGACATCGAGCAGCTGTGGCGCGACCAGTTCGACTGGGTGTACCGCGAATACGACTACGCCGTGTTCCCCATCACCATCCACCCTGACATCTCCGGGCGCCCGCAGGTGCTGATGATGCTGGAGCGGCTCTACAGCCACATGATCCGCCACCCCGGCGTGCGCTTCGTCACCATGGACGAGATCGCCGACGACTTCGCCCGCCGGCAGCCGCGCCAGAAGTAGCATGTGCGGCCTCTGCGGCACGCTCGGCGACGGCACCCACTGGACGGACGGCGCCGTGCGCCCGGGGGAGCCGCCCGCGTCGGCGGTCCCCTGGCTGCGCCGTCAGGCCCGGCGCCGGCGCATGGCGCTCGGCAACGCGGTGCTGCGGCATTACGGGCTGTCGCTGGCGGATTGGCAGGGCAGCGCCTTCCTGCTGCGAAACCGGACCGGCGCCACTGGGATGGTGCAGGGCCTCGCCGACCTGTGGCCGAAGGCGGAGCGGATGACGGGCGCGCCGCTCGACCCGCTCGACCCGGCGCTGCTGGACGCGCTGGAGCGCCATGGCCCCGGGTGACGCGCGCCTGCCGGTCAACATCCTGACAGGCTTCCTGGGCAGCGGGAAGACGACGGTGCTGCGCCACGTCCTGCGCGACCCGGCGTTTGCGGACACCGCCGTGCTCATCAACGAGTTCGGGGAAGTGGGGCTGGACCACCTGCTGGTCGGCGCGCTGGAGGAAGCGCCGGTGCTGCTCGCCAGCGGCTGCATCTGCTGCAGCATCCGCGGCGACCTCAGCCGCGCCATGCGCGACCTCCATGCCCGGCGGCAGCGGGGCGACGTGCCGCCGTTCGGACGGGTGATCGTCGAGACCACGGGCCTTGCGGACCCGACGCCGATCCTTGCGACCCTCACCGCGGACCTGGTGGTCCGCCGGCATTTCCGGCCGGGCACCATCGTGGCCACGCTGGACGCCCTGCACGCCGAGCGCGGCCTCACGCAGCACGCGGAGGCCGCGCGGCAGGCGGCCATCGCCGACCGCCTGATCATCACCAAGACGGACCTGGCCGCGGCCGGCGACATCGCCCGTCTCCGGCGAAGGCTGCGCCGGCTGAACCCGGCGGCACCGGTGGTCGAGGCCGTCTTCGGCGCCGTCGATCCCGACATCCTGATCGGCCACGACATCCACGCGCCCGAAACCCGGATGCTGGAGGCCCGGCATTGGATGCAGGGAGACGGGGCAGGTCCGCCGGGCGGGCGCACGGACAGCAGCCGCCACGGCGGCGCGGTCACCTCCTTCTGCCTGCGCCTCCCCGGCAAGCTGGACTGGAACGCCTTCGGCCTCTGGCTCAGCATGCTGGCGCACCGGCACGGGGAGAAGCTGCTCCGCGTGAAAGGCATCCTCGACGTCGAGGACAGCGAAACGCCGGTGGCGATCCACGCGGTGCAGCACGTCATCCACGCCCCGGAGCACCTGCCGGACTGGCCGGATGCGGAGCGCGGCTCCCGCATCGTGTTCATCACCCAAGGGCTGGAGCCGGACGCCGTGGAACGGTCCTTGCAAGCGTTCCGCCACCTGACGCGCCCGGCGGCAAGGGCAGCCGGTTAGCAACGCCGGAATGAGCAGCCAAGGAGACCGGACCATGCCCGCAGACGGGACGCTCGAAGAGCAGGTCCGCCAGCGCTACCGCCAGCCCAAGGGCGTCGAGCAGTTCGGCATCGAGCCGATCCCGGACCGCCTGAAGACCGTGCGGTGGTCCGACCTGTTCCTCATCGTCGTCAACTTCCTCATCAACCCCGGCACCATCCTGATCAGCGGCCTGGCCGTCGCATCCGGCCTGTCGTTCACGGAGGCGGTGGCTTCCCAGGTCTGCGGCGTCATCATTGCCTTTGGCGCCTACGTCGCCATGGCGACCATCGGGGTCGATTACGGCGTGCCCGGCCAGGTCGCGACGCGCATGGCCTACGGGCTGCGCGGCGCGAAGTGGGGGCCTTCGCTGCTGCGCACCGCGGCGTCGATCTACTGGTTCGCGTTCCAGACCGTGGCGGGGTCAATGGCCGTGGTCGCGGTGCTGGACAAGTGGCTGGGCGGGCAGCACTCGCTGTTCTGGGTCAGCATCATCTTCGCCGCGCTCCAGGTTGCCGTGGCGCTGGTCGGCTACGAGTCCCTCAAGGTGCTGTCGCGCTTCGCTTTCCCGTTGAAGCTCGTGGTGTTCGCCTACCTGTTCGTCCTGCTCGCCTGGCAAGGCGGCCCGGACTTCGCGCCGGCCCGCGTCGCCGCCTATCCCGGCATGCCGGGGCCGCATTGGCTGCTGTTCGCCACCTGGCTCAACGGCGCCGCGGCGGCGTGGCTCACCATGATCACCGACGCGGCCGACTTCTGCCGCTACTCGCGCACCCGCGTCGACATGTGGCTCGGCACCCTCGGCGCCGCCGTGGTGGGGACCACCCTGGGCGCCTTGCTCGGCGCCTACGCGGCGGCAGGCACCCTGGGCCGGGTGGCCAACCCGTTCGAGGTCGTGGCGCAACTGAGCACGGGTTGGATCACCCTGCTGCTCGTGTTCGTCGTCATCGCCTTCGACAACTGGACCATCAACGTGCTGAACCTGTACACGGGCGGGCTGTCGCTTTCCAACATCGCCGAGCGCCTGGGCCGGTTCTGGGCCACGCTTGCGGTCAGCGTGCTGGGCGTGGCGCTTTCGGCGGTGCCGGACGTGGTGAACGGCTACACCGGATACATGAACGTGCTCGGCAACATCTTCGCGCCGATGGCCGGCGTGCTGATCGCCGACTACGTGGTCCTGAAGCGCACCCGCGTCGATGTCGTGGCCTTGTTCGAGCCGGGCGGGCCGTACTGGTATTGGCGCGGCTTCGGCGTGGCCGCCATCGGCTGGACCGTGCTGGGCTTCTTCATCTACCTGGCCGTGCCGATGGCCTGGTTGCCGACGGCGGTGACGCCCATTGTCACCGGCATGGGATACTATGCGACCGTGCTCCTGCTCAGCGCCCGCTTTCCCACGCTCGCGCGCGCAGCGCGGCCGGGCGAGCAGCGGGAGAGCGTGGACGAACTTGACCAGGAACTGGCGTTGCGACGCTCGCCGGGTCCGATCCGGGAGGCCTACCGATGACCGATCCCCGCCCGCGCGACCTGATCGGCTACGGACGGACGCGCCCGCACGCCGCCTGGCCCGGCCAGGCCCGGGTCGCCGTCAGCTTCGTGCTGAACTACGAGGAAGGCGGCGAGCGCAGCGTGGCGGACGGCGACCCGCACGCCGAGAACTACCTGACCCCCGAGATGGTCGGCCTGCCTCCCAAGCCCGGCCGCAGCTTCAGCGTCGAGGACCATTTCGAGTACGGCAGCCGCGCCGGCTTCTGGCGCCTCCTGCGGCTGTTCGGGGAGCGCGGCCTGCCGTTCACCTGCTGGGCCGTGGGCCTCGCCTTGGCTCGCAACCCCGACGCCGGCCGCGCCATGGCGGAGGCCGGGCACGAGGTGGCGAGCCATTCCTGGCGCTGGATCGACTACGCCGGCATGCCGGAGGCGCAGGAACGCGAGGACATCCGCCGGACGGTGCAGGCGATCCGGGAGATCGCGGGCGCGCCGCCGCTCGGCTGGTACACCGGACGTTACAGCGAGAACACGAGGCGGCTGGTGATGGAGGAGACGGAGACGCTCTACGATTCCGACAGCTACAACGACGACCTGCCGTATTGGACCCAAGTCGCGGGCAAGCCGCGGCTGATCGTGCCCTACGCGCTCGACACCAACGACTTCAAGTTCGCGACGACGCCGGGCTGGATGTCGGGGAAGGACTTTTTTACGTATCTCAAGGCGGCGTTCGACCAGCTTTATCGGGAGGGTGCGGAGGAGCCGAAGATGATGTCGGTCGGCCTGCACTGCCGCCTGACTGGCCGCCCTGCGCGTGCGGAGGCGCTGGGCCGCTTCATGGATTACGTGATGGGGCACGAGCGGGTCTGGGTGTGCCGCCGGGTCGAGATCGCCCGGCACTGGATGGCGACGCACCCTGCCGCGGCGGTGGCGAGGCCTGAGTAGAGCGCGTTCCGAGTCCCGCGCCCGCTCAGCCCATGAGGCTGCCCCCGTTCACCTGCATGACCTCGCCGTTCATGTAGCTCGACATGTCGGAGGCCAGGAACACGGCAACGGTCGCGATCTCGGCCGGTAGGCCCACCCGCCCGGCCGGGGAGGCGGCGCCCGCGGCGGCGATCTCGGCCTCGGTCATGCCGAAGCGCGGCTGCGCCGTGTCCACCAGGCCTGGGGCGATGGCGTTGACCCGGATGCCGTGCGGGGCCAGTTCCAGCGCCATCGCGCGGGTGAGCGAGACCACGCCGCCCTTGCTGGCCGAGTAGTGCACGCCGCGCCCGGCGCCCGGCGCGGCGCCCGGGGGGGCCG
>CAXUJE010000009.1:25432-38853 GCA_964251035.1 uncultured Acetobacteraceae bacterium
CCCCGCCCCCCCGCCCCCGCCGCCCGGCCCGGCCACGGAGGCGACGTTGATGATGGCGCCCTTGATCTGCGCCGCGACCATCTTGCGCGCCACGGCCTGGGCGCAGAACGCGGTGCCCTTGAGGTTGACCGCGTGCGTCGCGTCCCACGTCGCCTCCGTCAGCTCAAGGAACGGCGCGCGCGGATAGATCCCCGCATTGTTGACCAGCACGTGCAGGCGGCCCAGCGCGTCCCACGCCTGTTCGACGACGCCCTGCGCGCCGGCCACCGTGCCGACGTCGCCGCGCACCAGCGCCGCCCGGCGGCCGAGCGCGCGCACGCTGTCCGCCACCGCGTTCGCAGCCGCCTCGTCATCAAGCCAGTTGATGGCGACGTCCGCGCCCTCCCGCGCCAGCTCGGTCGCGACCGCGGCGCCGATGCCCTGCTGCGCGCCAGTGACCAGTGCCGCCTTGTCCTTCAATCGCATCACTGCGCTCCTTGTTTTATCTCGACCCGGCGCCGCCCGCTCATCGTGACGCCAGCCGCTGCTCATAAGCCTGCACGAACCGCGTGGCCGGAAACAACAGGGCGAAATAGATCAGCGCGACCACGGTATAGACCTCAAGCGGGCGATACGTGTCCGCCGTGATCAGCGTGCCCTGGTAAAGCAGGTCGGGCACCGCGATGGTCGAGACAAGCGACGTGTTCTTGAGCTGCGTGATGGACTGGTTCATGAACGGCGGCACCATGCGCCGCACCGCCTGGGGCAGCACGACCCGGCGCATGACGTGCCACGGCCGCAGTCCCAGCGCCCGGGCGGCGTCCCACTGCCCTCCCTCAATCGACACGATGCCGCCGCGGAAGATCTCGGCATAGAACGCGCCCGTGTACAACGAAAGCACCGCGGTCGCGGCGACCACCGCCGGGATTTGCACGCCCAGGATGACCGGCAACGCATAATAGAACCAGATGATCTGGACCAGCAGCGGCGTGCACCGGAACGCCTCGATCAACCCCACCAGCGGCGCGTTGACGAGGCGCGACTTCGACAGCCGCGCCAGCCCGATGGCCAGCCCGACACCCAGGCCGAGCAGGATGGTCCCGGCCGTGTAGGCCAGGGTGACGAACACGCCGGACACGAACAACGGCGCGTAGCGCAGCAGGAACCCGAAGCTCCATTGGTAATCCACCCGGCGTCCGATGCGCAGGCGTTAAAAGCTCAGCTCGGACGGCAGGTCGTCCCGCTTCACGCCAAGCTGCTCAAGCCCGGCCAGCAGCCACTCCCGGATCTGGCCGATGCCGCGGTTGTAGTCGAGCCAGGCGTCCAGCACCTCCCGGAAGCGCGTGTCGGCCTCGTGCTGGATGCCCAGGCTGCTCGGCAACGCCACCGTGGGACTGGCCAGCAGGTGGTACGGCCCAAGCCCCGGGTTCTTGCCGACGGCGGCCAGCCCCAGCAGCCCGGCCAGGATGTCCACGTCCACCCGGCCGGATTGCAGCGCCAGGATGCAGTCGTCGCGCGTCTTGAACCCGGTGAGCTGCGCCTTGGGCGCGAACCGATGCGCGCAGGTGTCGTGCAGCGAGCCGATGTCGAACGCCACCCGGATGTCAGGCTTGTTGATGTCGTCCCAGGTTTTCGGATCAAAGCCCTTCTTCGCCAGGCAGCCGAACGGGTTGATGATCGCCGGGCGGGTGAAGCCGATGGCGAGCGCGCGCTGCGGCGTCGGGTTCAAGGCGAAGGCGAGGTCGATCTTGTTGGATTGCAGGTCGAGCACCGAGTTGCCGTAGGTGGATTCGACGTATTCCAGCTTGGCGTCGAACACGCCGGCGATGCTGCGCGCCATCTCGATGGAGGCGCCGCTCCAGGCGCCGGTCATCAGGTCCTTGCGGAAATACGGCAGCTCGCCGGGCAGGGCGGCGATGCGCAGCACCTTGGTGCGCTGGACCCGTTCAAACGTGCTCTCCTTGCTGTCCTGCGCGTGCGCCGCCGCGGCCAGGCCGGCCACCGGAAGGGCGGCGACGCTCGCCGCAAGGGACCGGCGGGTCGTTCGGCTGATCATGGCGCTCTCCTCTGGATGTTCGTGCATCGGGCCTCACCGGAACCGCGCCGGGTCGAACGGCGCCACCGGGATTTCGGGAGGGCGCCCGGCGACCATCTGCGCCGCCACGCGCGCGGTCCGGGCGGAGGCGACCAGCCCGATGTGGCCGTGGCCGAACGCATACACCACGTCCGGCGTCGCCCGCGACGGTCCCAGGCACGGCAGCCCGTCCGGCAGGCTGGGCCGGTGCCCCATCCAGACCTTGACCCTGTCGGCCGGCAACGTGCGCGGCAGGCCGGGAAAGCAGCGCAGCAGGTGGTCGCGCAGCACCTCCGCCCGCCGCCAGTCCGGCGCCGCGTCGAGACCGGCGATCTCGACCTGCCCGGCGCAGCGCAGCCCATTCTCCGTCATCGTGATCGCCATCTTGCCGTCGGACGGCATCAGCGGCAGCCGCGGGCCGGCTTCGGGGTCGCTCAGCACCGCATGGTAGCCGCGTTCGCTTTCCAGCGGGACGCGGTCCCCGGCGACGGCTGCCAGCGCCTTGGACCGGGCGCCCGCGCTGACGACGGCGGCGTCGCAGGCGAGCGTGCCGCCATCGGTCTCCACGCCGCGCAACCGGCCGCCCTCGATCCGGAACCCGGTGGCGCGCCGCCGCTCCACCGCCGCACCCTCCCGCCGGGCCAGCGCCACCATGGCCGCGACGTAGGCGCCGGGGTCGCGGCAATGCCCGGCCTCCTCCACCAGCACGCCGAACCGGTAGCGCCGGTCCAGCGCCGGCTCGCGCTGGCGCATCTCATTCTCGTCCAGCTCAAGCCAGCGTATGCCGACCGAGGCGCGGATGCGGAAGGCCATCGCCTCGGCCTCGAACGCGGCGCGGTCCGGGTAGATGTACATCAAGCCCCGCTGCTCGATCAGATGACCCACCCCGGCCTCCTCCGCGAGCTTGCGGTGCAGCGCCGGGGCGTCCAGCAGCAACGGCCGCAGCGCACGGGCGGCACGGGCGACGCGCGCCTCCGTCCACCCGGCGGCCAGGTAGCGCAGCAGCCAGGGCGCCGCACGCGGCAGGTGCCGCCACCGGATCGAAAGCGGCCCGAGCGGGTCGGCCAAGTAGCGGGGCACCTTCCGCCACGTCCCCGGCCCGGCCGGCGGAATCACCGACATGGTCGAGAGCCAGCACCCGTTGCCGTAGCTCGCCGCCTGCTCGCCGCCGGGTTCGCCGGGTTCGATGATCGTCACCCGGTGCCCGTCGCGCATCAGTTCAAGGGCGGTCGCCGCCCCCACCGCGCCCGCGCCGATGACGGCGACATGCCGGCTCAAGCGGCCGCCCGCCTAGACAACCTGGTTCCGCAACGCCGTCTCGCCCCGCCACAGACGGTTCAGGTTCTCCAGCAATACCTCGACGACGTTGTCCTCGTAGCGGCGCGTCTCGCCGCCGAGGTGGGGCGTGATGAGCACGCCCGGCATCGTCCAGAGCGGAGACGACGCCGGCAGCGGTTCTTCCGCCACCACGTCCAGGGCGGCGCCCGCGATCCCGCCGGACCGCAGGGCCGCGATCAGGTCGCCCTCCACGACGCAGCCGCCCCGCGCCACGTTGACCAGGTAGGCGGACCGCTTCATCCGCCCGAACGCCGCGGCGCCCAGCAGCCCCTGCGTCTCCGTGGTGAGCGGGCAGGTGAGCGCCACGAAGTCCGCCCTGGGCAGCAGGTCCGGCAGGTCCGAAAGGCCGTGCACGGAGTCCGCGCCGTCCGCGCCTTTCGCCGCGTCCTGCCGGACGCCGGTCACGGTCATCTCGAAGGCCTTTGCCAGCCGCGCGAGGCGTCCGCCGATGCCGCCGAGGCCGACGACCAGCAGGGTCTTGCCGGTCAGTTCGTCTTCCCGGTCGGCGAAGTTGCCCATCATGGGACGCCAATGCCTTCGCCTCTGGTTGTCCCACGCCTCCGGCAGGCGCCGCACCAGCGCCAGGATCAGCGCCATCGCATGCTGCGCCACGGCCCGGGCGTTCACGCCTTGCGCGCTTGCCAGGCGGATACCCTTTGCGCGCAGCGCCGCATGGTCGAACTGGTTCACGCCTGCGCTGACCGATTGGATGAACTTCAGCTTCGGCGCCTGCGCCAGCAAGCCGTTGGTCCACAGGCCCGACACCACCACGACATCCGCCTCGGCAACGCGCCGCTTGAACTCGGCGCCGTCGCGAACCTCGATCACGTCGAAGCCGGGATGCGTGGCATCGAGGCAGGCCTTGAGCTGATACGCCGGATGGGCGATGCAGATCGTGAGGTGTTCCTTGGTCGGCAGCATCAATTGTCGTTCCTGGTGAGCTGAACCCGCCGGATGAGGGCGAAGCTGGATGCACCCATCATCAATCCCGCTGACATAAATGGCATTTGGGCAAGCGGATAGGCCTGTCGTGCCGCCAGCGAGGGCGAGGCAGGCCCAAGCCTCATTCCATCAGGTCCGGCCACCGCGTCGTGGGTTGCCAGCCGAGCAGCCGCTTGGCCCGTCCGGAGGCAACCGTCGAGGCGAACGGCCGGCTTGCATAGAGCTTGGCGTCGCGAAGCGGCACCTGCCTTCCGTACAGCGCCTCCACCCGGTCCACGGTCGGCTGTTCGGCGAAGCCCTCGGCCACCAGCTCGGCGGCGCGTTTGCTGACGGAATAGGCATCGGTCGGCCGAAGCGCGTGGTCCTCGTCAATCGGGAGATAGTCGGGGGGCATGCCGGGATTGCTCTGGTCGATGCCGGTGACGGCCGTGCTGGAGCAGAGCACGACGCGGCGCGCCCCGGCGTCCCGGCTCGCCGCGAAGGCGTTCCAGGTGCCGACGACGTTGGTTTGCAGCGTCGCCGGGTCCGGGGCGGCGACCGAGCGGTCGATACCGCCGATGTGGATGACGACCTCGGCCCCGGACAGCGCCGCGCGCAGCGCCGCCGGGTCACGGACGTCGGCTTGGACCGAGGGCAGCGCCGGGTCGGCGGGCGCCCGGTCAACCGCGACGGCGTCGTGGCCCGGCAGCAGGCGCTCGACGACCAGGCGGCCGAGCCGCCCCAGGCCTCCGGTGACGGCGATCCGCATGTTCCATCCCTTTTCAGATGGCGTGGTGCTTGCATGGCCTGTGCCATGTCCACGCCGCCCGGCAGCGCCATGCCCATCGTGCAGCTCGAACGCATCTGGAAGTCGTTCCACGGCATCACTGTGCTGACCGACGTGTCGCTGGCCGTGCCGCGCGGCCAGGTCGTCTGCATCATCGGCCCGTCCGGGGCGGGCAAATCGACGCTGCTGCGCTGCGTCAACCACCTGGAGGCCATCGACCGGGGCACGATCTTCTTCGAGGGCGTGCCCGTCTACCGCTACCTGCGCGACGGCAAGACGGTCATCGACCCCGACCGGCGGATCGAGCAGGTGCGCGCGCAGATCGGCATGGTGTTCCAGTCGTTCAACCTGTTCCCGCACCTGACCGCGCTCGGCAACATCACCGAGGCGCCGGTGCATGTCCGCGGCACGCCGCCGACGCAGGCGCGCGACCAGGCGCTGGCGCTGCTGCGCAAGGTGGGCCTGGAGGCCCGCGCGCAGGCCTATCCGCACGAGCTCAGCGGCGGCCAGCAGCAGCGCGTCGCCATCGCGCGGGCGCTGGCGATGGAGCCGAAGCTGATGCTGTTCGACGAGGCCACCTCGGCGCTCGATCCCGAGCTGGTCGGCGAGGTGCTGCGCGTGATGCGCCAGCTCGCCGCCGAAGGCATGACGATGCTGGTGGTCACGCACGAGATGGGCTTCGCGCGGGACGTCGCGGACCGGGTCGTGTTCATGGACCACGGCGCGATCGTGGAGGACGGCCCGCCCGAGCGGCTGTTCGCGGCGCCCCGCAGTCCGCGCACCCGGCAGTTCCTGCAGACGGTCCAGGGTCGCGGGGAAGCCGATCCTCAACCAGCCGTGGAGTATTCAGCATGAGCGACGAATCAAGGCTTGGCCGGCGCGGGTTGATGCGCGCCGGCGGCGTCGGGGGAGCGGCCGCACTGCTGGCGGCCGCCGCGGGAACCGCCCCAGCGCACGCCGCCGACCAGCCCGCGGTGGACCCGGGCTTCGCCGACTTCACGCTGCCGAAGATCAACGGCGGTGACGACAGCCTGGCCAAGGTGCTGAAGAAGGGCGTCCTGGTGGCCGGCATCTCGCAGGACTGGCCCTATAGCTTCATCGACGACAAGACGAAGGAGTGGCAGGGACTGGACGCCGACATCCTGCAGACCGTGGCGAAGATGCTGAAGATCCCCAAGATCGACGTGCAGACGGTGACGTTCGACGGGCTGGTGCCGGGCACGCTGTCCGGCCGCTTCGACATGGTGGCGGACTCCATCCACTACACCAAGGCGCGCGCCAAGGTCGTGGCGTTCTGCTTCCCCACCTACTACTACGCCGAGACCCTGGTGGTGGCGAAGGGCAACCCGCTCAAGCTGCGCCAGCTTGCCGACCTCAAGGGCAAGAGGATCGGCACGCTGACCGGCACCAACTACATGGAGTGGCTGGGCGAGGTCTCCGGCGTCACGCCGACGCCGTACAAGGATTGGGTGCAGATGCTGCCGGAGCTGAACCTCGGCCGCCTCGACGCCGTGCTCTACGACCAGCCCGTGATGGCCGCGACCATCAAGGACCACCCGGAATGGAAGGTGGAGATGGTCGAGGACTACGAGCCGCGCACCGCGAAGAACCCGAACGGCTATAGCCGCTACGTGTTCCGCCAGGGCGACATCCAGCTTGTCAGCGCCGTGTCCGCCGCCATCGAATGGCTGGAGTTCAACGGCGAGGTGTTGAAGAGCCTCAACAAATGGGGCCTCAGCGGCTACAACGCTTGAACGGAGGATAGCGCGTCCCAGCGGGCCGCCCGATGACGCTCTCCCTTGACGACATGATCGCGTTCCTGCCCTCGCTGCTGCAGGGCGCGCTGATCACCATCGCCGTGTCGCTGCTGGCGTTCGTGCTCGCCTGCGTGCTCGGGCTGGCGCTCGGCCTGACGCGGATGGCCCGGCTGCTGCCGCTACGCATGCTGGCCGCCGCCTACATCCAGTTCATCCGCGGCACGCCGCTGCTGCTGCAACTGTTCTTCATCTACTACGTGCTGCCCTACGCCGGGATCACGCTGACGCCGTTCGCGTCGGGGGTGATCGGCCTGACGATGAACTACGCCGCCTACATGGCCGAGGTGTTCCGCTCCGGCATCCAGGCCATCGCCCGGGGCCAGTGGGAGGCCGCGTTCGCGGTCGGCATGTCGCGCCGGCTGCTGATGAAGCGCATCGTGCTGCCGCAGGCGCTGCGCATCATCGTGCCGTCGCTCGGCAACTTCTTCGTCTCGATCTTCAAGGACTCGGCGCTGGTCTCGGTGCTGACGCTGCGGGACCTGATGTTCAGCGGCCAGTTGCTGGCCTCCGCCACCTTCAAGCACTTCGAGATCTTCACCATGGTGGCGCTGATCTACTTCCTGATCAGCTACCCGGCGGCGAAGCTCGTTGAATACGTCGAGGTGCGGCTCGACATCACCCGGCGCCGCCCGGTCGCCGCCGGCCCGCGCCAAGCGGCGCCAGCGCTGAGAAAGGGATCGTGGGCATGAAAACGGTCGGCTTCACCCAGATGAAGGACGGCACGCGGGAGGACTACCTGCTGCTGCGGGACGCCGAACACGGCTACGTCGCCGGCAACGCCCGCCGGTTCATGCGCGAGCTGGCGAGCCAGGCGGACGAGCGCATGGAGGGCTACAAGATCACCCGGCTGGACCACGCGCTGCAATCCGCCACGCGCGCCGAGCGCGACGGCGCCGACGCCGACTGGATCATCGCCGCCCTGCTGCACGACATCGGCGACGGCCTGGCGCCGCGCAACCACGACCGCTTCGCCGCCGAGGTGGTGCGCCCGTTCATCCGGGAGGAGTGCACCTGGGTCGTGGAGCACCACGGCGCCTTCCAGATGGTGTACTACGCCCATCATCACGGGTGGAACCAGTTCGAGCGGGAGCAGTACCGGGACCACCCGGCCTACCGGAGCTGCGTCGATTTCTGCGAGCGGTGGGACCAGTCCAGCTTCGACCCCGATTACCCGGCCGAGACGCTGGAGCATTTCGCGCCCATGCTGCATACGGTGTTCGCCCGGACGCCTTGTGACCCCCAGGTGCTGCAGCCCGGCCTGATCCGCGGCCTGCCCGCCCTTGCAGGCTGAATTCCAACGTCGAGAAAGCAGGGAACGCCATGTCCGAGACGATGACCAAGCTGCCCAACGCCGCCAGCCAAGCCGAGCGCCAGGCGCGCGTCGACCTCGCGGCCTCGCTGCGCATCGCCGTGCGCAACGGCTTCCATGAGGGGATCGACAACCACTTCACCCTGACGACGCCCGGCCGGCCCGACCGCTTCCTGCTGAACCCATACGGGCTGCACTGGTCCGAGGTGCGGGCCAGCGACCTGCTGGAGGTGGACCTCGGCGGCGCCGTCACGGCCGGCGAGGGCATCGCCGACCGGACCGCTGTCTGCATCCATGGGCCGATCCATAAGCGCGGCGTCGCCTGCGTGCTGCACACCCACATGCCCTATGCCACGGCCTTGACCCAGCTTGAGGACATGACGCTCGAGATGACCGGCCAGAACGCCCTCGGGTTCTTCGGCGGCGTCGCCTATGACTATGAGTACGGCGGCCTGGCGTTGGACATGGCGGAGGGCGAGCGCATGGCCGACATCCTGGGCGACAAGATGGTGCTCATGCTGGCGAACCACGGGGTGATCGTCTGCGGCAGGTCGGTCGCCGATGCGTTCAACAGCCTGTATTTCCTGGAGCGCGCCTGCCAGACGCAGATGCTGGCGATGGCCACCGGACAGCCCCGCCGCCACGTCCCGCCGGCGGTCGTGGAGAAGACCCGCGCCCAGTTCGCCGACACGGGGCTGCCCGCCGGGCACAACGCCTATGACTACCATTTTGCCGCGCTGAAGCGGCTGCTCGACCGGCGCGAGCCTGACTACGCCGAATGACCGGGGGGCGTCCCAACGTCACGCGGCGGGAGCTTATTCCAGGCTGATGGCCGTCAGGTCCACGAACCAGCTTTGCACGGGGACGAACCCATGCACCCGCTTGCTCATGGCGCGGGGATTGAGGTCGTGGACAATGTAGAGCCAGGGCGGGTCGTCCACCATGCGCTCATGGGCGCGCTGGAAGGCGGCGGCGATGCCGGCCGGGTCGGTGGCGTCCGAGAGCTGGGCGAGCGCCTGCTCGAACTGGTCGTCCTTCCAGTGCTCCCAGTTGAAGCCCACGGGGGAGAAGCTGCTGGCGGCGAAGTAGCGCGCCATGACGCCGACATCCGACGAGGGGGAGGACACGTTGAGGGCGACGGCGCCTTGCAGGCTGGGAGCGTCGGGCGCCTGGCGGCCGGCGGTGAGCAGGACCTGCCACTCGACGACGTTGAACTCCACCTTCACGCCGCAGGCGGCTTGCAGGTTCTCCTGCAGGAACTCGTTCATCGGCAGCGGCACCATCTGGCCGCTGCCGGAGTTGGAGATCATCACCTTGAAGGCGAGGGGCTTGCCCGGGCCGCCGTAGCCGGCCTCCGCGAGCAGGGCCTTTCCGCGGGCCGGGTCGAAGCCGTAGCGGTTCTGCGGGTGGCCGAAATTGGGGTCGCTGGGCTTCAGCCATCCGACCGCAGGCTCGGCGGTGCCGTTCAGCAGGCTGACGAGGCCGTCGCGGTCGATGCAGTAG
The DNA here is from genome assembly GCA_964251035.1 of uncultured Acetobacteraceae bacterium. Taxonomy (GTDB): domain Bacteria; phylum Pseudomonadota; class Alphaproteobacteria; order Acetobacterales; family Acetobacteraceae; genus CAHJXG01. The sequence goes on from CAXUJE010000009.1 coordinate 35,161, forward strand.
TTCAGCGCCTGGCGCACGCGCACGTCGGCGAGCGGGCTGCCCTCGCCCATGCCGTAGAACCAGGGCCAGACATGCGGGTAGGACCCGGTGGTCACGGCGAAGCCTGCCTGCTTGAGGCTGTCGATGCCGTCGGGCGGGGGCACCTCGATCCAATCGACCTGGCCGCTGCGCAGCGCGGCGAGGCGGGTGTTGGCCTCGGGGATGGGCCGCAGCAGGATCTTCGACACGCGCGCCTTGTGCGCCGGGTCCCAGTAGGCGTCGTTGCGGGCCAGGGTGACGGATTGGCGGGAGGCGACGGACTCGATCCGGAACGGGCCGGTGCCGGCGGCCGGCAGCAGGGCGACCCGGCCCCAGTCGCGCCCGGCCTTTTCAAACGAGGTCGGCGAGGTGAACAGGATGTACACGGCCTGGTACGGGAAGTAGGACGCCGGGGCCTTCGTGGTGATGGCGACGGTGCTGTCGTCGATCTTGCGGTAGGTGTCCAGGATGGGCACGCGGGCGCGCATGAGGCCGGAGCCGGCGGCCTCGAACTGCGGGCTGTCGGACTTGAAGAAGCGGTCGAGGTTCCAGATCACGGCGTCGGCGTCGAGCCGGGTCCCGTCATGGAAGGCGACGCCGGGGCGGAGGTGGAAGATCCAGGTCTTCTTGTCGTCCGCGGCCTGTTCCCAGGCGGTGGCGAGGCCAGGGCGCAAGGTGGCGGGCTTGCCGGTGGGGGACAGGTCCCACAGCACCAGGCCCTCGAACGCCGGGTAGCCGAGGAAGCGGACGCCCTCGAAGCCGTTGTTGGGCGCGCCGGTGGTGGTGGGGATGTCGGTCGCGGTCATGGCGATGCGCAGCGTGTCGTCGGCTGCTTGGGCCGTCGTGGTGGTGGCAGCAAGGACGGCGGCGAGGAGGGCTTGGCGCATGGGGTGCAGCATGTCAGCCGGCCTCGACCGGGGTGAGGTCCTGGAACCAGCTCTGGGCCTCGACGTAGCCCTTCACCTTCGGTCCCAGGGCGCGGGGGTTGAGGTCGTGGACGACCCAGATCCACATGGCTTGATCGACCAGATAGGTGTGCAGCTCCGCCAGGATGCGGTCCTGCTCGGCGGGCACGAAGGCCAGCTTGGCCTTCTGGCAGAGCGCGTCGGCGACCGGGTCGTTGAAGCCGCCCCAGTTGTAGCCCGCAGGCGGCTTCATGGGCGACCAGGAAGCGTTCACCAGCCCGATGTCCGGGTCCCAGAAGCCCCAACTGTTGTTGAGGCCGTCGATGGCCTTGTTCTCCGCCGCCGCCGACCCGGCGCGTCGCTTGGCCCGCAGCGCCTCCCATTCCATGACCTGGAACTGCAGGTCCACCCCGACCTCCCCGTAGTTCTGCTGGATGAAGTCGTTCATCGCCTGCGGCTGCATCTGGCCGGAGCCGGCGGTGGAGATGGCGAAGGTGATCTTCAGGCGCTTGCCGGGGCCATAGCCGGCCTCGGCCAGCAACGCCCGGGCCTGGGCCGGGTCGTAGAGAAGGTCGAAGCCGGGTTTGCCGAACCAGGGGTGGCCCGGATAGACCATCCCCTTCGCCGGCATGGCCAGGCCGCCCAAGAGGCCCACGAGGCCGTCGCGGTCAATGGCGAGGTTCAGCGCCTTGCGCACCCGGATGTCGCGCATGGCCGAGCCTTCGTTGAAGTTCAGGATATACGGCCAGATGTGCGGGTACTTGTTGGTGACGACCTGCATGCCGGACGCCTGGAGGCGGTCCACCGCGTCGGGCGGCGGCGCCTCGATCCAATCGACCTGGCCGGACAGCAGGGCGGCGACGCGGGTGTTGGCGTCGGGCACCGGCAACAGGATCTGGCGGTCGGACTTCGGGATGCGGTCCCGGTCCCAGTAGGCGGCGTTGCGGACCAGCTCCACCCGGGTGCGCGGCGCCAGGCGGTCGAGGACCCAGGGGCCGGTGCCGACGGGCTTGAGGGCGACCTTGTTCCAGTCGCGTCCCTGCGCCTCCCAGTTCGCCGGGCCGGACATGCAGATGTTGGCGATCTGGTAGGGGATGACGGCGTCGGGGCGCTTGGCGGTGAGTTCCACGAGGAGGTCGTCGATCTTGCGCCAGGAGGCGATGGGGGCGACGTAGGTGGCGCCTTGGGCCGCCTGGGCGGGGTCGAATTGCGGGCTGCTCTTGTTGGCGAGCTTGTCGAGGTTGAACAGCACGGCATCGGCGTTGAACGGCGTCCCGTCATGGAAGGCGACGCCCGGGCGCAGGCGGAACGTCCAGATGAGCTGGGTCTCGGCATCGACGGACCAGGACACGGCAAGGCCCGGCCGAAGGGTGGCGAGGGCGTCGCGCTGCGACAGGTCCCAGTTGATGAGCGCGTCGTAGACCTGGTAGCCGATGAAGCGCTGGCCCTCGCCGCCCTGGCTCGGCTGGCCGGTGGTCAGCGGGATGTCGGCGAGGGTCATGGCGACGCGGAGGACCTTCTCGGGGGCAGCTGCTGCCCGGCCCATCGGCAGCACGGCCAGCGCGGCGGCGGAGGTCAGCACGGTCCGGCGCGGCAGGGTCATCGTGTTGCTTCCATCGTGTCGGGGGGCGTAGGCGGACGGCTGTTCAGGAGGTTCTGGTCTGCGTGATGGCGGGTCGAGGTAGGCTCAGGCGCAGGTGGCAGGCACGCGGGCGGCGATGCGGAACCAGCCACGCAAGCGTTGTGCCACGGGACGGCTCGGTTTGCCCGCCCGGCCCGCCAGCGACGTGCTGGACGCGCCGAGCCGGGCAAGCCGCATTGTAAGCCCACCGTATCCTTCGTATCAGCGCGCAGAGACCACATTCATTCTGTGGAGAAGCGAGCAGTATGCGCGGCAGCGACTACGCAGAGCTGAGGGCCTTTGCGGCCGTCGCCGCCGAAGGCAGCTTCGCCTGCGCCGCCGGGCAACTCAGGCTGTCGCCCTCGACGCTCAGCCAGACCATCCGCCAGTTGGAGGAGCGCCTGGGATTGCGGCTGCTGAACCGCACCACCCGCAGCATGTCGCTGACGGACGCAGGCGCGCAACTGCTGGCGCAACTGACGCCCGCGCTGGAGGCGCTGGACGCCGCCGTGCAGCACGCGGGCAGCTTGTGCGGCCGGCCGGCCGGCCGGCTGCGGGTCAGCGCGCCGCGCATCGCGTTCGAGCTTTACCTCGAACCGCTGCTGGGCCGGTTCCACCGGGACTTCCCCGACATCGTGCTCGACCTGGACTAACCTGCGATGAAATCCCGGATGGCGGCATCCAGCGCGGCCGGCTCGTCGGCGCGGATGGCGTGGCTGCTGTCCTTGAAGAGCGGCCGATCTCGGGCCGCAGGTCGAACGAGCGCAGCACGCCGCCTGGCCCGAAGGCGCGGTTCAGCGGCTCCGGCGCGTAGACCGACCGGCCGCCGCCGGGTCGTGGCGGCGGCGCAGCGCCTCCATGTCCTCGACGTTCTCGTCCGGTGTGTGGCGCGCCGGGTCGGAGCGCCCGGACCGGCCTTGGCCGCGATGGTCGAAGTAGACCAGCGGCATGGCGTCGGCGAGCGGCGACATGGCGGGCTTGAACCCCGCGTGGTCGCCGCCCGGGCCGCCATGGACGGCCATGGCCACGGGCCGCTCGCGCATCGCGGGGCCGTCCGGCACCAGCCCGGCGCCTTCCACGTCGAAGTCGAGCATGGGGCCTCCTTGGAGGCTGGCGGGCCAAAGAACTTTGGCGGCGCGGCGCTGCCGC
>CAXUJE010000010.1:0-12670 GCA_964251035.1 uncultured Acetobacteraceae bacterium
CGGCGCTGGTCCATCGCTATCTCTGGCATGACGCCGTGCTCGCCCGCATGCTGCCCCAGCGGTAGCGGCCGGCCGCCGGGCATCAGGGGCGATGCCTGGCGGCGGCGCTCCCCGCCCTGTCATTCCGCCGCCATCGCCGCCGCGTCCGCCTGGTGCCACAGGCTGCCTGCCACGACCACGCTGTCCAGCGCGAAGCGCTGCGTTCCCGTGCGGGTCTGGCCCGACACGTCGGCGAAGGTGAACCGCCCTTCCTCCAGCCGCATCACCGTGGCATCCCCGGTGCTGCCGACCGACAGGTCCGCAAGGTCCGGCCGCCGCAGCACGGAGGCGGGCGCCGCGGTCACGGCGCGCACGATGTCGCGGAGCGGCATGCCGAGGCACAGGAACTTGCTCATCGTCTCCATGTTGTCGTAGGCGGGTCCGTCGATGCACAGCACGTGCACGTCCGAGCTGATGATGTCGGGCGGGAAGCCGCCGGCCAGCATCGCTTCCGCCACGGTGAAGTCGAACGACCCCTTGCCGTGGCCGATGTCGAAGATCACCCCGCGCTCCCGCGCCTGCCAGCAGGCGTCCCGGACCCGGCCGTCCGCGTGGCAGGGCGCGTTGGGGAACGGCTTGAAGCAATGGGTCAGGGTGTCGCCGGGCCGCAGCTCCGCCAGCACATCCGCATAGCGCGGCGGCGGCCGGTCGATGTGGCACATCACCGGCAGCCCGGCACGGTCGGCGGCCTCCAGCGCGTGATACAGCGGCGCGATGCCGTTCGCGCCGCTGGTGTTGGCCCCTACCCGGACCTTGATGCCGCGGATCAGGTCCGGATTGGCCCGCGCCACGGCGGCGCAGGTTTCCGTGTCCATCAGGCGCATGTCCTGGCTTTCCCCCACCATCACCGACGGCGCGAAGGCGAAGATGCCCGCGTGGCTCACGTGCAGGTAGGCCAGGATGCGCGTCTGGCTCGGCTCGATGACGTGCTTGCGGAAGCCCGCGAAGTTGCCCGGCCCGGCCGAGCCGACGTCGACCCAGGTGGTCGTGCCCGCCCGCCGGGCGAGCCGGTCAGCGTCGATGCTGATGGACGTGCCGCCCCAATAGACGTGGGTGTGGAAGTCGATGTGGCCGGGCATGACGAGGCAGCCTGATACGTCCCGCGCCGCCCGGCCGCGCAGCCCGGGGCCGATCGCGGCCACCTTACCCGCGGTGAAGGCGATGTCGGCCACCGCGTCGTGCCCGGTGCCCGGGTCCAGCACCCGCCCGTTGCGCAAGATCAGGTCATGGTCCACGGTTGCCGCCTCCTCGGTCATGGGCGCCCACTTTGCGCCGGGCTGCGTCCGGTGTCGAATAGGGCAGCGCGCCAACGGAACGGTTGTGCAACGCCCTAAGACGTGCCGGCCAGCAGTTTCCTCGGCAAGCCAACCAGCCGGCGGCCCAGCTTATGGGTGAGGATGGCCGGATGGTAGGAATTCCGCTTGCCGTCGATGACGGCGAGGCCGCCGCCGAACGAAAGGGTGTGCAGCCCGTCCGGAAAGGCTCCGTCAGGATCTGGCCGCAGGGTCGCGACCGGTTCTTCCCGGTAGGCGTCCGGCGTGCACAACGCGACGCGGTTGATCGTCAGCGCCCCGCCGTATTCGCGTGAGCAATCCTGTGCCGGGCGATACAGCTTGTCCCCGACCCTGAACGGCGTGCCGCCCGGACGCGACGACCGCGCGTCGATCTTGACCGGGTTCCCGGCATGGGGGGACCAAGGCCCCTCAAGCCGGGGCGCGTGCAGCAGGCACAGGTTGTCATACGTGCCGATGTCCGTGTCGGTGTAGGCGATCCAGTACAGGCCATCCACCTTCATCAAGGTCGGGTCGGCCATCCCGATTTCGCCCACGACGCAGACCGGCTCCGGCGCCATGCCCCGTTTCAGCTCATACAGCACCTGCCGCCGCGAGGCGGCCATTTCGGGCAGGCAGAAGACACGCCCGTCCTCCGCCCATGCCGAGGGATAGGACAAGTGGCTTCCCACGCCGAGCGGAAGCGGCTCGGAGCCGACGATCCGCCCGGCGTCGATCGACAGCGCGGTGAGCTCGCCGAGGCCAGTGCGGTGCAAGTACGTCTCGCACAGCAGCACGCCGGGCTGCCCGGGCCAGAAGAACGGGTCGGCGATGAAGCCCTGGGATGGCGGGATTTGGACCCACTGCGCGGCCGGGCAGCTTTGGTCCAGCAGGAACTCCTCCGGCCGGCGGTCCAGGATGGCGATCCCGTAGATCTCGCCGCCGACGCGCGCCCGAAGCCAAGCGAGGCGGCTCGCAAGCCGCGCCCCCCGCAGCGTCTGCGCAGGCCCAGGCCGGGCAGGCTCCGGCACCCAGGGACGCCGTGGGGCGGCGCCGCAGAGCGCCATGCGCAGCAGGCGCATGGCGGTGCGCCCCAGCACATCCAGCAGCTCGGGATAGGGCCTGGCGCTGGACACGTGGGCATCGGCGACAAGCTGCCACGTGACGCCGCCGTCCCCGCTTTCGATCAGGTTCAGCGACGCGACGTAGGGCTCCATATAACAGACGGGCAAGGCGTGGAGCGGCTGGAACAGGGGCACGCCCGTTGCGTCAACGATGCACCAGCTCCGCCCTTCCTGCCCCGTCGCGCGCCGTCCGAGATCAACGGTTGTGTGAGAAGCGCCGGCTTCACCCGGCGGCGCCGCGAGGCTGGCATCCGACCACCATTGCAGGGCGGTTCCACGGACCGCCTGGCGCCAGGGCTTGGCCTCCGGCGGCTTGCCGCCGCTGAACGCAACGTCGGCGAATTCGGCCAGCAGCCCCGTCGCCATCCTGCCCAGGGCGGACATCTCGTCGATGCCGTCGAACAGGATCGCGGCCTTGGCACGGCCGGACACGGTGCGGGCGCCGCCGGGCTGGCCGCCGGCGGCCGGTCGCGAGGAGACCTGGATCGTGCCCGCCATGGCGGTCAGGCCGCCTGCGAAAGCCGCAGCGCGCGGGCGCGGACCGCCTTGGCGAAGCGGACCCAGGCCGGCACGGCCGTCTCCCACGATCGCTCCCAGAAGTGCACGCCGTAGGTGTCAGGAGTGATGCAGGAACTGCGGAACTCCTCGCCGAATGGGTAAGGAAAGAAGTACTCGGTCGGACAAACGAAGATGTCTTTCACGGCGGTGCCGGACGGTGAGTACGATTGCAGCCCTTCTTCGATCAGCAGCCGCGTGATGAGCTTCGGCCCGAATGCCGTGGGGCGTTCGAGGCCCGGCACCGACCGGATGCCGAGCAAGCTTGTGAGCGCGTGCTCGATGAACCAATGCCCCTTTTCCGCGCCGATGACCCCGTTCGCCACCCAGTCCTTTGAAGGCTGCTTGTCTTGGAAGCCAAAGAAGCATTTGTGATGGAGCAGAGGGTCCAAGCGCTTATGAAGCTGAATGTCGGTATCGAGATAAATGCCGCCATGCCGGAGGATGGCGGTAAGGCGAGCGATGTCCGCGACTTTCGCCCATTTCTTCTTGTTGTAGGCTTGGCTGAGAAGATTGACCGAGAAATCGATGTTGCTCTCGTTCCAAAGCGTGAACTCGTAATCAGGGTTTGTCTCCCGCCAGCTCGCGATGTAGGACCGCTGCGCCTCGGGCAGCGGGCCGCCGACCCAGACGTAATGGATGTGCTTGGGGATCATGGCCGTTTGCTTTCAGATCAAGAACTAAATGCCGGGATGGCCCCACGCACGATCGTGAGGATGCGCGCGAGATGGCCTGGCAGGAACAGGCTCTCCAGCACTGCGGCATAGACAACCGACCCGGCCGCAACCTCGGCCGCTATGGCCCAGTAGCTGACCGGAAGAACAGACTTGGCGAGCAGGACCGCGCAGACCATCACCATGCCGGACAGCGCGATCCGCGCGACTTTCAGGACCAGTTGCTGCACATCCAAGCCGAAGGATTGCCGCAGCGCAACCAAGGTGATGGGCACCATGGCCGCGGAGAGCGCCGACCAGGCGAAGCCGACCGCGACGATGCCGAAATGGGCCGCGACCGGGAATGCCAGGCAGTAAAGCCCAAGCTGCCGGAAGGCGATCCTGGCAAACGCATCGGGGCGGCCGAGCGCCGAAAGCGCCTGCCCAGCAAATGCCCAAAGCGGCGTGGTCAGGGACGCGAGGCACATGGCTTGCAGCACCGGCACGGCATTGTGCCATTGGTCGCCAAAGACCATCGGCATCAGATCCCGCGCGACAAGCCCAAGCCCGGCGACTGCGGGCATCCAGACCGTGCTGACGATCACCACCATGTCGATGTAGGCGGCGCCGAACTTGGCCCGGTTGTCGGCGATCCGGCTCAGCACCGGCATCATCACGAGCTGCAGCGGCGTCATGGTCACGATGATCACCGAACGGATCACGCGCAAAGCCAGCGCATAGTATCCCACCGCGGAGACTTCGAGGCTCAGGCCGATCAGGATGCTGCCGAAATCGTCGATGCAGGAGGTGATGATGCTGGCGGCCATGAAATGCTTGCTGAAATGCAGCAGGTCACGGAAGGCCGGCACCGAGAACACCCATTTGGGCCGCCAGTCGCTCGACTGCCACATGACCACGACGATCACGACCGTCTGGACGAACGTCGAGGCGACCAGGGCCCAAACCCCCCAGCCGGCAAGCGCGAGCGTCAGGCCGACCAGGCCTCCGGCCACGTAGCCGGAGATCGTCCGGATCGCGAAGACCCGGAGGTCGAGGTTGCGCCGGGCCAGCGCCGAATGCACGCTGACCATGGCCCGCGGGATGCAGATCAGGGAAAGGCACGCCGTGACCGGACGGAACATCGGCTCGGCAAACAGGACCGGTCCCAGCAGGGCGATCACCTGCAGCACGGCGATCATCCCCACTGCCAGCAGCATGTTCGTCCAGAACACCGTGGAAACGTAGCTCTCGTCCGGCTGCTCGGCTTGGATCAGCGCGTCGCCGAAGCCCTGGAACAGCAGGATGTTGACGGTGCCCACGATGGCCATGGCCAGGGCGTACACGCCGAACTCGTCGGGCGTCAGGATATGGGCGAAGACCACGAAGAAGACGAAGGAGGAAACCTGGGCGCCCCCGGTTTCCATCGCCGCCCAAAAGGTCGCCTTCGCAGCGGATTGTCTCATATGACCATGTCCAGAACTTGAATGCTAAGTGAGCAGGCGAAATGGAGACAGGCGTTTCCTCCCGCGGAAACAATTGGGACGCGGCGGCCGCGCCGGCTTCAAACCGAGCAACAGCCACCGCACCCTGTCGTCTATTCCATTACGAACCCGACAGCCTTTGTTACGACAAACGGCGCTGCCCATCGTAGTAGCGCGTCATCTGCGGCGAGAACACGACTGCGTCCCCGCCGTTGTAGGTGCCGTGCTCGCGGGGAGGCACCATCGTCAGCACCAGCCCGGCGACGTTGGCCTGGGCGGTGATGAGCTGGTTGATGGCAAGCTCCACCGTTGGCATCGGCGTCGAACCCCACCGCGACAGCACCACGGTCGTGTCGGCATGCCGGGCCATGAGCCATGTGTCGCCGGCCACCAGGACCGGCGGCGAGTCGATCACCACCAGGTCGTACATCTGCTCGAGCCGCCGGAGGATCGCCTCCCATTCCCCGGTGGCCAGCAGCCCCATCGGGCTGGCCGCCAGCGCCCCAGTGGGAAGCACCGGGAAGCCCCAGGCGGCGTTGTCGTGGATCGCCTCCTCAATGCCGATCTCGCGCCGCAAGACCTCGATGAGCGTCCGGTCGCTGCGGTCGAGGCCGGCCGCCGCGGACAGCGAGCGGGAGCGCAGGTCGCCGTCGACGAGCAGCACTTTCATGCCGCGCGCCGCCGCCGCCGCCGCCAAGGCGATCGAGGTCTTGGTCTTGCCCTCCTGCGGCAGCGCCGAAGTCACCAGCAGGCTGCGCGGCGCCATGCCCTTGGACGGGATCGTCACCCGGGCGAGGGTGAAGGCGACCGCGTCCTCGAACGTGCGGCTCGCGATGCGGTTCCTGCGGGACACGAGCGGGATCAACCCGATCGGCGTGACCCCCATCGTCCGCTCGACGACGCCCATGCTCGTCAAGCCGCGGCGCGAGCTGTCCTTCACGAACGCGACCACGGCGCCCAGGCCCAGCGACAAGACCAGCGCCGCGGGCAGCAGCACCTTCTTGTTCGGGGACGCCGCCTGCAGCGGGACGGCGGCGCGGGACAGCACCCGGGCGTTCGCGGCCTGGTAGTTGACGGCGGGATCGGTCTGCCGGGCGCGGTTGATGAAGCTCGTGTAAAGCTCCCGGTCCGCCGCGGCGTCGCGCTCCAGGGCCTGGCTCCGCGCAAGGTCGCCGTCCGAGCGGCCAAGGCGGGCCGTCAGCTCGTCGAGCGTCCGGGCGAGCCGCTCCTCGTTGCTCTTGGTGACCGCCGCCCGGCCCTGCGCCGTCTGGCGGATGCGCTCCCGCTCCTGCGCGATGGACCGGCTGATGTCGGCCACCCGTGCACGGAGCGCGATCCGCCGCGGGTTGTCGGCGCCGTCGCGCACGTCGCTTTCCGCCGCCTGCGCCGTCGCCGTCGCAAGCTGCTCCCGCAGCCGCGGCAGCAACGGGGACCCGGTGGCGCTGGCCAGCATGTCGAGGTCGGCCAGGCTGTTGCCGCGGGTCTGGTCAAAGATCGACTGCGCCTCCGCCGCGCGCTGGCGCGCGAGCGTCAGCTCGGTGCTGACCTGGGTGATCTGCTCCTGGGTGATCGTGCTGTCCTTGCCGCGCGCCAGGCCGCTCTGGAACCGGAACTGCTCATAGGCCTGGGCGGACTTGGCGGCACGGTCGCGCAGCTCGTTGAGGCGCTGGTCGATCCATTCATGCGCCTCCTGCGTATTCTGCGTCTTGCTGTCGAGCAGCGTGTCCACATAGACGCTGGCAACCGTGTTCGCGACCAGCGCCGCCATCTCCGGGCGCTGCGAGGTGAAGCCGATGCGGATGACCCGGGACACGCCCACGGGATAGACGGCCAGCTTGGACCGCAGGGCGGTGACGGTCGAACTCAGCTCCCGCCGCGCGGCCTCCTCCGGAGAGCGGGCAGGCTCCTTGGGCCGCAGCTCGGCCAGCAGCCGGTCGGCTTCCCGCGTGACAGGCTCGAAGGTGGTTGAAAGATAGCCCAGCACGGGGTCGAGCGGCGACGGACGCGCCGGCTGGGGACGGGGCGCAGCCGGGTTGAACTCCGGGTCCGCGACGAGGTTGAGCTTCTTCGCCACGCTCTGGAGCAGCTCCTCCGAGGTGAGCAGCTCGATCTCGCTCGCCAGCGTGTCGGGGCCGAACGGCAGGTCGCGCTGCGTCTCGCCCAGGCGGACCACTTCGGTGCGGTCCCCTTGGAAGATGACGGCGCTGGTGGCCTGGTACGACTTGGGAAGCGCCATGACCACCCCCGTGGCCGCCGCGGTCCCAACCAGGGTCACGGCCAGGATCAGCAGCTTGCGGCGCTTCAGGAATCCCTTGATGTCCCACGCCGGCGGGCTGCCCCCGGGAACCGGGTCGTAAAGTCGGCCGGGAGAGGAACGCTGGTCCGCATTCCACTCATCCGATCCCGCGTCGATCAACACGTTCACGCTTGTGTCCTCCGCCCTGTGTGCTCGCCGCGCCGCTCGGCCTGGGCAATAGCCATGCGGAACCAAGAACGCCCGTGCGTTTGCTTGGCGTTGATAAGAACGGCCCGCGTCACGGGCGGGCCTGCCGTAGCCTTCGGAGACTGGCGGCAAGGACCAGGGCACCGAAATGCGGGTAGTCGATGAGGTAGCGACGCCATAGTCGGCCCGGCTCCCGCAGCAGCCGGTAGGCCCAGCGCAGGTTGGCCGCATCGATCCAGCGCGGGTAATAGGCGATCCCGTCGATGAGCTGGTCGAGGTAGCCCCCGCAGGTGAAGCCCCATCCGCGCCATCCCTGGTGCTTGAGCTCGAGCAAGAATGCCTCCTGCCGGCCGCTGCCCATGCCGCAGATCACGATGTCCGGCCGAAGCTCGCTGACGGAGGCGGCCTTGGCCGCCATGTCGCCGTAGCCGTCAAAGGCGGCGATGATCTGGATGCCCGGGAAGTGTGCTGCGATCTGCGCACGCGCCTGTTCCGCCACTTGCGAAGCGCCCCCGACCAGCACGATCCGCAAGCCGCGGAACCGCGCGCGGGCGAACAGGGCCGGGGCGAGCGACGTGGTGTCGAAGCTGACCCGCTGGGCCGGCAGGCCGTGCAGCCAGCGCATCGCGACGCACAGCCCGATGCCGTCCGGCAGCACGACGTCGAACTCGCGGAGTGACCGCCGGAACGACGCGGACCGGCGCGCCAGCGGTGCTGCGCCGGGGTTCGCGAACGTCACGAGCACCACGTCCTTCGCCATGGCCTCCACGGAATCCAGCGCGGCTCCGGCCGCCCGGCCCGCATCGGCCGTGAGCAGCGCGTGCACGGGCAAGCCGACCGTCTCGGTCTTCTGCAGGTCCCAGTCGCGTCCAGACGTGGGCCAGGCGGTCCCCCCATGGAGCGCCACGGCCGCCTCCGCTGATCCAAGGCCTTGCGGGGGGGCCGGGCTGCGCGCCAAAGCCGCCGGAGTCGTCACCATTTCAGTCAGTTTTCCATTCTGTTTCCGAACCGAGAACCTATCGGGCGGCATCCGGCCCGTCGTGGACCAGAAGAATGGTACTGAACCAATGAGGAGAACTAGATCGAAAGACCTGCCTACCGGACTGGCTCGGCAGGCCCACGCAACGGCGATGCCGCTTCCCAAGTCCGGCCAGCAACGTTGCAGCAAGCTTAGCAAAGCAAGGACCAGGCATGCCGCAATCATGGTTGTCGCGCCGGCGTTCAGACGGCTCGCTGCAAGGACCGGCCTTGGCCGATGCGCCAGCGCCGGTGCCTGGGGCGGCACGCTCCTGTCGGCAGCCCAGTCTGCCGTCGGCACGGCCTCGTCCCCACGCAGGCGCGGTGCCTGCGTCACGTGCCGCTTGGAGGCATGGCTCCGCCCAGCGCTGGAAGCGGCACGGCATCGTCAAGGTTGCGGCGCTTTCGGCAGGGTGGCCCACGCTGGAACCTAGCCCGTCCGTAAGGGGCGGCGGCGTCGAGTTTTGTTATGAAGCTTGGGGCAATGCGCACCCCTCGGCTGCCATGAGAACGGCGGCGTTCAACGGGGCGGCATGGTCCCGACCAACTGCCGCCCTCGCGTCCAGGGCGGCGCGTGCGCTGGACGCGAAACCCCGCTACTTGCCGTAGCCCGCCTGGCGGATCGAGCGTGCCGTGGCCGCCTGCGCGGAGGACAGCGCCTGCTCCACCGTATTGGACCCGGCGAGCGCCGCCGCCACCGTTTGGCCGACCTGGGTGCCGATGGCCTGGAACTCCGGGATGCCCACGAACTGCGCCCCGGTGTAGGGCCGCGGCGCCTTGGTCTGGCCGTTGGGGTTCGAGCTGTCGATGGCCGCCACCACGAAGTCGGCGAAGGGTGCCACCGCCTTGTACTCCGGCGTGTTGGTCGAGGCCCGGGTGCCGGGCGGGGCGTTCACCCAGCCATCGGTCTTCGCAACCAGTTGGGCGTACTCCTTCGAGGTCGCCCAGGTGACGAACTGCCGCGCTGCGTCGGCCTGCTTGGAGGACGCGGGGATGGCGAGGTTCCAGGACCACAGCCAGGTCGGGCCGCCCTTGAAGCTGCCGGTCGGCAGCGCCGCGAAGCCGACCTGGTCGGCGACCTGGGACTGCTTCTTGTCATACACCGTGCCGGCGGCGCTGGTGGCGTCGATCCAGATGCCGCAATGGCCGGAGGAGAACAACGCCAGGTTCTCGTTGAAGCCGTTGGACGACGCGCCGGGCGGGCCGTCGGCCTTCAGGATGTCGGTGTAGTAGGTCAGCGCCGCGCGCCATTCCGGCGTGTTGATCTCCGTGTCCCACTTCGTGTCGAACCACTGGCCGCCGTTGGCGGTCACGAGGGTCGAGAAGTAGGCCATGTTCTCGCCCCAGCCCGGCTTGCCGCGCAAGCAGATGCCGTAGATCTGGTTCGGACGGTCGGTGATCTTGTCGGCGAACTGCCGGATCTGCTCGTAGGTGGGGGCCTCCGGCATGGTCAGCCCGGCCTTCTTGAACAGGTCGGTGCGATACAGCGTCATCACGCTCTCGGCATAGAACGGCAGCGCATAAAGGTGTCCGTCGTAGCTGATGCCGTCGCGCACCGGCTTCAGGATGTCGTCCACGTCGAAGGCGGCCGGCAGGTTGTCGAACGGCGTCAGCCACTTCTGCTTCGCCCAGATCGGCACCTCGTAGTTGCCGATGGTCAGGATGTCGAACTGGCCGCCCTTGGTGGCGATGTCGGTGGTGACGCGCTGGCGTAGTACATTCTCTTCCAGCACCACCCAGCGCAGGTGGATGTCCGGGTGCTGCCGCTCGAATTCCGGCGACAGCTTCTGCATCTCGATCATCTGGACGTTGTTGACCGTCGCGACCGTAAGCGTCGCGTCCGCAAGCGCCAACGTCGGCAGGCCGCCCGCGGCCAGGATCGTCGCCATGGCAAGAGCTTTGCGCAGCATGCTGTCCGTCCCCCCTACTCTTAGTTTAGGTTTATTGGATATCATTTTTTCCAAAAAATGGAAACAGGTCAGCTCATCCAGTTGCCGCCGTCGATGTTGTAGGTTTGGGCGACAATGTACGCGGCGTCCGGGCCAGCCAGGAAAACGGCGAGGCCCGCGATCTCCTCCGGGCGCGCCATGCGGCCGAACGGCACGGCGGCGCCGACCGCGCGCTTCTTCTCGCCGGGCTGCAGGCCCTCGTAGCGCGCGAACCGCGCGTCCACGTCGTCCCAGTGCTCGTTGTCGACCACGCCCGGCGCGATGGCGTTCACGTTGATGCCGTGCTTGATCAGGTCCAGCCCGGCGCTTTGCGTCAGCGAGATCACCGCCGCCTTGGAGGAGCAGTACACCGCCACCAGCGCCTCGCCGCGCCGCCCGGCCTGGGACGCGAAGTTGATGATCCGGCCGCCGTGCCCTTGCGCGATCATCTGCCGGGCGCCGGCCTGCAAGGTGAACAGCAGCCCCTCGACGTTCACGGCATAGACCCGGCGGTAGCTTTCCCGGGTGATCTCGGCGATGGGCGCCAGGTCGAAGATGCCGGCGTTGTTGACCAGGATGTCGAGCCGCCCGCATTGGGCGGCCACCGCCGCGATCATGGCGTCGATGGACTCCTGCCGGGTCACGTCGAGGGGGAGCGCCAGCGCGCCGTGGCCGATGGCCGCCGCCGCCTCCCGGGCAGCCCCCTCGTTCAGGTCGGCGATCACGACGCGCGCTCCTTCCGAGGCAAAGCGTTGCGCGATGGCAAGGCCGATGCCGCGGGCGGCGCCGGTGATGACGGCCACCTTGCCGTCCAGTGTTTTCGTTTGTGACATGGTTGACCTCCTTATGGCGCTTCGGCGCCGCGGCACGCTCTGGAATAGGCGCGCAGGACATCGCGCACCGCCTCGATCAGCAAGGCCCGGGCGTCCGGCGGCAGCGTCCTCGCCATCACGCGCCCATGCAGCCGCGGCAAGTGCTGGCTGATGAGGGTTTCGGGAATAGGGACGCCCCGCAGCGCGGCC
This sequence comes from uncultured Acetobacteraceae bacterium, assembly GCA_964251035.1. Taxonomy (GTDB): domain Bacteria; phylum Pseudomonadota; class Alphaproteobacteria; order Acetobacterales; family Acetobacteraceae; genus CAHJXG01. The sequence goes on from CAXUJE010000010.1 coordinate 11,534, forward strand.
AGCAGCCCGTCCACCGCCTCCCGCGCCGCGGGCATCGGCCAATAGTAGCGGATGCGGTCGCTGTAGCTGTGGTGGCGCAGCCGGCGCTGCTCGTCCGGCGTGCCGGGGTAGTGGCTCTGCCAGTCCCGCGGCTGCGCCAGCATCAGCCGTTCCATGACGGCCGGAACCGAGGCCGTGCCGGGCCGCAGCACGGACGCGATGGCATCAAGCCCGTACAGCGCCTCCCGCAGCGCGAAGGTGAGGCCGGGTCCGACCTTGAGGATGCGGAAGCCGTCCCCCACCAGTTGGCGCAGCGCCGCTTCCGGCTGGTAGTCGGTCGAATGCGCCTCGAACACCAGGCCCGGCATCCGGTCCAGCGCCGCCGCCAGGGCGCGGGCGGGTCCGGGCGCATAGACCGCCACGTCCTCGTGCCCGAACTCGACGCCGGGCTGCACGACGAGCGCGACCACGCGCGGCCAGGCCTCGGGCGCCGCGTCGCGGAACGCCGCTTCGTGGACGGCGTGCGTGGCAAGCGCGGCCTCCGGCCGGGTCGGCTCCAGGGGGTCGAGCGCGCCGAGGGCGCCCCCGGGCGTCGGGACCTCCGTGCCGATGACATAGACCGGCGCAGCCGCCACCGCTTCGGCCCGGGCCGCGAGCCGGGCCGCGCGCCCGGCGGCCACGGCGTCCCCGGGGGCCGGCTCGCCCTCGCAGCCCATGCTGCAATCCAGGTGCAGCTTCTCGAAGCCTGCGGCGGCGTAGGCGGCGACCATCGCCTCCGCCCGCGCCATGGCGTCCTCGGGCGGCAGGTGCTTCCAGGGGTTCGGCCCGAGGTGGTCGCCGCCCAGGCTGCCCTGCCGGCGCGGGCCGAGACGCTCCTGCATCTGGGTGAAACCGCAACCATCATGACCGCACCCGACGAACTCACCGCCATCCTGCGGGCGGAGGCGGTCAGTGCCAGCGCGGCGGATGCGCAGACCCGGGTCAATACGGCCATGCGCGACGCCCTGACCCAGGCGCATCAAGTGCAGGGCGTCATGGTCGCAACCGGCGGCTATGGCGTCTGGCGCACCGGCCCAACCCCGCAGGACCGCAGCGAGCGCTGGCAGGCCAGCCAGGTCCTGACCCTGAGCAGCCATGACGGCGCCGCCCTGCTGACCC
>CAXUJE010000010.1:12680-35612 GCA_964251035.1 uncultured Acetobacteraceae bacterium
GGCTTCCAGGGGTGCGGGCCGAGGTGGTCGCCCCCCAGGATGACTTGGCGGCGGGGCACGCCGACGCGGTCTGCGATGGCGTGGACGAAGTCGCGGAAGCCGGACGGCGTCATGCCGGTGTAGCCGCCGTCCTGGTTGACCTGGTTGCACGTCGCCTCGATCAGGGCCGGGTTGCCGTCCGCCGCGGCCTGCAGCAGCGCCGCCTCGATGACCATCTCGTGCGCCGAGCACACGGAGACGATGCCCACAGCACCCGGGGCCGCGAGCGTGGTCAGAGCGTCCGTGCTCATGCCCCCTCCCCGGCCGCGCCGGCGATGAAGGCGTCCAGCTCGGCGAAGCTCGACGTGCCTTCCATCGGGCCGCGGCGGCCCACGGCGCGGGCGCCGCTGGCGTTGGCGTAGCGCAGGCTGTCCTCGACGCCCCGGCCTTGCAGGCGGCAGGTCACGAAGGTCGCGCCGAAGCAGTCGCCGGCGCCGGTCGGGTCGATCTCCTCCGCCGGGAACGCCGCCATGGGGAGGGTGCCGTCCCGGCCGTGGTAGCTCGCGCCGTCCCGGCCTCGCTTCACCACGACGCCCTGCACGCCGAGGCCGAGGATCTCGGCGATGGCGCCCGTCTCCGAAGCGGCCTCGGTCAGCAGCGTCAGCTCTGGGCCGGACGGCAGGAACAGGTCGCATTGCCGGAGCATCGCCCCGAGCGCCTCCCGCATTCCTGGAAGCGCGAGCATCTCCTTGCGGACGTTGGGATCGAACGACACCGTTCCGCCCCGCCCCTTGACGTGGCGGACAGCCTGCCCCGCCTCCGCGACGAGCGGTGGCGAGAACAGCGACGAACCCATGACATGCAGGTGCCTGCAGCCGTCCAGCAGCGCCCGTCCCTCGGCGCCGATGCGCGTGTGGCCGGCGGCGCTGTGCCGGATGTTGAACACGAAGTCGCGCTCCCCGGTCTCGCGGTAGCGCACGAAGGCGGTGCCGGTCGGCTGGTCGGGATGGATGCGGATGGCGCCCGTGTCCACCCCGTCCCGGCGCAGGCGCTCGACGTTGACCCAGCCGAAGTCGTCGTCGCCCACGCAGGAGATCAGGCCGGCCGGGTGGCCCAGCCGGGCGACCTGGTCGATGAAGATCGCCGGCGCCCCGGACGGGTAAGGGCCTTGCAGCCGCACCGGCTGGCGGAACCCGGCGCCGCGGTCCTCCGCGATGATCTCGGCCACGATCTCGCCGATGGACACGATGCTGGCGGCGTCCGGTCCCATCACGCTTCCGTTCCTTCCCTTTTGCGCGACGATTGGGCTGCGAGTCACCCCTCCGTCAAGGGCGCGGCACCTTGCGGACGACCGCTTGATCCGGCGACGGCGGCTGCGGGGGTGCTGCCGGCGGCACGCGCCGGAGAATGGCAGGCTCTGCCCGTCCCGGCTCCTGCGGCGGACGGACCGGCCGCCGGCGCGGCGCCGTCGGGAAGTCCGCCCCGGCAACCCCAAGGGCCTCCCGCACCGCCTGGACAGCCTCTTGCCCGCGCCGCCGGTCGTCCAAGCGCCACGCTGCCAGCAGCTCCGCCCGCAAGCGCCACAGCCGGTCGTCTTCCAGGTTTTCCGCGCGGCCAAGCAACGGCAGAAGCGCCCCGAGCGCCTTGGACACCTCCACGCCGCCGCGCGCCAGGTCGCAGGCCCGCGGGATTTCGAACGCCTCCAAGCGGGCGACGGCCCGGCGCGCGGCAAAAACGAGCGCCCGGCGGTTCGCGGCGGTGTTGCGCACGACCGGGCCGGCGTCGCCATCGACTTTGCCGGGCGGCGGCGGCGTCGCGAGGGCGTGGACGGCTTCCCTCGGCACCGCGGCGGCCTCGACGCCGTCGTTCAGCTCGGCGGCGGCCTCAATGACAGCGGCTTCGGGCCAGGTTCCCGCCCAGGGCAGCGGCCAGCAGACGCCCTCGCCGGGCGAGGGGCGGCGGAAGCCGATAAACAAGCCCTGGGCATGAGCAGGCCCGAGCGCCGCGACGTAATACTCGGTCATCGTGTCCCCCGGGGCCACAGCTCAGGGAGCCTATGCCGTCCGGAGGCCGCGATGCCAGCCTCACGTCTTAATTATGAGGCTGGCACCGGCGCCATGTTCGTCACGAGAGCGTGGCGGGCGACGCCTACGTCGTCGCGGGCACGCGGGGCGTGGAAGAGGCGTCGGTCGTCATGAACGACCCGCCGCCGGTTCGCAGGCTCGGGCCGCCCGTCGCCACGCGGGCCGGCGCCTCGCTGCGGGACACGTCCAGCAACGGGAACAGCAGCTCCGCCACCCGGTAGGCTTCCTCCAGATGCGGGTAGCCGGAGGCGATCACCGTATCGATGCCGAGCGCCTGGTACTCGCGGATGCGCGCGGCGACGGTCGCCGGGTCGCCGACCAGCGCGGTGCCGGCGCCGCCGCGCACCAGGCCCACGCCGGCCCACAGGTTGGGCGCAACCTCCAGCCGCTCGCGCGAGCCGCCGTGGAGCGCGGACATGCGGCGCTGGCCCTCGCTGTCGCTTTCGGTCGCCAGCTTGCGCTGCGCGGTGGCGACCGTCTCGTCCGACAGGTGGCTGATCAGGCGACGCGCGGCGTCCCAGGCCTCGCCCTCGGTTTCCCGGACGATCAGGTGCAGGCGGATGCCGTAGCGGAGCGTCCGCCCGTGCGCGGCCGCGCGCTGGCGGATGTCGGCGATCTTCTCCGCGACCGCAGCCGGCGGCTCGCCCCAGGTCAGGTAGGTGTCGGCCTGCGCCGCCGCCAAGGCGTGCCCAGCCGGCGAGGACCCGCCGAAATAGATCGGCGGATGCGGCTTCTGCACCGGCGGGAACAGGATCTTCCCGCCGTGAGAGGACAGGTACTGGCCCGAGAACTCCACCTTTTCCCCGGCCATCATCGCGCGCCAGATCTGCAGGAACTCGGCCGCTTGGGCATACCGCTCGTCGTGGCCGAGCGTCAGCCCGTCGCCGGCGAGGTCGGCCGGGTTGCCGCCGCAGACGAGGTTCACCATGGTGCGCCCGCCGCTGATGCGGTCCAGCGCCGAGTACTGCCGCGCCGCCTCCCCTGGCAGCGTCAGGCCCGGACGCAGCGCCACCAGGAAGCGCAGCCGCTCGGTGAACGGGATCAGGGAGGTCGCCGTGACCAGCGCGTCCTCGCAGCCCGCGCCGGTCGGCAGCAGCACGCCATGGTAGCCGAGCTGGTCCGTCGCCTGGGCGATCTGCCGCAAGTAGCGGTTGTCCACCGGACGCGCCCCCTCGGACGAACCCAGGTAGCGCCCGTCCCCGCCGGTCGGCAGGAACCACATCATGTCGAGCGGACGCGAGGGCGAAAGCGCGTTCATGGCCGTGCCTCCGCACGCGGGCGTTCCGGGCGCCACACCGCGGCGCGCACATCGATGCGGGACGGGATGACGCGCAGGGCGGCGAAGGTGTCGGCGACGGACTGCTGCCGTGCGATGATCGCCTCGCTCATCGGCTGGACGGCATAGACGCCGCGTGCGGCGGACACGCGCTGCGCCGGGAGCGGCACGCCGGTGATGCCGGAGAGCGTCTGCGCCAGCTCCTCCGGGTTGGCGCGCGCCCAGTCGGCCGTCGCGTTGATCGCGTCGAGCAGCGCCAGCACGGTGCCCGGCTCCCGCTCGGTGAAGCGCCGGCTGGCGAGGAAGAACGAGTTGCTGGGGGCCACGCCCTCCGCGGTCGTCAGCACCCGCGTCGTCGGCTCCCCCTCGGCGATGGCGAAGAACGGGTCCCAGACGACCCAGGCATCCAGCGCCCCGGTGCGGAACGCGGCGCCGGCGTCGGGCGGCTGCAGGTTGACCGCCTGGATGTCCGAGGGCTTCAGCCCGGCGCTGGCCAGCACCTGCACCGCCGTGTAGTGCGCGCTCGATCCCTTGGTGAAGGCGACGCGCTTGCCGCGCAGGTCGGCGGGGGTGCGGACCGGGCTGGAGGCCGGGACCAGCACCGCCTGGTTCACGCCGGAGGCCGGCTGGCCGCCGACGTACAGCAGCTCGGCGCCGGCCGCCTGCGCGAAGATCGGCGGCGTGTCCCCGGTCGCGCCGAAATCGACGGCGCCGGCGTTCAGCGCCTCCAGCAGCGGCGGGCCGGAGGAGAACTCGACCCACTCGGCCGCAAGCCCCTGGGTTTCGAGCCGGCGCTGCTGCCGCATGATCGCGAGCGAGCCGTTCTTCTGGTAGCCGATCCGCACCCGCCCGGCCGCGCGGGCCAGGCTTGGAAGGGACAGCGCAAGGGCGGCGGCGCCGAGGCCGCGCCGGGTCAGGCCGATGGTCATGCAAAGCCTCCAAGGTCGAACATAGGGTTCCATGGCAGCGCCGTGGCCGACGGGGCGCCCCAGGCCTTCACGTCGCGTGCTCCCGCACGCCGAGACGGTCGAGCAGGCGGTCGCGCATCGCCGCGAAGGACGCGGTGTCGCGGCGGCGCGGACGGGCCGCGTCGTTCGGCAGGTCCAGCACGATCCGCCCGCCGGCCAGCACCAGCACGCGGTCGGCGAGCGCCACCGCCTCGTCCACGTCATGCGTCACCAGCAGCGCCGCCGGGCGGTGCCGCGCCCAAAGGTCCAGCACCAGCGCGTGCATGCGCAGCCGGGTCAGCGCGTCGAGCGCCGCGAACGGCTCGTCCAGCAGCAGCAGGCCTGGCTCGCGCACCAGGGCGCGGGCCAGCGCGACCCGCTGCGCCTCGCCGCCCGACAGGGTGGCGGGCCAGGCGTCCAGGCGGTGCTCCAGCCCGACCTCCGCCAGCGCGGCCTCCGCGCGGGCGCGGGCGTCGCCCCCCGTCTTTCTATCTTTGGTTCCCTCGGGCAGGCCGAGCGCCACGTTGCGCCAGACGCTCTTCCACGGCAGCAGCAGCGGCTGCTGGAACGCGACCGCGACCGGGCGCGGCAGGGCCACAACGGCGTCCTCCGGCACCGGGTCAAGCCCGGCGAGCGTGCGCAGCAGCGTCGTCTTGCCCGACCCGCTGGCGCCGAGCAACGCCACGAACTCGCCGGGCTGGATGTCGAGGTCGAGCGCGTCCAGCACCGGCCGGGCCGCCGGGCCGAACTGGCGGGTCAGGTTGCGGATGTGGGCGCTGCCGCTGCGCTCGGGCGCGTCGGAATGGGTATTGGCGTCCATGGCGGTCACCTCCTCACCAAAGTGGGCCGCCAGGCCAGCAGCCGGCGCTCCAGCAGGCGCACCAGGCTGTCGGCACCCAGTCCCAGCAGCGCATACAGCACCAGCCCGACCATGATGACGTCGGTGCGCAGGAAGTCGCGGGCGTCGTTGATCAGGTAGCCGATGCCGGCGTTGGCGTTGACCTGCTCGGCCACCACCAAGGACAGCCAGCCGACGCCCAGGCTGTAGCGCAGGCCGACCAAAGCGGAGGGCAGCGCGCCGGGCAGCACGACGTGGCGCAGCAGCCCGGCATGGTCCAGGCCGAACACCCGGCCCATCTCGGCCAACCTCGGCTCCACGGCGCGGATGCCGGCGAACAGGTTCAGGTAGATCGGGAAGGCGGTGCCGAGCGCCACGAGCGCGATCTTCGGCGTTTCGCCGATGCCGAACCACAGGATGAACAGCGGCACCAGCGCCAGGAACGGCAGGGTGCGCAGCATCTGCACCGGCGCGTCCACGATGTCCTCGCCAAGCCGCGACAGCCCGGCGACGAGCGCCAGCCCCGCGCCCACCGCCAGCCCGATCGCAAGGCCGGCCAAGACCCGCGCCAGCGACACCGCCAGGTGCCACGGCAGCTCGCCGGACGCGAGCAGGCCCCAGCCGGTCAGCACGATCTGCAAGGGAGACGCAAGGGTGCGGGACGACAGCAGCCCGAGCGTCGACGCCCCCTGCCAGACCAGCACGAGCACGAGGGGCGAGACGAGCCGGCGGAACGGCAGCCGCCCTCCCGAGAGCGGCAGGGCGGAACGCGGCAAGACGCGGGCCATCTTGGCGGTCATCCTGGCGGTCCTGGGCAACGAGGCCGTGGTCATGCGCAAGGCCGAATGGCGACGCCGCAAGGCGATGAAGGATGGTGCATGGCCGAGGCGGTCTCCTGTCCGGCATGTCTTGGGTGCAGCGCTCAACATGGCTCCCCCGTCCCTCAACTCTCAAGAGAAGCATCCAGCAAAGATTCCAGCTTCGGCAGAAACCGCGTTTGTTCGTGCCGGGAAATACAGAAGCTTTTTCTCACCTGGCCGCGGCGGGTCAGGGAATGGACCGGCAGTTCATCAACGGGTTCTACCGGCAGGGCGACACCGCCGCCGTGACCCTTCTACGGCTGAGAACCGACCGCTTCGCCTTTTGCCCGGGACAGGTCCGCACGCAGGAAGCCGATGAACGCCCGCAGCGCCGCCGATTGGCGCCGCCGGTCCGGGTGGTAGAGGTAGAGAGGCTCCATGGGCATCGACCATCCGGGAAGGACCTGGACGAGCGCCCCCGCGTCCAGCAGGCGCGCAAGGCTGGCGGCCGCGGCCAGGCCGATGCCGAGGCCGCGGACCATCAGGTCGAGCTGTGACGCCAGGTCGCCGACGACCGTGCGCGTGGGTGGGGATACCTGCACCGTGTCCCCGTTGCGCTGCACGGCCCAAGGCCGGACAAGCCCGGTGGTCCTGCTCCGGCACATCACCGCCGCGTGGCCGAGCAGGTCCGCCGGGCGCTTCGGAGCCGGGTGGTGCCGAAGGCAGCTCGGAGCGGCCGCGAGCAGCGCCTCGCTCCCAGGCGTCAACCTCACCGCGACCACGTCGCGCGCCAGCACGTCGCCGTAGCGCAGCCCGGCGTCGAACCCTTGTTCCACCACGTCCACGAGCCGACCCTCGACGTCAATCTCGACTTCGATGGCCGGGTAGGCTGCGCGGAACCGGGCCAGGACGGGAGCCACGGCGCCGTCAAAGGCGGAGCGGGGCATGGTGAGCCGAAGGGGGCCGGACGGCTGCCCGGACCGGACGGCCACGTCCTCCGTGACGAGGAGCAGCTCGCGCAGTGCCGGCCCCGCGCGGCCCACGTACTCGGCCCCGGTATCGGTGAGGCTGATGCTGCGCGTCGACCGCCGCAGCAGCGGCGTCCCGACCCGCGCTTCCAGCTTGCGCACCGCCTGCGAGGCGGCGGAGGCGGAGATGCCGAGGCGTCTCGCGGCGCCGCTGAAGCTGAGCAGCTCCGCGACTGCCAGGAACACCGGCAGTCCCTCCAAGGGGTCCTTCTGACGCATGCGCCTCGTTTATGAAGTTTTGCTTCATGGTCCTTAGCGCATTGAGCGCCTAATGCACAGCTCCGGGCGGGCGTAGCGTGGCCGGGTGATGAGCGCCATCGAGCACCTCGATCTCGCCGTGAACGGCGCCAAGATCCACCTCGCCCGCTGCGGACGCGGCCTGCCGCTGGTGCTGCTGCACGGCTGGCCGGAGTTCTGGCTGACCTGGGAGCCGGTGATGGCCCGGCTGGCCGACCGCTTCCAGGTGATCGCGCCCGACCTGCGCGGCTTCGGCGACAGCGACAAGCCCGCCGGGCCGTTCGGCCCACAGGACCAGGCGCGGGACGTGCTTGCGATGCTCGACGCCCTCGGCCTTGGACGCGCCGGGCTGGTCGGCCATGACATCGGGGGCGCGGTGATGCAGGCCGCGGCCCATATAGCGCCGGAGCGGCTGGCCGGCCTGTTCTTCGATTTCGTGTACCCGGGCATCGGCGCGCGCATGGAGGCGCCGGACCGCTTGCAGGACACCTGAGTACATGACGTTCCACTCGACCGATTTGGCGCCGGCCCTGCTCGGCTCATCGCCCGAGGCGGTCCGCATCTACGTCACGCACTTCCTGCGGCACTGGTCCCACCGCAAGGACGCGTTCGACGACGTGCTGGACCGGTTTGTCGCCAACTTCCAGAAGCCCGGCAACCTGGCCGGCGGCTTCGCGCATTATCGGGCGTCCTTTGCCGGCCGGGTCGCGGCGATGAAGGGCGAGGCGCCCGTGCTTCCGCCGATTCCCCTGCCCACCTGCGTCCGCTGGGCGGAGCACGACCCGATGTCCGCCCATGGATGGACGGACCGCCTCAATGAGACGTTCCTCGACCTCGCCTCCTTCCCCGGCGTCGGCCATTTCCCGCATCGCGAGGACCCGGACCGGGCGGCTGCGGAGATCGCGGCCTTCTTCGGCGCACGGTGAGGAACGCGCCGCGCGGCCCTGCCGCGCCGCCGAGGGAAGCCGCCGACGGTGCGCTCCTGGGAAACCGGGCGTTGGCACTCATGGCGGCTGCCTGCGCCGCGTCGGTTGCCAACGGCTACTATATCCAGCCGCTGCTGGTGGAGATCGGCGCGTCCCTCGCGGTGCCGGAACGGCTGCTTGGGCTGCTGCCGGCGATGACGCAGGTGGGCGTGGCGGCGGGCGTGCTGTTCCTGCTGCCGCTGGCGGATGTCCTGTCGGCCCGGCGCCTGCTGCTGGCGGTGATCCCGGCGCAGATGGCCGCCCTGCTGCTCGCAGCAGTGAGCGGCCGGGCGGCCACCCTGATGACGGCTTGCCTGCTGATCGGCTTCGCCGGCATCACGCCCTACGTCCTGCCGCCCTACGCCAGCGCGCGGGTCAGGCCGGCTGAGCTGGGCCGGATGACCGGGCTGCTCACGCGCGGGGTCATCGTCGGCATCCTGCTCGCCCGGACGGTCTCCGGCGTGATCGGCACCTACCTGGGCTGGCGCGCTGTGTACGTCGTGGCGATGGCGGTCATGCTGGGTGTCCTTCTCAGCCTGCATCGCCTCGTGCGGCCGGCCGCCGCCGGAGCGCGGGACGGGCCAGAGGGGTATCGCGACCTGCTGCTGTCCATGGTCCGTCTTCTCCGCACCGTCCCGGCCCTGCGGGCTGCAGCGGCCTGCCAGGCCCTGAGCTTCGGCTCCTTCAACGTGTTCTGGCTCGGTTCGAGCTTTTATCTCCAGGGGCCGGACTTCGGCTGGCGGCCCGATGCCGTGGGGGCAGTGGCGGTTATCGGGGCCATTGCCGCGTCGGGCGCTCCGTTCCTTGGCCGGGCGGCCGACATCGCCGGGGCACACGGGGCGCGGACCCTGTCCTTCGCGGCCATGGCGCTCGGCTGGACCGTGCTTGCCTTATTCAGGCACAGCTTGGCTGGGATGGCGGTCGGCCTCGTCCTGCTCGACGTGGGCGCCACGGTGGCCGACATCACGGGCCGAACCCTTCTCTACCGCCTGGACCCGGCCATCCGCGCCCGCCTGAACGCGCTCTACACCGTTGCGATGTTCGCAGGCGGCGGCATCCTGTCATCTCTGGTCGGACCCGTCTGGGCCGCCGGCGGATGGTTGTTCCTGTGCGGCCTTGGACTGGTTCCGGTCCTTCTCGCCGCCGCCATCGCAGCGGCCGATCAGCGCGGCTGATGCGGACATACGTCTGAGGCTGCTTGATTCGGGGACGAACATTCCCAATTGGGTTCCATGAATCCTGGAACCGCACCACGCCAGGCGTCCCGTGGGCCGGGCCGTCCGCGGGAGTTCAACACGGAGGCCATGCTGGACGCCGCGATCGGGGTGTTCAGCGAGCGGGGCTACCATGCGACCTCGATCGGCGATCTCACGGCGGCGACCGGCGTGACGGCGGGCAGCCTCTACAAGGCGTTCGAGGACAAGCGTGCCGTGTTCATCGCCGCTTTCGACCGGTACCTCGCGCTGCGGCACGAGCAGTTGCAGGCCCGGCTCGCCGAGGCCCGGTCAGGGCGCGAGCGCGTCCGGGCCGTGCTCGCGCTTTATGCCGGACACAGCCATGACGCGCAGGGACGGCGCGGCTGCCTCGTAGTCGGCAGCGCCGTCGAACTCTCGACCTCGGACGCCGACGTGGCGAGCCGGGTGGCGGGCGTCCTGAGCCGCTACGAGAAGCGGCTCGCCGATTTCGTGCAGCTCGGCCTGGAGGACGGTTCCATCCCGGCGCATGTTGACGGCCCGGTCGCGGCCCGGCTGCTCCTGTGCATCGTGCAGGGCATGCGCGTCATCGGCAAGACCGGCCGGACCCGGGAGGACATGGAGGGCCTGGTCGAGGCCGCCATGAAGGTTTTGTCGTGATCCAGCTTGCCCATCAAGGGAATGAACACTCCCGAACGCGGCCTCGCGTCGCCATCACGCTGATCCGCTTCCTGTCTGGCGACGCGGCGTGAACGGCCCGGCCGGCACTGCCGGCAACACACGCGACTTGCGATGGGCGACCGACGTCAGCGAGCGCCTCGGGAGCACGATCCTGTCTGGGCCGTTCTACGCGGCGTCTGACGTGTTCACCGGCACCGGCCCGACCCCGCAGGAGCTCGACCGGTCCGTTGCCGTGCTGAAGGAGGCCTGCGCCCATGCCGCCGGGTCCGGCACGGCCCTGTGCATCGAGTTCCTGAGCCGGTTCGAAACGTATCTGCTGAACACGACCAAGGATGCAGCGCAGTTCGTCGATGCGGTCGGCGCCAGCGACATCGGGATCGTCTACGGCACCCACCACGCGCACCTGGAGGACGACATTTGTGAGGCGCTGACCATGGCGGGACGCCGGATCAGGCATGTGCACTTCGGCGAAAGCCACCGCGGCACGCTCGGCGGCGGATTGCTGGACTGGACCGGAACGACCGGGGCGCTGAAGGCGATCGGCTACGACGGATGGCTGATGGTCGAGGCGTTCAGCACGGACGCCGTGGAACTGGCGCAGAAGGCGAAAGTCTGGCGCAACACCTTCGACAGCAGGGATCAGGTCGCAGAGGACGGGACCGCGTTCGTCCGCCGCGTCTGGTCCCAAGCATAGATGCCGAAGGCCACCACCCAGGAGCGCCCATCATGGCGATAGCCTATACGCTGCTCGCGGTGCTCGCAGGCGCGATGCTGCCGGCGCAGGCGGCGATCAACGCGCGGCTCGGGCGGGTGGTCGGCTCGCCGGTCTGGGCGGCGGCGATCTCGGGGTTGGTGCTGACCGTCGCGCTCGCGCTCGTCGCAACCGCCATGACGCGGGCGGGGCCGCGCACGGACGGCCTGGGCAGCCTTCCATGGTGGGCGTGGATCGGGGGCCTCTTCGGCGCGGTCACTTTATCGGCGACGACGGCGGCCGCACCCCGCCTTGGGACCGCGAGCATGATCGCCCTGGTCATGTCGGGGCAGGTGGCATGCTCGCTTGCCTTGGACCAATGGGGGCTGTTCGGCCTTGCGGCCCAGCCGATCAGCGGCAAACGCCTTGCGGCCGCCGTGCTGCTGCTCGCAGGCGCCGCCTTGATGCGGTAAAGCCCAGGGCCGCCGCATGCGGGCGCGATGCCGGGCGAAATCTTTTTTGACCCAACCGCGTTCAAATCCGGCTATGCAGGCAGGGTGCTTGCGCAACGGCGGCAAGGGAGATTGGGCGTGAACAACATCATCTACATCGTCGGGTTGGTTGTCGTGGTGATCGCGGTGCTGTCGTTCTTCGGGCTGCGCTGAGGCAAGGGAACGCGGCGTCCTCGGGCGTCGCACCCGCTGCCGGAGGCGGACGGACCGCTGCCCCGGCTCGTCAGAGGCGAAGCTCCCGGTGAGCCTAAGACCTTCGATCCAGGTTTCGCCGTAGGGCGCGATAGAGGTTGGTTTTCCCAGCGCCGTTGGCCCCGACGGACACCGTGAGCGCGCCCAACGGGAAACGGATCGAGCGCAGGGACCGGTAGCCGGCGGCGTGGACCTCGCAGACGGGCAGGGCCTGGCCGCCGGGCATGGATGGACGGCTCACGCTAAGCGCGGCCGGTCATCTCGTCGATGGCCTGGACCACCCGGTCTTGTTCGCTCTCATCCAACACCAGCAGAGAACGCCTCAGACGCGCGCTGGGCAACGTCGCCACGTTCGGCACGTCCGCAAGTACGACCTGATCCAGCACCACCAGATGCGGCGTCAGCGCATGGTCCTTGACACCGTTCTGACCGACGCGGGGCAGCGGAACGACGACCCGGCCGACGCTCCGGTCTAAGCGCGTGGACTGTACCTGGACGACAAACGGCACGTCCTTGTTGCGCCCAAGGTTTCGGTAGACGGCGAATTGCGGCATCCGGCTTACAGGGTCGAGAACTCATCCGGCAGGCATCCATGGCGTTCATGGAAGGCGTTCAAGGCCGAGATGACCTGATCCAGCGCCTCGTCCTCTGCCCGCCTGCGCGCTTGTTCCTGCCGCACGTAGCCGGCCAGAAGTTCTTCGACGGTCGCCGATGCGCACAAAGCAAAACTGCCGGCCTAGGCCGCTGCTTGCGCCCGGGCCGCCGCCCGCGCCTTGCGCTCCTCCTTCTTGCTGCCGCCCCGGGCGGCGCCGGCCAGCTTGGGCGCTTTCCCCTTCTTCGCCAGCAACGCGCGGTACTCGTCCATGTCGCCGTCATACGGGCGCACGGTGCCGCCATCGACCAGCCAGAGCTGGTCGGCCACCAGTTCCACCAGGTGCGGGTCGTGGGTGATCAGCAGCACGGCGCCGAGGAACTCCCCGAGCGCGCGGACCAGGGCGTCGCAGGCGTCGATGTCCAGGTGGTTGGTCGGCTCGTCCAGGATCAGCAGTTGCGGCGCGTCGCGGGTGGCGAGCGCCAGCAGCAGCCGGGCGCGCTCGCCGCCGGACAGGCTGGCGCTCCGCGTGTTGGCGCGGTTGGCGTCGAGGCCGAAGCGGGCCAACTGCGCCCGCACCTGGGTGGGTGCCGCCTGCGGCAAGGCGCGGGCCATGTGGTCGATCGGGCTGTCGCCCGGCGCCAGCTCCGCCTCCTGGTGCTGCGCGAAGTAGCCGACGCGCAGCTTGCCCGGCCGGCGCACGTGGCCCGCCATCGGTTCCAGCCGCCCGGCCAGCAGCTTGGCGAACGTGCTCTTGCCGTTGCCGTTGGCGCCGAGCAGGGCGATGCGGTCCTCCATGCCGAAGCCCATCGACAGGCCCTCCAGCACCGGGACGCCGGCGTAGCCGACGCTCACGCCGTCGAGCGCCAGGATCGGGGGCGCGAGCTTGGCCGGCCCGGGGAAGTTGAACTTGGTGGGCGCGGCCTCGATCACCGCGTCCATCGCCGGCATGCGCTCCAGCGCGCGGAGGCGGGACTGCGCCTGCCGGGCCTTGCTGGCCTGGGCGCGGAAGCGGTCCACGAAGGCCTGCATGTGGGCGCGCTGGGCGGCGATGCGCTCGGCGGCGCGGGCCTGCTGCATGGCGTGTTCGGTGCGGATGCGGACGAACTCGTTATAGCCGCCGGGTGTCACGCTGAGCTTGCGCCCGTCGAGGTGGGCGATGGCCTGCACCGAGCGGTCGAGCAGGCCCTGGTCGTGGGAGACCACGAGGGCGGCGCCGGGGAAGCGGGCGAGCCAGCCCTCCAGCCACAGCGTCGCCTCAAGGTCGAGGTGGTTGGTCGGCTCGTCCAGCAGCAGCAGGTCGGGAGCGGAGAACAGCACGGTGGCCAGCGCCACCCGCATGCGCCAGCCGCCGGAGAACGAATCGAGCGGGCGGCCTTGCGCCTCCGCGTCGAAGCCCAGCCCGGCCAGGATGATGGCGGCGCGGGCGGGGGCGGCGTCGGCGCCGATGGCGTGCAGGCGTTCGAACACCGCGGCCACGCGGTCCGGCGGCAGCTCGCCGCACTCGGCGCGCTCGGCTTCGGCCAGGAGCGCCAGGCGCTCGGGGTCGCCCTCCAGCACGGTGTCGAGCAGGGTGGCGGGGCCGGAGGGCGCCTGCTGCTTCACCTGGGCCATGCGGGCGCGGGAGGACAGGCGGATGTCGCCGCCGTCCACGGTGATGTCGCCGGCGATGGCTTTCAGCAAAGTGGACTTGCCCGCGCCGTTGCGGCCCACGAGGCCGATGCGGCGCCCGGCGTCCACGGCCAGGTCGGCGCCGTCCAGGAGGGTGCGGCCCCCCATGCGCAACGTCACGCCGGTGCAGGTCAGGAGGCTCATGCCGGGGGTTGTGCCGCATTGCAGCAAAACAGTCCAGGGTTGCCAGCGCGCGCCGGGCGCGGGAGGGTGCCGGCATGACCTGGTCGATCCTTGCGCGGGACAGCGCCACAGGCGCGCTGGGCGCCGCCGTCGCGTCGCGGTTCTTCGCCGTGGGCAGCTTGTGCATTCATGTGGAAGGGGGCGTGGCGGCGCTGGCGACGCAGGCGCTGGTGAACCCGATGTATGCCGTGCACGCGATGCCGCGGCTGCGCGGGGGCGAGGCGCCGGAGGCCGTGCTGGCGGCGCTGATCGGGCCGGACCCGGGCCGGGCGCAGCGGCAGTTCCACATCCTGGACGCTTCCGGGCGGATCGCGCAGCACACCGGGCCGGACTGCGTGTCCTGGGCCGGGCACGTGCGGGGCGCGGACGTGTCGGTGGCGGGAAACATGCTGGCCGGGCCGGACGTGGTGGCGCGGACGCTGGACGGGTTCGTGGCGGCAAGCGGCAGCCTGGCGGAGCGGCTGCTGGCGGCGATGGAGGCCGGGGAAGCCGCGGGCGGCGACAAGCGGGGGCGGCAGGGCGCCGGGCTGAAAATCTGCCTCGCCGATCCCTATCCCGACCTCGACATCCGCGCCGACGACCACCCGGACCCGCTGGCGGAGCTGCGCCGGCTGCACCGGGTCAGCCTGGAGCGCTATGCCGTGTTCCGGCGGCACCTAGCGGGAAGCGCCGACCCCTGGGGCACGCTGGACCGCGGCGTGATCGAGGCGGCCATCGCCCGGGACGGACGGCCGCTTTGAGGCGCGGCGTCCTGACGGCGCTGCTGTGGGCCGGGCTGGCGTCCCCTGCCCTCGCCCAGCCCTCCACGCTGACCATCGGGCTGCGGGAGGACCCGGACGTGCTGGACCCGACGCTCGGCTCCGCCTACGTCAGCCGGATCGTCTATGCGTCGCTATGCGACAAGCTGATCGACATCGACGCCGGGCTGAACCTCGTGCCGCAACTGGCGACATCGTGGGAGTACGAGGACCCGACGCACCTCGTGCTGCACCTACGCCCCGGCGTCGTATTCCATGACGGCGAGCCGTTCAACGCGGAGGCGGTGCGCTACAAGCTCCACCGCGACGCCACGGTCAAGGGCAGCATGCGGGCCGGCGAGGTGAACGCCATCGCCGCCGTCGAGGTGGTGGACCCGCTGACGGTGCGCCTCGTGCTGAAAGCGCCGTCAAGCCCGCTCTTGTCGCAACTGGCGGACCGGGCGGGGATCATGATCTCGCCCAAGGCGGCGGAGGCCGGGGATTTCGGCAGCCACCCGGTCTGCGCCGGGCCGTATGCGTTCGAGAGCCGGGTGGCGCAGGACAGCATCGTGCTGCGGCGGTTCGCCCGGCACTGGGACGCGGCGAACTACCACTTCGACCGGGTCGTGTTCCGTCCGCTGCCGAACTCCTCGGTGCGGCTGGCGAACCTGCAGGCGGGGAGCCTCGACCTCGTCGAGTACGTCCTGCCGAGCGACGTGGAGGCGGTGCAGCGCGACCCGAAGCTCAAGATCGCGATCGGGGACGGCCTGACCTACCAGGGCATCACCTTCAACACGGATAACGGCCCGGCGGCCGATACCGCGCTGGGGCGGAACAGGCTGGTGCGGCAGGCGTTCGAGCGGGCCATCGACCGGGACGCGGTGAACCAGGTCGTGTATGGCGGGCTGTTCTCGCCGACCGCGCAGGCCAACCCGCAAAGCTCCCCGTTCTTCGTGCCAGCGGTGCAGCCGCCGCCGCGCGACCTGGAGCGGGCGCGGGCCTTGCTGCGGGAGGCCGGAGTCACGCCGCCAGTACCGGTCACGCTGACGCTGCCCAACAGCCCCGACACGCAGCAGGCGGCGGAGGTGATCCAGGCGATGGTGGCGGAGGGGGGCTTCGACCTCAAGCTGCGGGTCATGGAGTTCGCGTCGTCGTTGCAGGCCGGGTATGGCGGGGAGTTCCAGGCCTACCTGATCGGCTGGTCCGGCCGGTCGGACCCGGACGGCAACGTGTGGCAGCAGCTGCACACCGGCGGCACCTTCAACTACGGCCACTGGAGCAGCCCGGCGGCGGACGCGCTGATGGACCAGGCGCGCATCCCGTCCGACGCGGCGGAGCGCCGGGCGCTGTACGCCAAGCTGTGGGAGGTGGAGCGGGCGGACCTGCCGCTGCTGTACTTGTGGACGGCGAAGAACGTGGTGGGGATGAAGCGCGGGCTGGAAGGGTTCGTGCAGGTGCCGGACGGGCTGGTCCGGCTGCGCGGGGTGACGCTGGGGCCATAGGAAACATGGCATTATGCCATGGCGGTCGCGCTTCGGTGTGGTTAGATTGGCGGCATGGTCGCGCTTGCGAAGCTCCCCGAGCACATGTCGGTCCACGATTTCCTGTCCTGGGTCCCCAGCGACGGCCGCATGTGGCAGTTGGTGGATGGCGAGCCGCAAGCCATGGCGCCGCCCAACCGCACGCATGGCACGCTGCAAGGCGAATTGGGGCGGCTCATCGGCAACCATTTGCAAGACAAAGCCGGCCCCTGCACCCTCGTGGTGACGCCCGGTGTGGTCCCGTATGTCCAAGCGGCCCACAACATGCGCGTGCCCGACCTGGCCGTGACCTGCTCGGATTACGGCGCCGAAGAGACCGGCCTGACCGATCCCGTGCTGATCGTGGAAATCCTTTCGCCCAGCAACCAGGCCGAGACCTGGGCCAACGTGTGGGCCTACACGACCATCCCGAGCGTGCGGGAGATCTTGGTCCTCCGAACCGTTGCGATCGGCGCGGACCTGCTGCGCCGCGGCCCGGACGGAAGTTGGCCGCGCGAGCCTGAGATGCTGACCGAAGGCGATCTGGTTCTGGAGAGCATCGGGCTTTGCACGCCGCTGACTGGCCTTTACCGGAGCACTCTGCTGCGGCATTCACCTCGAGCCTGACATAAGCCCGGCCTACTCCGGCATCACCTCGCCAGAGCCGCCGGACGCGGCAGGGAAGTCTTTCAGAAGGCATGGCGCCGGTTGCGAGCAGCATCAAGCGCGCCCACTCGGCCACGGTGCGCTGGCGCTGCCCATGCCGCTCAAACCAAGCCGTGCCCAGGGTGGGCGCGGCCGGTGGAAGCCGCCGGCCCGTTCGGTGCCGTCCTCGCCCTCGACGCCGCACTCGACCTCATCGCCTCCGGGCCGGTGATATGGCCAAAGTCGAGGACAGCAGCAGCCATCCTCCCGGTCCGTGCCGCGGAGTGTGCTATTCCTGTCTGTTCTGCGGCGCGATCTCGGACGGGGCCGGGTCAGCGGCCAACCGCGCACTCGATCTGGCCGTGCGGCTCGTCCGTGGGAGTGAACACCATGTTGTCCGAAGACAGACCGAACGGCTCCAGCCTCACCGGCAGGTAGTGCTTGTTCGGGCACGCCATGCGGATCGTTTCGAGTTCAGGCACCGCAGCGAGCGCCGCCTCCCCCATCCGGTAAAGGCTGTCCTGCACGCCGTGGCTGTAGGTGGTGGCGAACACCTCCAGCATGGTCGCGAGGATACGCGCATTCGCGGCGCCGTAGTCGGCAGGCGGGCGCGCCCAAGTCCAGCTCGCATCCATCGCCGTCGCGGCGATGCGGTCCTGCGTCGGGGCCAAGGTGGTGTACTCGTCCATCACGTAATCGACCCAGCCGGACTCGGTCGTTTTCATGAAGGTGTAGCCCGCGATGCCCGAGACCACCGTCGCCCCCTCCCGCGTGGCGACAATCTCCGCCGTCGGCTGGCCGTTGCTGTCCAGCACGAAGCTGTGGGGGTGCGCCGCGCCGCCGAAGCTCGCCCGCGTCCACCGGGTCTCGCGCATGGACACGCGCACCCGCTCGACCTGGGGATAGCGTTGGAGGAAGCGCGCGGCCAACGCCTCGCCATACTGCTCCGTGCCGGCGGTCATGTTCTCCCGCGCGACGATGTAGGCGATGTTCTTGATCGTGTCGGTCGCGACCACGGCGCGGTTGTCGCCTTCGGTGTAGGCGGCGGCGAAGTCGCCGTCCAGCAGGGTCATGATGGTGAGTTCGCGCACCTCCTGGCGGTCGCCGCGATGCACGCGCATCACCCGCACGCGGCCCTTGCCGTAGGTGTTCTGGATCAGCGGCATGGAAACCCCCTCTCAGGCATGGTCGGCCACCACCAGCGGGGCGGCCTGCGCGCCTGCGGTGATCTGGTCCGGGTTGAAGAACGCGTTCAGCGCCACCGCCGTCACGGAGGCGAGCAGGATGCCGCTGTCCAGCATGGTCTTGAGCATTTCCGGCGCCGCGTGGAACAGCGTGGGCGCGACGAGCGGGATCATGCCGAAGCCGATGGAGATCGCCACGATGAACACGTTGCCGCGGCGCGCCTCGTAGTCGACGGACGCAAGGATGCGGATGCCGGTCGCTGCCACCATCCCGAACATCACCACGCCTGCGCCCCCCAGCACGCATTGCGGCACGGAGGCCGCGACGAAGGCGAGCTTGGGCACCAGCCCGAGCAGCAGCATGATGGCGCCCCCGGCCACGCACACCATGGGGCTCGTCACCCCGGTCACGCCCACCAGCCCCACGTTCTGCGAGAAGGAGGTGTAGGGGAAGGTGTTGAACAGGCCGCCGATCACCGTGCCGACGCCGTCGGCGCGCAGCCCGCGCGCCAGGTCCTCCTGCGACACCGGCCGACCGATCATGGTGCCCAGGGCCAGGAACATGCCCGTGCTCTCGATCATGACGACGACCATCACCAGGCACATCGACAGGCACGCCACCAGGTCGAAGCGCGGCAGGCCGAACTGCAGGGGCCAGACGACGGCGAGCCAGGGCTGCGTGTCCAGCCCGTCGAGGTTGCCCCAGCCGAGCGCCATGGTGAGCAGGTAGCCCGCCACGATGCCGATCAGCACCGCGGTGTTGCGCAGAAAACCGGCACCGAAGCGCAGCAGCAGCAGAATGATGAGCAGAACAAGTCCCGCCACGCCAAGGTAGCCCGGCGCGCCGAAATCGGGTGCGGCCGGGCGCCCGCCGCCGATCCAGTTGATGCCGATCCGCATCAGCGTGATGCCGATGACGGTGATGATCGACCCCGTGACCACGGACGGGAAGAAGCGCAGCAGGCGGCTGATGAACGGGGCGACCACGATCCCGAACACCCCGGCGGCGATCACCGAGCCGAAGATCGCCGGCAAACCCAGGGCCGGGTTGTTGGCCATCGCCAGCATCGGCGACAAAGACGCGAAGGTGACGCCCATCATCACCGGGAAGCGAATGCCGACCGGCCCGACGCCATAGGCCTGGATGAAGGTCGCGACGCCGCAGGCGAACAGGTCCGCGTTGATCAGCAGCGCCACCTGGTCCCGCGGCAGCTTCAGCGCCGCCCCCAGGATCAGGGGCACGGCGACGGCGCCCGCGTACATCACCAGCACGTGCTGGATGGCCAGGATGACGAGGCGGACCGGCGGGGGCGTGGCGGAGATGCGCGTCGGCTCTGTCACTTGGTTCTCCTGTCCTGCGTCGAGCCGGGGCATGGCAAGAGTCGTGCCATTCCGGCCTATCGGATCATCGACGCCGGGCAGGAAAGGGGCGAGCGTTACTCCGCAGCGGCCTGGCGGCCGGTCCGCTTTGCCAGCAGCCGCCGGGTCAGCGGCAGCAGGGTGCGGCCGTAGTGCAGCGCGTCCTCCAGCGGGTCGAAGCCGCGGATCAGAAACGTGGAAACGCCCAGCGCGTGGTAGTCGAGCAGCGCCTCCGCCACCTGCTGGGGCGTGCCGACCAGCGCGGTGGTGTTGCCGCGCGCCCCGGTCGCACGGGCGATGGCGGTGTAGAGCCGCCCTTCCGGACGGTCGCCCAGCGCCGCCGCCTCAAGCAGGCGCTGTGACCCGGCATTGGCCGGCGCCCCGTGTCCCGGACCCAGCGCCGCCTGCCCGCGCACCTCCAGGGTGCGGGCGAGGATGGCTTCCGCCCGTGCCCAAGCCTCGTCCTCCGTGGCACCCAGGATCGGGCGGAACGACAGGCTGAACCGGACCTCGCGCCCGTGCGCAGCCGCCTCCGCCCGCACCCGGGCGATGATCTCGGCCACCTGCGCCCGCGTCTCGCCCCACAGCGCATACACGTCGGCGTGCTTGCCGGCCACGCGGAGGGCGGCGTCCGACGCGCCGCCGAAATACACCGGGATGCGCGGGCGCTGCACCGTCTGCACCGCAGGGGACGCGCCCTGGATGCGGTAGTACGTGCCCTCGTGGTCGACCGGCGCTTCCGCGGTCCAGACCCGCTTCAGCACGTCCACGTATTCGTCCGTCCTGGCGTACCGCTCGTCCTTGCCCAGCCAGTCGCCGTCACGCGCCTGGTCGGCGTCGTCCCCACCCGAGATCACGTGGATCGCCGCCCGCCCGCCGCTGAGCTGGTCCAGCGTCGCGAACGCCCGCGCCGCCGTCGTCGGCGCCTGGAACCCCGGGCGGTGCGCGACCAGGAAGCCGACCTGCTTCGTGTGCGCGCTCGCGTGGGCCGCGAGCTGCAATCCGTCCGGCCCGTTGCTGTACCAGCCGATCAGCACCCGGTCGAAGCCGCCGCCCTCCGCCGCATGCGCCTCGTGCGCCTGGGCGGAGGCCACGAGGTAGCCGGGGTCGATGGCTGGGCCGCGCGCCGGGTGGATCTCCGACTGCTCGCGCGGCTGGATCATGCCGATGAACTCAAGGCTCATGCTGGTTTCTCCTATTGGCCGAGCGCCGCACGGCCTGCCGCGACGAAGGCGGCGTCGGGCTGGGGCGTGTGGACGCGGGCGCACAGCACATCCCGCAGGTGCCGCTCCAGCGGGTTGGCGCGGGACAGGCCGTGGTTGCCGGCAAGCTGCACCGCCGCCTGCACCGCCTCGATGGCGTTCTCGGCCGCGACCGTCTTCAGCAGGCCGCTTTCGGAGGGCAAAGGCGGGCGGCCGGCGTCCGCGTCGGCGGCGGCGGCGGCGATCAGGCGGCGGTTCGTCAGCAGCAGCGCCTCGATGCGGCCCACTGCCTCCTGCATGCGCGGCAGCGACGCGAGCGGCGCGCCGAGGTTCGCCGGCACGCGCCCGCGCAGGAAGGCCACGGTCCAGTCCCGCGCGGCCTCGGCGACCCCGGTGTAGAGCGCCGCGACCAGCAGCGTGTTCCAGGCCGTGGTCTCCGGGTCCGGCCGCGCCCAGGCCGCCGGTGGGCGCAGGTCCACCGCACAGTCGTGCGGCACAAGCACGTCCGCGAACACCACGTCTTGGCTGCCGGAACCGCGCAGGCCGAGCTGGTCCCAGGTGTCTTCGATGGCGATGCCGGGGCTTTCGGCGGGCACGAGGAACAGGCCCATGCGGGGCGGGTCTTCGTCCGTGTCCGGCGAACCTCTGGGTTCGACGTCCGGCGAACCCTGCGAAACCGCCTGGGCGATTTGCGCGGGTTCGACGCGGGCGAACACCAGCATGGAGGTCAGGCCCGGCGCGCCGGTGCTGTAGATCTTGCGGCCCGACAGCCGCCAGCCCTGCTCCGTGCGCCGGGCCACCGTCGCCGGCAGGCCGCCGCGGGCCGGGGTGCCGAGCGCCGGCTCCACCCGCAGCGCGTTGATCAGCGCGCCGGACCGCACGGCGCCGCGCCCGACCAGCGCACGCAGATGCTCCGGCCAATCCGAGTGCGCGGCAGTGCGGAGCTGGATCAACTGCATGGCCAGGATCAGCGCCGTGGACGCGCAGCCGCGCCCGGCGTGCCGCACCACCTCGGCGGCCTGCGCGAGGCCGGCGCCTGCGCCGCCGTCCTCCGGCCGCGCCGTCAGCGCCAGCAGGCCGGCCGCGTGCAGGGCGTCGAGGCTCTCCCACGGGAAGGCGCCGTCGCGGTCAACCCGCGCCGCGTGCGCCGCCAGGTCAAGGACGAAGCCCGCATCATCGGGGGGGAGCGTTGGGAATGCCGAGCCGTCCATGGAGCCTCCTGCACGGTGGGCGCGCGGCCTCGCGGCGGCGCGGCGCTGCGTCCTGCGCAGAACATGGCCCCGCACCGCCCATCCCCTCAAGAGCAGCATCCGGCAAAGATTGGCTTAACTGCAGCATCTTCGTCCCACCGGGGCGGTTGCGGCAGAATGTCCTTCCTCAGCGCCGCCGCCCGACGCGCGGGCCGCTACGCCGCCGCCTCCTGCTCCATGGAGGCCCGGCCTGAACCCGGCGCGTTCCGGTCCAGCAGGTGCTGCAGCCTGGACGTTTCGCGGATGCTCCGCATGCCTTGCGGCGAGAACGTCGCGTCGTTGTACACCGCGGGCGCCAGCAGCGGGTTGGTCAGCGCGTGGGAGAACGCGTCGGCCGCCACCATGCGGCCGATCAGCTTGGGCACGGCGGCCCGCGGCAGCAGCTCCTCGGCGAACAGGCCGACGAAGAACTCGATGCGGTCCACGTCACCGCGGTAAACCCGGCGCAGCCCGTCCACCACGCGCGGGTCGCCGCTGATCTGCTCGAACTTCGCGACGCGGGGATAGCCCATGGCCTTCCGGTAGTCGTTGTAGCTGGCAAGCTGGTTGTCGCGGCCCTGCGCGATGCTGGCCCGCTCCGCCGGGAGCAGGAACTCGGCCGTGTTGAACAGGCCGATCCGCCAGGCCTTCGTGCCGCTCGCCTCACTGAATGCCGCGCCCAGGCCCGCCTGCAGCAGCGGCTGGTTGTCGAGCCGCATGTCCGCGATCGGCCGGAGCTGCCCGGCCCAGGACACACGCTCCGGCACCAGGCTGTGCCAGCGGTAGAGCAGGTTGAACTCGACGGGAATCCAGTTCTGCCGGTTCCAGCATGCCTCCCAGCACGCCGTGGGATCGGCCAGCAGGCTGAACCAATACGGCGAGATGTGGTTGACGTAGTCCTCGACCACGACCTTGATGAGCTGGACGATGTTGACGTTGCGCGCCGTCTCGAACACCCGCGCGTCGTCCCAACCGGGCCAGGCCCGCTCCAGCACGCCGCACAGCCGGTTGTGCTCCCGCAGGAACAGCGTGTTGAGCGCCGCGGTGAACGGGGTGGTGTTGGCGCGGTCGCCGCCAAAGGCGAACAGCCCCGCCCGCCGCTCCGCCGGCAGGCCGTCCGGCAGGCGGAGCGGCGCCGGCAGGGCGGCGAACTCCGCCCGGCGGCGCCCGGCCTCGTCGCACAGCCG
>CAXUJE010000010.1:35622-37146 GCA_964251035.1 uncultured Acetobacteraceae bacterium
GCAGCAGACCGTCCTTGTGGCTGCCCGGCTCGGTCTCGCTTCCATTGACCACCACCACCGGCCGGCGGCGGCCCCGGGCCCCCCGGCGGCGGGGTACCGCCCCCCGGGAGTCCCCCCCCCCCCCCCCCCGCCCCCCCCCGCGCGGGGCCGCCCGGCCGCCCCGGCGCCGGCAGGGCGGCGAACTCCGCCCGGCGGCGCCCGGCCTCGTCGAACAGCCGGGGCGCCCACTCCTCGCCGCCGACCACCTCGGACTTCAGCCGGCCTTTCTGACCCGGCGCTTCCGAACAGCGGCGCAGGGCCTGCGTCACCTCCGGATGCAGCCCGTAAAGCTGGCTGAGGTCGATCTGGTGGTTGGTCGTGGTGCGGCGGCGGTCGGCGTCGTCGGTCATCAGGAAACCATCGGTGAACCACTGCGCGAAGCATGGGAACAGCAGGGTGGACCGCTGCGACACGCGCGGGCCGTCCGGGCCGGGCTGGAACAGGGCCATGACATCGTCGAGCGGCGGCAGGTCCGCCCCGGCGCGCGGCGGCAAGTAGCGGCCGAACCAGGTGCGGTCGGTGAGCGACGGCCACGAGGTGTACGGAGCCTCCGTGCTCAGCGCCAGCGGACGCGCCGGCACCTTCCCCGCCGCCCGGTTCACGATCACCCGGTTGACCTGCCGCGCGAGCGCAGGCCGGCGGTTCACGAACTCCCAGGCCGGGCGCAGGCTGGTCAGCACGGCGAACTCGATCCGGTTCCGCCAGCCGTCCCGGCTCGTGTCGCGCGCCCGGGGCGGCCCCGGCTGGGCCGCAGGCGCGGACCCGCCCGGCATGGCACCATAGCGTCCCAGCGCTTCGCCCATCGGCGTCCCTCCCTTTACCGTGCGCACTATGTGGCGGCGTACCCCGGTATCGTGTGACCTGCGTCACAGCATGCCTGACGTTGCGGCGTAATGTCCGCCTGTATCGAACAAAAAGCCAGCCGGAGGCTCCATGCCGCTCTACGCCCGTCCTGCAAGCGTCCGCCACGTCCATGGATGAGCTCGGCCCGCTGCTGGAGGCGCTTGGCCTAGAGCGCTACGGGCCGGCCTTTGCCGCGAACGACGTGGACCTCGCGGCGCTGCGCCTGCTGTCGGAGGCCGACCTCAAGGAGATCGGCCTGTCGCTCGGCCACCGGCGCAAGCTGATGGCGGCCCTGAGCGGCGCGGCGCCACTGCCGGAGGCCGTGCCGCCTGCCGCCCCGGAGCCGTCGACGGAGCGGCGGCAGCTCACCGTGATGTTCTGCGACCTCGTCGGCTCGACGGCGCTCACCGCGGCGCTGGACCCGGAGCGGATGGAGCGGCTGCTGCGCGACTACCAGGACGTGTGCGCAGGCGAGATCGCCCGCTTCGACGGCTTCGTCGAGCATTTCTTCGGCGACGGCGTGCTGGCCTATTTCGGCTACCCGCGGGCCAGCGAGGACGCGGCGGAGCGGGCGGCGTGGGCCGGGCTGGGCGTGGCCGAGGCCGTGCAGCGGCTGCCGACGCCGCTCGGCACGCCGCTGGC
>CAXUJE010000011.1:0-29592 GCA_964251035.1 uncultured Acetobacteraceae bacterium
CGGCTGGCGCTGGCCCGGGCGCTGTTGTCGCAAGCGCCGATCCTGATCCTGGACGAGCCGGCGACGGGGCTGGATTTCGCCACCGAGCGCGCGTTCCTCCTGACGCTTAATGACGTGACTGCCGGCCGGACGGTGATCCTGATTGCCCACCGCCTGATCGGGGTGGAACGCCTGGACCGCATTTTCCGGCTTTCGGCAGGACGCGCCGTGGCAGCGGCGGCCTGAACAGTTGACGCCGACGGCTCCGGGCAGGCACGAAGGATCGGCGTTACACGTCACGAAGGACTTGGTCGTGAAGCTTCCGACAGCAGCATCGCGCATGGCAGCGCCCCGCCGCCTGGCCGTGTTCGGCCTCTTGCTGGCGGGGCTTGCCGCTTGCGCCACGACGCCGGCCGAGCCTCTGGGACCGACCTACGTCGTCTTCTTCACGCCATTCTCGGCGGACCTCGACGATGCGGCTTCGGGCGTCATCGCCGACGCCGGCCGGGCTGCGCAGGCGATGCCGGGCCATCGGGTCGTGGTGGCGGGTTACGCCGACCGCCTGGGCTCGGCCGACGCCAACCAGACCCTGTCGAAGCTGCGGGCGCAGGTCGTGGCGGACAGGCTCGCTGCAGACGGCGTGGAGCGTGGCCGCATCGTGCTGCGGGCCAAAGGTTCGGTCGGGGGCGACCCGGGCGTCGAGAGCCGCCGGGTGGCCATCGACATCTACTAAGGCCCGCGATGCCGGCGCAGAACATTACAGAAGGCAGGATCGCGCCGCGCGACGTGCTGCGCCGCGTGTTCGGCTTCCCGGCATTCCGCGGCCTGCAGGAGGCGGCCATCGAGCGGGTGATGGCCGGGGGCGACGCGCTGGTGCTGATGCCGACCGGCGGCGGCAAGAGCTTGTGCTACCAAGTGCCGGCGCTCTGCCGGCCGGGCATGGCCCTGGTCGTGTCGCCGCTCATCGCGCTGATGGACGACCAGGTCGCCGCCCTCCGGCAACTCGGCGTGGCGGCCGGGGCGCTGCATTCCGAGGTTGAGCCGGATGCCGCACGGGCGGTCGGCCTCGACCTCGACGCGGGTCGGCTGGACCTGCTGTATGTGTCGCCGGAGCGGCTGTCGATGCCGGGCACGCTCGACCGCCTGGCCCGGCAGCGCATTGCCCTGATCGCCATCGACGAGGCGCATTGCGTGTCGGCCTGGGGGCACGAGTTCCGCCCGGAGTACCGCGGCCTCGCCCGGGTCGCGCAGCGCTTCCCCGGGGTGCCGCGCATCGCCCTGACCGCGACGGCCGACCCGCGCACCCGCCTCGACATCCTGCACGCCCTGGGCATGGACGATGCGGAGATGTTCACCGCGAGCTTCCACCGCCCCAACCTGCACATCGCGGCGCAGGCGAAGGAGAGCGAGACCAAGCAGTTGTCGGCGTTCCTGAGCCGCCACAAGGGCCAGGCCGGCATCGTGTATTGCGGCAGCCGCAACAAGACCGAGCGGACGGCGCTCCGGCTCAAGGCGGACGGGTTCACGGCGCTGCCGTTCCACGCCGGGCTGTCGGCGATGGAGAAGCGGGTGGCGCTGACCCGGTTCCGCAGCGGGGAGCCGGTCATCATGGTGGCGACCATCGCGTTCGGCATGGGGATTGACCGGCCAGACGTGCGCTTCGTGGTGCATCTGGACATGCCGGACAGCCCGGAAGCGTTCTATCAGCAGATCGGCCGCGCCGGACGCGATGGGGACCGGGCCGACACGCTGCTGCTGTATGGCGGGGAGGACATCGCCCGCGCCCGGCACTGGCTCGCCCAGTCCAGCGCGCCCGAGGCGCAGCAGCGCATCCAGCGCGAGCGGCTGGAAGCGATGGTCTCGCTGACCGAGACGACCGCCTGCCGCACCGGGTCGCTGCTGGCGTGCTTCGGGGAGGTGCTGCCCGGCCCTTGCGGGCACTGCGACGCCTGCACGTCCCCAGTGTCGCTGTTCGACGGCACGGTGGCGGCGCAGAAGGTGCTCTCGGCAATCTACCGCACGGGGCAACGGTTCGGCGCGATGCACATCATCTCGGTGCTGCGTGGGCAGGAGACGCCGATGATCCTGAAGCATCGGCATCAGGAACTGCCGACCTATGGGATCGGGTCGGACCGGCCGCCGGGCTTTTGGCGCGGGGTGATCCGGCAGTTGATCGCCCGCGGCGCGCTGCGGACCGACAGCGGCGAGTATGCCACGCTGTCGCTGGTGCCCGACCAAGCACGGCCGATTCTGCGCAACGAGACGACCCTCATGCTGCGGGACGAGCCGGAGCAGGCCCAGGCGCCGCGCCGCCGTGACCGTGCATCGCTCCCTCCTGGCGCTGCGGAAGGGGCGCCGGCCGCAGGAGCCGTCGGGCTGTTCGACGCCCTGCGGCAATGGCGGGCGGCCGAGGCGAAGGCGCAGTCCGTGCCGCCTTACGTCATCTTCCACGACAGCGTGCTGCGGGAAATCTGCAGCGCCCCTCCGGTTGACCTGGACGACCTTGGCGAGATCAAGGGCGTCGGCGCGTCGAAGCTGCAGCGCTACGGAGCGGCCGTGCTGAAGATCACTCGGCAGCACGCCTCGTGAGCGGCTCCAGCGTTCCGGGCTGGCCCGGCGGGCGGCGGAACACCTGGGCCGTGTCATGCAGGGCCGCGACGGCCGGGCGGTGGGCGATCGAGATGATCGTCGTGTCCGGAAGCTGCTGGCGAAGCGTGGTGTAAAGCTCGCTTTCGGCTTCGGGGTCGAGGTTGGCGGTGGCTTCGTCCATGAACAGCCAGTCTGGTCGCAGCAGCAGCGCCCGGGCAATGGCGAGCCGCTGCTGCTCCCCGCCGGACAGGCGCTGCGCCCATGCCTGGTTGTCGTCCAGGTGCAGGGCGAGCGGCGCCAGCCCGGCATTGGCCAGCGCCTGGCGGACGGCATCGTCGCTGAAGCTGCTGTCGGCGTTGGGGTAGGTCAAGGCATGGCGCAGGGTGCCCAGCGGAATGTATGGCCGCTGCGGCAGGAACAAGTATTGGCCCGGCGGCCGTTCGACACTGCCGCTGCCATAGGGCCAGATGCCGGCAATGGCGCGAAACAGCGTGGACTTGCCGCTTCCGGACCGGCCGGAGATGGCAGTGTTCCGGCCTTTGGGAAACAGCATGCCGGAATAGGCCAGCAGCGGCGTGCCGTCCGGCAACGCGAGGGCCAGGTCGGCCGCCGCGATGCCATCGCCTGCGCCGGAGCGGAGGCGGGCGCCTTGGTTTGCTAGGCCGCGCGCAACAACGATTGCCCGCTGGAAGCCAGCCAGACGGGCCACCGTCGCGCGCCACGACGCCAGATCCGCGTAGGCGTCGATGAACCATGACAGCGATCCCTGGACACGGGCGAAAGCGCCCGCGGTGCGGGTCAATCCCCCAAGCTGGATCGCACCAGAGAAGTAACGCGGGGCAGCCACCACGATCGGGAAGATCGACGCCGCCTGCTCATAGCCCGCGATCAGGGCGTTGAGCAGTTTCTGCCGCTGCATGATGGCCCGCCAGTTCAGGAAAACGGCGGCGAAGCGGTCGATGAGGCCGGCTTTTTCCGCGCGCTCGCCGCCGTAGAGCGCCACGCCCTCCGTGTTCTCCCGCAGGCGCACCAGGGAGAAGCGGAAATCCGCCTCCACCTTCTCCTGCTGGAACGACAGCATGGCGAGGGGACGTCCGACATAGTGGGTCAGCACGCTGCCGATGGCGGCGTAGAGGACAGCGGCCCAGAGCATGTACCCGGGAATGGTAATCCCCAGCAGCGTCACGGCGCCGGACAGCGTCCAAAGGATCAGCGCGAAGTTGAACAGGCTGACGACGTTGGACAGCAGGCCCAGGCCAAGCCGCAGCGTGTCCTCCACGTACTTGCGCAGGTCGTCGGAGATGCGCTGGTCCGGGTTGTCGGTGCCGAGGCCCGCCGGGTCGGCAGTGAGGCTGATGGTGTAATAGGCGCGGTCGGACAGCCAGTCGGTCAGCAGATGGTCGGTCAGCCAGCGCCGCCAGCGGATCTGCAGCAATTGGTTGAGCCAGGTGCGGTAGATCGCGATGGGGATGTAGATCGCCACGATCGGCACGAAGCCGGGCATGAAGCCGGCGTCCCCGGTGCGGTAGCTGAACAGGAGCTGCATGAACAGCTCCCAGTTCTTGTTCTGCAGGCTGTCGTAGAATGCGCCGTTCCAGTAGTTCAGCACGACGCTCGCGCCGACCAGCATCAGGTTCAGCGCGATGATCGACGCCAGCAGCCCGCGCGCCGCCCATTTCTCCTCAGACCGGAAATAGGGCAGGGCCAGGCGCCAGGCGTCGCCCAGGACGGGCCCGAGCGCCTGCATCAGCCTTCCCCCTGGGTCGGCTGCGACGCGCGAAGCCGGATCACGCCTTTGACGCCGGCAGGCGCAACCACTTGGCCCTTGCGCAGGATGTCAATCTGTCCGGCGGCGGCCAGCCGGCAGGCGGTCCGGCGCACCACGCCCAGCAACGGCTGCCAATCGGGCCGGAGGGTGCGCGCGACCTCGCTCGGACAGATGGACTTGGCCGGGCCGCGCTGGGCGGTCAATGCCAGGATCGCCGCTTCGATGTCAGCGACGGAAGGGACAGCTTGAGTATTCATGGGACGACGCTGGCGCAGAGCGCGCCAGACCGCAAGCCGTGGGCCTCAAGAGCGAGCAAGGCCCAGCTTCGGGCGGAGCTGCCAAGCCGGCAAGGGACGGCTGAACAGATCGCCTTGCCCCTCGTCGCAACCGACACCGGAAAGAAAGGCGCGTTGGGCCTCGGTCTCGATGCCCTCGGCGACGGTGGTCAGCCGCATGGCGCGGCCAGCCTCGACCGCCGCGCGGACGATGGCTGCATTCTCTCGGCTTGTCGGCAGCGCGCGCACCAGAGAGCGGTTCAGCTTCATGGCGGTGAGCGGCAGGCGCTTCAGCATGGACAGGCTGGCGAAGCCGGCGCCGCACTCGTCCAATGCCAGGCCGATGCCCAGGTCGCGGATCGCCGACAAGGCCAGCAATGTGCCGGTGCTGCTGTCCGCTAGCAGCGATTCCGTCAGTTCCAACTCCAGCCGATCAGGCGGCAGGCCGGATCGCACAAGCGCCGTCGCCAACTGGATGGGCAGGACACCCGATTGCAGCTGCTGAGCTGAGACGTTCACGGAAAGGCGGGTGGCGTTCCAGCAGGCGGCCTCTCTGCACGCTTCAGCGAGCATCCAGGCGCCGAGCAGGTCGATGACGTCGCTCCGCTCGGCAACCGGGATGAAGGCGCCAGACGGGACCAAGTCCTGCTTGCGCTCCGGCCAACGGATCAATGCTTCATTAGTCACAACTTCTCCGGTCGCCAAGCAAAGCCGAGGCTGGTAATGCAGGCTGAGCGTCCCGGCGGCCAACGCGGCGCGCAATGAGCGTTGCAGGTGCCAGCGATCCACTGCTCCCGTATAGCCGTTGATGGCGACCGGACAGGCCGGCGAAAGCGTCGGCCGCGAGGTCATGTGGTTTGCGGCGATCATGTCCGTCTCACTATTGCTTCCGCGTCACATTTTCCGCGACAAACCTTTCAACATGGTTAACGGCGACTCGCAGGGCGCGAGATCTGCTTTCCAAGGCCCTCTTGCGGTGCGATGACGCGAAAGCTCCGTCGCGCCGGGCAGGCGCGACAGGGCGCGTGCTTTGGCCTACTTGATCTTGGCTTCCTTGAACGGCACGTGCTTGCGCGCCACCGGGTCGTATTTCTTGAGTTCCAGCTTGCCTGTCGTGGTGCGGGCGTTCTTTTTCGTGACGTAGAAATAGCCGGTATCCGCGGTGGACACGAGCTTGATCTGAACCGTGTTGTTCTTGGCCACAGCCTGATTCCTAAACGAGGTGCGCCCAGAAAGGGCGGCATGAGGCGTGGAACATGCTCATGCGGGCCGGCCGGGTCAAGCCTGGCGATCCGGGGCGAGACGTCGGCTTAGGGCTTCAGCGCGCCAAACTGCGGTCGCGACCGGCGCGCGGCGGCGTAGGCGGCGGGATGCTCCAGCAGGTAGCGGGCCGCCGTCAGGTCGGCCTCACGCCCTTCGCCGGCAGGGCAGGCGTTGCGCAGGGCGACGATCTCGGAAGCGGGAAGCGGGGCGCGGGCGGCGTCATGCCGGCCTAGGGCGTCCGCCGAAGGCAGACGGCCCCGGTTGAGGCTGGTCAATTGCTGCATGGTCGTGTCCAGTCCCTGGCTGGTGCAGACCTGCGGCAAGACGCCCAGGCCTTGGATAGGCCAGCCCAACGGCGCCAGCACGCGGCTCCAGGTCACGAACAGCTCCCCGCCGTCCGGCAGCGTGGCGATGGTCTGCACCAACCCCTTGCCGAGCGTGGAACTGCCTACCACCACGGCGCGGCCCTCATCGGCCAAGGCGGCTGCCATGATCTCGGCAGCACTTGCCGAGCGGCCATCGACCAGCACCACGACCGGCGCGCCATCCGTCGCGTCATGGGCGACGGCCCGCCACTCGTGCGTGGCGCCCGGATTACGGCCGGCAGTGACCGCAACCAGCCCGTTCTCAAGCATCAGGCTGGTCGCGGCCACGGCCTGGCGCAGCAGGCCGCCGCGGTTGCCCCGCAGGTCGAGCACCACGCCGCGCGGGCGTCGCGATGCCGGTGCTTTGGCAAGGAAGCGTTCCAACTCCTGGCCCAGGCGCCGATCCGTGTCGCTGCTGAACCCGGCGATCCGAATCATCAGCATCGTGCCGACTTGCTCGGCAAACACCGTTTCCGGGGGCACGACCACGCGCTCGATGTCGATGACCTGCGTGCTGCCATCATGCCGGCGCAAGGTGATGCCGACCTCGGTGCCGTCGATCCCAGCAATCCAGGACAGGACGGTGGTCAGGTCCGCGCCAAGCGTCGGCTGGTCATCCACGGCAAGGATGCTGTCGCCTTTGATGATTCCGGCCTCAGCGCCTGGCCCCTCGGCATTCACGCTCTGCACGACAAACGCCTTGCCCACTTTCGCGAGCACCAGCCCAATTCCGGCCGCCCCGGACCGACGCGCCCGGTCGAGGTCGGCGGCGCCGGGCGGCACGTATCGGGAGTAGGGGTCGAGGTGGTTGAACAGCTCATCGAAGAAGCTGGTGATCAACAGCTGGAACCCGGCGTCCCGCACGACCTCAGACACTTCCCAGGCGGCGGACATGAGTTCCGCCCCGGCCTGTCCCCACGCGGCGGCGGTGGGCGAGGGCGGGATCACGCATTGATGGATGCTGCGGTTGGCCTGCCTCAGATCAAGGATGGAGCCGCGGTCCTCGATCGTCAGGCCGGCATCGATGGACGTGACGCCGCGCAGCCCCCAAAGCGCCAATTGCCGGACCGGCACCGGCTCCAGGGTGCGCGGTTCCAGGAACTCGAAGGAGGCTGTCAGCACGGAGGCGGCAAGCCCGCTTGGAAACTCCGCACGGGCCGAGCCGCCGGGCTGCCCCAAGGCCGGGACTGCCATGAGAAGGAGGATCAGGATGAGCGCCGGCTTCATCCGCGTCGGGAGCGGCGCTCCCCACGGGCGCCGCGCAGCGGGGATTGCGGCTCCGACCGGGCTGCACGGGCGGGCGAGACCATTTGGAACAGCAGCCCGCCCGTCACCGGACTCGCCTCTGACAGGCGCACCTCAACGTCCTGGGCCAAATGGTAGGTCATGCGGGTGCGACGCCCGGACAGCGATTGGGTGGCCTCGTCATAGAGCCAATAGTCGTCGGGCAGCGCCACCATGGGGATCAGCCCGCTTGCCCCAGACTCTGCCAGGGTGACGAACAGGCCGAACCGCTGCACGCCGGAGATGCGGGCCGCGAACACGGCGCCGACCTTGTCGGCTATAAAGGCGGCGAGGTAGCGGTCAATGGCCTCGCGCTCGGCCAGCGCAGCGCGGCGCTCGGTGGCGCTGATGTGCTCGGCCGTGTCAGGGAACCGCGCCGCCTCGTCCGGCGCGAGGCCGCCCAGCCCGAGCTTCAGTCCGCTGACCAGCGCACGATGCACCAGCAGGTCGGCGTAGCGCCGGATCGGACTGGTAAAATGGGCGTAACGCGGCAGGCTGAGGCCGAAATGGCCGATGTTGTCGGGGCTGTAGGCAGCCTGCGACTGGCTGCGCAGGATGACCTCGTTCACCAGCGGCGCCTGCTCGGTGCCGGCGACCTTCTGCAGCACGCGGTCGAGGTCGCGCGGATGCAGGTCGTTGCCGGGCGCCAGGCTGATGCCCATGCCGTGCAGGAAGAAGCGCAGCGACTCCAGCTTCTCGTCCGACGGCGGCGCATGCACGCGGTACATGCAGGGCAGGTGCCGGCTTTCCAGCTCCTCGGCGGCGGCGACGTTGGCGAGCACCATGAACTCCTCGATCAGCCGATGGCTGTCGAGGCGGGGGCGCGGCGCCACGGACACCACCCGGCCCTCCTCCAGCACCACCTTGCGCTCCGGCAGGTCGAGGTCGAGCGTGCCCCGTGCCTGCCGGGCGCCGAGCAGGGCACGGAAGGCGGCGTAGAGCGGTGGAATGACGCCGGGGAGATCCAGGTCGTGCCCCGCATCGTGCGCGTCCTGCACCTGAGTATAAGTGAGCCGGGCGGCGCTGCGCATCAGGCCGCGACCGAAGCGGTGCGCCGTCTTGCGCCCGGCGGCGTCGATCCGCATCTCGGCGAACAGGCAGCCGCGGTCCTCCTTGGGGCGCAGGCTGCACCAGCCGTTCGACAGCGCCTCCGGCAGCATCGGCACGACGCGGTCGGGAAAATAAACGCTGTTGCCGCGGGTCCAGGCGGCGCGGTCCAGCGGCGCGCCCGGCCGCACGTAGTGGGCGACATCGGCAATGGCGACGATCAGGCGGAAGCCGTCACCGTCCGGTTCGGCGAACACCGCGTCGTCGAAGTCCCGCGCGTCCTCGCCGTCGATGGTGACGAGCGGCACCCCGCGCAGGTCCTCCCGCCTGCCGAGCGGCACGGCGCGGGCGCGGGCGGCGTCGTGCAGCGCCTCCTCCGGGAAGTCCTGCGGAATGTCGTGGCCGTGGATGCAGATCAGGCTGACAGCGCGGGCGTCGCCCATGCGGCCCAGGCGCTCGGTGATGCGCGCGGGCTTGAGGCCCAGGCCGGCGTGGGGCAGGGGGGTGGCAGCGACGATCTCGCCCGGCTCGGCGCCTCCTGCCTCGCCGGGCGGAATCAGCCATTCGGCCTTGGCCCGGCGGTCGGTGGGCACCAGGCGGTTGGGTGCCTGGAACACGCCCAGGATGCGGCCCGGCTCGTCCGACAAGCGTTTCAGGGTGCGGCCCTCGTACTTGCCGGGTCCGATCGGGTTGAGCCGGGCCAGAACCTGTTCGCCAGGCGTCAGCGCCGGGCGGCCAGGGCGTTCCGGCGCCATCAGCACGGTGGGCGGCGGGCCGTCCCCGGTCCAATCGACCGGACGCGCCACCGCGTCGCCGTCCCGGTCGGTGCCGGTGACGCGCACCACCATCTGGTCCGGGAGGCGGCCCGGCGGGCTGAAACGGCGGTGTCCGGCTGGTGCTATGGCGCCCTCCTTGACGAGATCCCGCAACAAAGCGCGCAGGGGAACGCGCATTTCGGCACCGATGCCGAACTCACGGGAAACCTCCCGCTTGCCGACCCGGCCGCCGGCGGCGCGGATGAACCGGCGGACGGCGTCCCGCGATGGCAGCGCGCCCTCTTCTGGCCCGGTCCGCATCCGGCGTGCCACACTAACCGGCCGTGCGGGTGATCCCCGTCCGTGACGGCGCCTTGGGCGCAGGCCGCCTTGCTGCCGGTTTCTTGGCGGCAACCTTCTTGGTGGCCGTCTTGGGCACTGCCCGCTTGGCCGCCGGCCTCACCGCCTTCGCCTTGTCGGCCGCCGCAGGCTTCGGAGCCTTGGCCGCCACGGCCTTCTTCACCTTGCGGCCGGGCTTCGCCTTGAGCGCCTTGCCCTTTTCCGCCAGCAGGGCGACCGCGTCGTCCAGACTCAGGTCGTCCATCGCCACGTCGCGCGGCAGGTTGGCCACGCGCAGCCCATGCTGGGCATAGGGGCCGAACCGCCCCTTGCGCACCATCACCGGCTCCTTGTCGGCGGGATGCGGACCCAGCGACCGCACGCTGTCCAGCTTCTTCGCCATCACGTCCACGGCGCGGTTCAGCCCGACCGACAGCACGTCGTCGTCCTTGTCGAGCGAAGCGTAGATGCTGCCCATGCGGATGAACGGGCCGAACCGGCCGATGCCGGCCTCCAAAGGTTCCTGCCGGTCGGGATGGATGCCGACCAGACGCGGCAGCGACAGCAGGCCCAGCGCCTGCTCCAGCATCAGTTGATCCCCATCGACGCCCTTCGGCAGCGACGTGCGGCGCGGCTTGCTCTTCTTGTCCTCGGGGTTCGCCTCGCCCTGCTGCACGTACAGCCCGTAGGGGCCGCGCCGGACGGTCACGGCTTCTCCGGTCTCGGGATGGTGGCCGAGCTCGCGCAGGCCCTCTTTCAGGGTCTCGCCGGCGTCCTCCCCGCCATCGATCGCGAGCCGCCTCGTGTACTGGCAGCCCGGGTAGTTGGAGCAGCCGATGAAGCTGCCGTGCCGGCCGAGCTTCAGCCCCAGCCGCCCGGCGTGGCAGGCCGGGCATAGCCGTGGGTCGGCGCCGTCGGCCCGGGCCGGAAAGAAGTGCTGGCCCAAGTCCTGGTCCAGCGCGTCGATCACGTCGCTGATCTTCAGGTCGCGGGTCTGCTCGACGGCGCGGGAGAACTGCTCCCAGAACGCCTGCATCACCGCGCGCCACTCTGCCCGGCCGCCAGAGATGTCGTCCAACTGCTCCTCAAGCGAAGCGGTGAAGTTGCTGTCCACGTAGCGCTCAAAGAAGCTGGTCAGGAACGCGGTGACGAGCCGGCCGCGGTCCTCCGGCACGAAGCGCTTGCTCTCCAGCCGCACGTAGTTGCGGTCGCGCAGCACCGTCAGGATGGAGGCGTAGGTGGATGGGCGGCCAATGCCCAGCTCCTCCATCTTCTTGACCAGGCTCGCTTCCGAGTAGCGCGGCGGCGGCTGGGTGAAGTGCTGGTCGGCGCTGACGTCGCCGCGGGTCAGCGGGTCGCGCTCCCCCATCGGCGGCAGCATTCGGCTCTCATCGGCGGCGTGACCCTCGGGCGCGTCGTCCACGTCCTCCCGATACAGCTTGAGGAAGCCGTCGAAGGCGACGATGGAGCCGGTGGCGCGCAGCCGGGTGCGCGACCCGGCGACATCGACCGCCACCTGATCCAGTTCGGCCGACTGCATCTGCGACGCGACGGCGCGCTTCCAGACCAACTCGTACAGCCGATGCTGCTCCGCATTCAGATAACGCGCGACACTTGACGGCGTGCGGGACACGTCGGTGGGGCGCACCGCCTCGTGCGCTTCCTGGGCGTTCTTTGCCTTGCTGGAGTACTCGCGGGCGGTCGCGGGCACGTAGGCCGCGCCGTAGGCCCCCCCCACATGCTCGCGGATCGCCATCATGGCCTCGCGGGCCATCTGCACGCCGTCCGTCCGCATGTAGGTGATCAGGCCGACCGTCTCGCCGCCGAGATCAACACCCTCATAGAGTTGCTGCGCGCAGCGCATCGTGGCCTGCGCGCCCATGCCGAGCTTGCGGCTGGCTTCCTGCTGCAAGGTGGAGGTGGTGAACGGGGCGGGCGGATGACGCTTGACCCGCTTGCGCTCGACGCTCGCGACGGTGAAGGCATCCGTCTCGACCGCTGCCTTGGCGGCGTGGGCCAGCGCCTCCGTGTTGAGATCGAATTGGTCCAGCCGCTTGCCGTCCAAATGGGTCAGCCGCGCGGTGAACGGGGCGCCGGAGGGGGTGAGGAAATGTGCCTCGACCGTCCAATATTCCTGCGGCCGGAACGACTCGATGGCGGCTTCGCGCTCGCACACCATGCGCAGCGCCACCGACTGCACCCGCCCGGCGCTCCGGCTGCCGGGCAGCTTGCGCCACAGGACGGGAGACAGGGTGAAGCCGACCAGGTAGTCCAGCGCGCGCCGGGCCAGGTAGGCCTCGATCAGCGGCTGGTCCAGTTCGCGCGGGTGCTCGATGGCGAACTGGACGGCGGAACGGGTGATCTCGTTGAAGGTGATGCGCCGCACGTTGACGCCGCGGAGCGCCTTCTTGTCATCGAGCATCGCGCGGACGTGCCAACTGATCGCCTCGCCCTCGCGGTCCGGGTCGGTGGCGAGGTACAGCGTGCGCGCGCCCTTCAGCGCCTTGGCGATGGCCGCCACCTGGCGATTGCCGCGCTCGTCGGCCGCCCAGTCCATCGCGAAGTCCTCCTCCGGCCGCACGCTGCCGTCCTTGGGCGGCAGGTCGCGGACGTGGCCGAAGCTCGCAAGCACGGTGTAGCCGCCGCCAAGATACTTGTTGATGGTCTTGGCCTTGGCGGGCGATTCGACGACAACAACGTCAGTCATGGCATCCTTTACAAAGGCGTAGGACACGAATATGAAGCAAAGGGCGAAGCCTAGCTGGTGAGCGCGGCCTGATTGCCCGGAAGCATTTCCACCCGCCCGGCCAGTTCCAGTTCAAGCAGCGCCGCAAGCACGGCCGAAGCGGAGAACTGGCAGCGCCGCACCAGATCGTCAACCGCCGTGGGTGAATGACTTAATAAGTCCATCACCCGTCGGCGTATCACCTCCGGATCTGGAACGGCACCGAAATCGCCAACTGGCGGCTCCGCCATTCCGGGCGGCTGGCCCCGGGCGAACATCGGCGACCGCGCCAAGCCTTGCCGGGTGGGGTGGTCAGGCAGGCTGGCCAGCACGTCGGCCGCAGACTCCGTCAGGTGCGCGCCGGAGCGTATCAGGTCGTTGGAGCCGCGGCACCGCGGGTCGAGCGGCGAGCCGGGCACCGCGAACACTTCCCGGCCCTCGTCCTGGGCAATGCGCGCAGTGATCAGGCTGCCGGACTGCGGCGCGGCCTCCACCACTACGACGCCGAGCGACAGCCCGGCAATCACCCGGTTGCGCCGGGGGAAGTGCCGGGCCTGCGGGGCGGTGCCGAACGGCGCCTCCGCCACCACTGCGCCGCCCTCCGCCACGCGGTGCTGCAACACCTTGTTCTCGGCCGGGTAGGCGATGTCGATTCCGCTGGCGATGGCGGCCACGGTCCGGCCGGTGCTGAGCGCGCCGGAATGCGCCGCCGCGTCGATGCCGCGCGCCATGCCGGACACCACGACCAGTCCGGCCGAGGCGAGATCGGCCGCCAGGATTTCTGCCACCCGCTGGCCGTTGGCAGAAGCATTGCGCGCGCCCACCATGGCCACCGCCGGCGCATTGAGCGCCGCCATGTCGCCCAGCACGGTAATCGCAGGCGGCGCCGAGTCCATGAGCGCCAAGAGCGGCGGGTAGTCCGGCCCACCCAGCACCAGGATGCGCCCGCCGAGCTTGGCGACGCCGTCTATCTCCCGGCGCACCGACCCAAGCGACGGGATTACGGGCGGCGTGGTGCGGCCGCCGGAGCTGGCGAGGCCTGGCAATGCCTCCAGCGCCTCCGCCGCCGTGGCGAAGCGTTGCAGCAGCCGCCGGTAGGTTGCCGGCCCAACCCCCTCCGTGCGGGCCAGGCGCAAGCGGCCGAGCAGCTCGGCTTCGGTCATGGATGGTTTGGTCATCGTCCCAATTATCGCCCCTGGCCGATGCGCGGCTCGGTGCCGGCCAGCAGGCGGCGGATGTTGCCGGAGTGGCGCCAGAACACAACGGCGCTCACGGCGGCGACGGCGAGCCCGGCCGCAGGTCCCCGCCAGATCAGCATCAACGCTGGGGCCACAGCGAAGGCGGCGAGCGCCCCGGCTGAGGACAGTCGGCTGACCCGTGCCGTCGCAAGCCAGGCGACGCAGCACGCCAGGCCGACCGGCCAGGCAAGCGCCAGGATGACGGCGAGGCCGGTCGCGACGCCCTTGCCGCCCTGGCCGCGCATCCAGACCGACGTGCAATGGCCCACGACCGCCAAGACCCCGGCGAGCAGCGCCCAGCCCGGGCCGGCCCATCGCGCCGCCGCCAGCACGGCGACCGCTCCCTTGGCCGCATCCAGCGCCAGGGTCAGCGCCGCAATATCGCGTCGCCCAGTGCGCAGCACGTTGGTCGCCCCAATGTTGCCGGACCCGATGGCCCGGATGTCCCCAAGCCCGGCCGCTCGTGACAGGAGCCAGCCGAATGGGATGGACCCGATCAGGTAGGCCGATGCCGCGACCGCAATCGCCGTGAGGGCGTCACTCATCCGAACACCCGCTGTCCTGTTTTCCAGGTGCCGACTACCCGACCCTCCAGCGCGCGGCCGTCGAACGGCGTGTTCGGCGCCTTGCCGGGCAGTAACCCGGCCTCAACCTTCCAGATGCGCTCGAGATCGAACAGGCACAAGTCGGCCGGCAAGCCTTTGGCGAGCCGCCCTGCCTCGATTCCCAGCACCCGGGCGGGCCGTGCGGTGAGCAGGGCGAGCGCTTGCAGCAAAGGCAGTCCGTTGCCATGCACCTGGGCCAGCGTGACGCCCAGCAGCGTCGCGAGCCCCGCGCCGCCGGGCGAGGCCAGCGCGAAGGGCAGGCGCTTGTCGTCGGCATCCCGCGGCTGATGGTCGGAAGCGACGGCGTCGATCGTGCCGTCCGCGAGCGCCGCGCAGACCGCCATCCGGTCCGCCTCTGGCCGCAGCGGCGGGGACAGCTTTGCATAGGTGCGGAAGTCGCCGATCGCCGTCTCGTTCAGGTCGAAATAGGGCGGCGCGGTGTCGCAGGTCACGTCGATGCCGTCCTGCTTCGCACGGCGGATCAGCGCCAGCGCCTCCGCCGTGGAAACGTGGGCGAAGTGGAGCGCACCGCCGGTGAGCTGGGCGAGGCGGATGTCGCGGGCGACCAAGATGGCCTCGGCCGCGGCGGGGATGCCCGGCAGGCCCAGCCGGGTCGCGAGTTCGCCCTCCGTTGCGGCACCCCCCTCCGCCAGCGCCGGGTCTTCCGGATGCTGCACGATGCGGGCGCCGAAGCCGCGGGCGTAGGACAGGGCGAGCCGCATCATCCGGGCGTCGGCGACGGCGCGCTGCCCGTCGGTGAAGGCGACGGCGCCGGCTTCCCGCAACAAGCCGATCTCCGCCATCTCCTTGCCGTGGCAGCCGCGGGTCACGGCGCCGTAGGGCAGGATGGTGAGGCTGCCGGTCTCCTCGCCCCGGGCGCGCAGCAGGCGGACCAGCGCCGGGTCGTCGATGGCGGGCAGGCTGTCGGGGAGGGCGGCAAGCGTGGTGATGCCGCTCGACGCGGCGGCGGCGGCGGCGGAGGCGACGGTTTCGCGGTACTCGTAGCCAGGCTCGCCCAGGGCCGCGCGCATGTCTACGAGGCCCGGGCATAGGATCGCGCCGTCGCCGTCGAGCATCGGCACGCCCGGGTGGCCGAGGCTTGGCCCGAAATCGGCGATCAGGCCGCCCTGCACCAGAAGCTCGCCGGGCTGGTCGAGGCCGCTTGCAGGGTCGATGAGGCGGACGTTGGTGAACAGCAGGTCATCCATTGCGGGAGCCGCCCCGGGACAGGACATCGAGCACGGCCATACGGACGGCGACGCCCATCTCCACCTGCTCGCCGATGACGCTGTGCAGGGGATCGTCGGCGACGGCGCTGTCGATCTCGACGCCGCGGTTCATCGGGCCGGGGTGCATCACCAGCACGTCGGGCTTGGCCCAAGCGAGCTTCGCAGCGTCCAGCCCGAAGAAGCGGAAGTACTCACGGGCGCTGGGCACCAGGCCACGCGCCATGCGCTCCCGCTGCAGGCGGAGCATCATCACGACATCGACGCCTTGCAGCCCGGCCTGCATGTCATGGAACACCTCGACGCCCAAAGCCGCCGCCGCGGCAGGGATCAGGGTCGGAGGGCCGATCACGCGCACCCGGCAGCCCATGGTGCCCAGAAGATGGATGTTCGACCGGGCAACCCGGCTGTGCAGCACGTCGCCGCAGATCGCCACCAGCAAGCCTTCCAGCGTGCCGCGGCGGCGGCGCAGCGTCAGCGCATCCAGCAGCGCCTGCGTCGGGTGCTCGTGCGTGCCGTCGCCCGCGTTGATCACGGCGGACGCCACCTTCTGCGCCAGGAGGTTCGGCGCCCCGGACTGGTCGTGGCGGACCACCAGCAGGTCGCAGCGCATGGCGTTGAGCGTGGCGGCGGTGTCGAGCAGGGTCTCGCCCTTGTTGACGCTGCTGGTGGAGACCGACATGTTGATCACGTCGGCGCCCAGCCGCTTGCCCGCGAGTTCAAAGCTCGTGCGCGTGCGCGTGCTGTCCTCATAGAACAGGTTGATCAACGTGCGGCCCCGCAGCAGGTCGCGCTGCGTCTTGCCGGAGCGGTTCAGCAGGACATAGCTCTCGGCCAGGTCGAGCAGGGCGGCGATCTCGGGCGGGTGCAGCCCCTCGATGGCCAGCAAGTGGCGGTACGGGTAGCGCATCAGGCGGCGGCGAGCGCGATGCGGGCCAGCGCCTCCTCGCGGCCGAGGGCGGCGAGCGTCTCGTCGATGCCGGGACTCATGGTGCTGCCGGTCAGCGCGGCGCGGAGCGGCTGCGCCACCTGGCCGAGCTTGCGGCCGGCCTGCTCGGCGAACTGCCGGAGCGCCGTGTCCAGCGCCGGCGGGGTGAAATCGGTGGCGTCGAGGACCTGGGCGACCTGCCGGAGCGTCGCCTTGCTTTCAGGGGTCAGCAGGGCCAGCGCCTTCGGCTCGAACTGCAAGGGGGTGGGCCGCAGCAGGAATGCAGCGCTTTCCGTAAGGTCGGCCAACGTCTTGGCACGCTCTTTCAACCCCGGCATCAGCGTCCGGATGCGGGCCGTCCCGGTTGCGTCGGCGTGGAGGCCGTGCGTCGCCGCCAGCCGCTGCACGACCTCCCGCGTCAGCCGGTCGTCGTCCGCCTGCCGCAGCCAGACGCCATTGATGTGCTGCAGCTTGGAAAAATCCATCCGGGCGGCCGCCTTGCCGACGCCGTCCAGGTCGAACAAGCGGATCGCCTCCTCGCGGCCCAGCACCTCGGCGTCGCCGTGGCCCCAGCCGAGGCGGAGGAGGTAGTTGCACAGCGCTTCCGGCAGGAAACCCTGCTCGCGGTATTCCAGCACGCTGACGGCGCCGTGCCGCTTCGACAGCTTGGCCCCGTCCGCGCCGTGGATCATCGGCAGGTGGGCGAAGCGGGGCAGGTCCCAGCCCATGCCCTGATAGATCTGGATCTGGCGGAAGGTGTTGGTCATGTGGTCGTCGCCGCGGATCACGTGGGTGATCGCCATGTCGTGGTCGTCCACCACGACGGCATGCAGGTAGGTCGGGGTGCCGTCGCTGCGCAGGATGATCATGTCGTCAAGCTCGCTGTTGGCGACGCGGACGCTGCCCTGCACCAGGTCATCCACCACCGTCTCGCCGGTTTGCGGCGCGCGCAGCCGGATGACGGGCTTGACGCCGGGCGGCGCCTCGGCGGGATTGCGGTCCCGCCAGCGCCCGTCGTAGCGGGGCGGGCGGCCCTCGGCCATGGCACGCTCCCGCATCTCGCGCAGCTCCTCCGGGGTGCAGAAGCACAGATAGGCGTGGCCGCTGGCCAGCATCTGCTGCGCCACCTCGGCGTGGCGGGCCTGCCGGGTGGATTGGAACACCGGGGGCTGGTCGGGTGACAGGCCGAGCCAGTCCAGCGCGTCCAGGATGACCTGCGTGTTCGCCGCCGT
The DNA here is from genome assembly GCA_964251035.1 of uncultured Acetobacteraceae bacterium. Taxonomy (GTDB): domain Bacteria; phylum Pseudomonadota; class Alphaproteobacteria; order Acetobacterales; family Acetobacteraceae; genus CAHJXG01. The sequence continues at coordinate 17,619 of CAXUJE010000011.1, forward strand.
GCTGCGCTCCCGGTCGGTGTCCTCGATCCGCAACAGGTACTCGCCGCCGTGGTGACGACTGAACAGGAAGTTGAACAGCGCCGTGCGGGCGCCGCCGATGTGGAGCTGGCCGGTGGGGCTGGGGGCAAAACGGGTGCGGACGGTCATGGGCGTTGTCTAACACGCCCGAAGGTGGCGTCGAGAGCGGCAGCTCGCTACGATAGCGCAAGGAGGGTCCGTGCAACAGGCAATCGCGGCGCTCGACGCTCAGGCGACATGGGTGCAGGCTCGGTGGCAGCGCTGGGTCGAGGCGGAGCGTGGGCGCTTCGTGCCCTGGCTCTCGGTCTGCATGGGCGCCGGCGTGGTGGCTTACTTCGCCTTGCAGGCGGAGCCGAATGCTTGGGCCGGGGCGGCGGCGGCGCTGAGCGCCTCCCTGGCCCTCCTCATCGGCTGGCGCGCGCCGGTTGCTCGGGCTGCGGCGCTGGCGGGCCTGTGTGCGGCGCTCGGCTTCCTGTCGGGCCAGGCCGCGACGTGGCGCGCGTTGCCGATCGAGCTGTTGCCGACGCGGGCCGTCGTCTTGACCGGCACCGTGCGCAGTGTGGAGCTGCTGCCGGAAGGGCGCCGGGTTACGCTGTCCGACGTGCGGCTGGAGCCGGATGCGCCGCCGCTGGCGCGTCTGGTGCGGGTCCGCCTACACCGGTTGGACATGGCCACGATGGGCGCGGGAGACCGGGTGCGGGTGCGGGCGCTGGTCCGGCCGCCGTCCTCGCCAGCGTTTCCCGGCGCCTGGGACCTGCAACGGGATGCGTTCTTCTCGGGGCTGGGCGGGTCCGGCTACGCGCTGAACCCGTCCGAGGTGCTGGAGCGGGCGCCGCCCCGCGGCGGTGCTGCCACCTTACAAGGCGTGCGCGACTGGATCGCCAGCCGGGCGATGGCGGGGCTGCCGGGTCCGGCCGGCGCGGTCGCGGCGACCTTGCTGACCGGCACGACGGCGGCGATTCCGCAACGGGACCGCGAGGCATTCCGCGACTCCGGCCTGGCGCACCTGCTGGCCGTGGCTGGGCTGCATATCGGCATCGTCATGGGCGTGGCCATGGGTGCGACCCGGCTGCTACTGGCGTTGTCCGAATACGCCGCCCTGCATTGGCCGACCAAGGCAATCGCTGCCGGGGCGGCATTAGCGGTCGGCGGCGCCTACCTGCTGCTGACCGGGGCGCATTTGCCGATCATGCGCAGCTTCGCCATGGCCTGTCTGGTCACGCTGGGCCTCGTGCTGGGCCGCCGGGCGCTATCGCTGCGCGGGCTGGCGTTGGCCGCCGCGGCGCTGATGCTGCTCTCGCCGAACGAGGTCGTGGGCGCGAGCTTCGGCATGAGCTTTTCCGCCGTGCTGGCGCTGATCGCCGGCTACGAGGCGCTGCGCCCGCTGCTGGCCCGGCTGTACGGCAGGGGTTGGGGGCGGCGCATCGTTTCGCACGTCGTGGCGCTCGCACTCACGAGCTTGCTGGCAGGGACTGCCTCGGCCCCGTTCGGTGCCTATCACTTCGGGCATTTCCAGCTTTACTTCATCGTCGCCAACATGGCCGCCGTGCCGCTGACGGCGTTCTGGGTGATGCCGCTTGGCCTCCTGGCGCTGCTGCTGATGCCGCTTGGCCTCGAATCGCCGGCGCTGGCGCCGATGGGGTGGGGGATCGACGGCATCCTATGGATCGGCCGCACCGTGTCCGCCTGGCCGTCGGCCACCCTGCCGGTGCCCCATATGCCGGCCTGGGGCCTTTGCGTGTTCAGTCTGGGCTTGGCTTGGCTTGGACTGTGGCGGTCGCGGCTGCGGCTTGCCGGGGTTCCGGTCATGCTGGCTGGGCTGCTGCTCTCACCCCTTGCAGCGCCGGCGCCCGACATCCTGGTCTCGTCCGAGGCGCGGTTGATCGCCATCCGGGCTGACCGGTATTACCTGATGTCGCAATCCGGCGCGTCCAAGTTCGTGCGGGATGCGTGGCAGAACCAGCTTGCGACCGGGCCGCTCGTGCCGGTGCGGACCGGAGAGCCTGCGTCGTGCAATGCCGATGCCTGTTTTATAAACCACGGCGGGCACCAGGCGATGATCCTGCGCAGCCGCGTTCGGCCTGATTGCGCCGGCATCGACCTACTAGTTTCCGCCGAGCCGGCCCGGGGGGAGTGCCCGGCCGCCATCCCTTATATCGACCGGTTCAGCGTGTGGCGGGACGGTGCGACGGCGATTTGGCTAACCAGCACCGCGCCGCGCATCCTGTCCGACCGAGCCTATCGGGGCGACCGTCCCTGGGTGCCGCAACCACCGACGCCGCGCCGGTCCATGCCTAACCTTCCTATGGCGACGCCGGACGAACTGCCGCCCGCGGCGACGGAGTGATCAATATCGCCGTAGCAACGCGACCAAGCTGCCCTGCACCTTGACCCGGTCAGCCGGGAAAATGCGGATCTCGTGCCGTTGGTTGGCCGGCTCCAGCGCAACCGAATTGCCCCGGCGCCGCAGCCGCTTCAGCGTGACCTCCGCATCGTCGATCAGCGCCACGATGATCTGGCCATTCTCCGCCACGTCGCCCTTGCGGATCACCACCGTGTCGCCGTCGAGAATTCCCGCCTCCACCATGGAGTCGCCGGCGACCTCAAGCGCGTAATGCTCGCCGTTGCCCAGCAGGGCCAGGGGCACCTCGATCTGCGCGCCCTGATCCCGCAACGCTTCGATCGGCAACCCGGCGGCGATGCGGCCGTAAAGCGGCAGGTGCACCGCCGCAGCTTCGTTCGCCGCGCGCACGGCCGGGAAGCGGCCCGAGAAATCCCCACGGATGACGTTGGGCGCGAACGGCGTCGGCGCCTCGACGGCAAGCTCCCGTCCCGCCTCGTTCGGCAGCCGTGTGACCTCAAGCGCCCGGGCGCGGTGGTGCCGCCGGCGCAGGAAACCCCGTTCTTCCAGAGCGGAAATCAGGCGGTGAATCCCGGACTTCGACCGGAGCTGCAATGCCTCCTTCATTTCCTCGAAGCTGGGGGAAAAGCCGGTCGTCTTGAGATGGGCGTCGATGAAGGTCAGCAACTCGTGCTGCTTGCGCGTCAGCATGGCAAAGCTCTTTCGTGCCCGATGGAACAGCCTGGCAAAAATTAAAACACATGTAGAACAAAAAGGCAACCTAATTTGTTCTACATTGGTTCGCCGGCGGCTGTCAACGTTTCCCTGTCGCTTACGGCACGCAGCAGGGGGACTATAGGCCGCTCACGTCTAACCGCAGCACGGGCACGATGGCCCCAGCCTGCAACGCCGGCGCGTGCGGCGCGCGGAGGATCAGGCACCCGGCGTTGGCCAGCAACTGCAGCAGCGACGAGTCCTGCCGATCGAACGGTGTGGCGACCAGGGTGCCAGCCGGGTCTGTCGAGAGGGTTGCCCGAAGGTGGTCGGCCCGATGGTCATTCGCAGCCATGGGCACGGCCAGCCGCGCCTCGACCGGCCGCAACGCGTCGTCCGCGAGGCCGCTGAGCCGGTTGAGCGCGGGAGACAGGAACAGGAAGGCGCAGACGAATGCCGAGACCGGGTTGCCGGGCAACCCGAGCACAGGCACGTCGCCGAGCCGCCCGAACAGCACCGGCTTGCCCGGCCGCATCGCGATGCGCCAGAAATCAAGGGCGAAGCCGCGGGTCGCGAGGCTGGTTTGCACCAAATCATGCTCGCCGACGCTGGCGCCGCCCGTGGTCAGCAGGAGGTCGATGCCGGACAGGCGGTCCGCGACAGAGGCGATAGCCGCCGGGTCATCCGAGGCGATGGGCAGCACCGACGGGATGCCGCCGCAGGCACGGACCAGCGCCGCCAAGGCGTGCGCGTTGGAACTGACGATGCCGCCCGCTGCCAAAGGCTCGCCCGGCAGCACGATCTCGTCGCCAGTCGCGAGGATCGCGATGCGCGGCTGGCGATGCACGGCGACCCACGGGTGGTTCCCCGCTGCGATCAATCCGATGGCCCGCGCGCCCAGCCGGGTGCCGGCCGCCATCAGGATGTCGCCTTGGCGGAAATCCTGGCCGGCGCGGCGGATGTGGCGCCCGGCCCGTCCTGCCTCCCGCACCGTGATCCAGTCGCCGTCCCGGTCCACGTCCTCCTGCGGCAGCACGCAGTCGGCGCCGCCCGGCACGACGCTCCCGGTGAACAGCCGGACGGCTTCGCCATCTGCGACCTGGCCGGCAAAAGGCCGGCCCGCGGGAGCGTGGCCGACCACCGCGACACGCGCGCCGGCCCGGCCGTCCGCTGCCCGCAGCGCATAGCCGTCCATGGCCGAAACGTCGGCAGGCGGTTGGGTCAGCCGGGCGTGAAGGGCGGTGGCGACCACCCGTCCCCAGGCCTCCGGCAAGGCGACGGTCTCGGCCGGGGTGGGACGGAGCGGCCCGACGATGCGGGCGCGGGCTTCCTCGACCGAGAGCATCGACTCACCCTTGCCGGAAATCGCCAGACTTGCCGCCTGCCTTGTGTACGACGCGAAGCCCGTCGATCCGCATGCCCCGGTCGATGGCTTTGCACATGTCATAGACCGTCAGCGCCGCAACGCCCGCAGCGGTCAACGCCTCCATCTCCACCCCGGTCCGGCCCGTGGTGCGGACGGTGGCGGCGATGTCGATTCCGTTCCCGGACGCCGATGGCCCGAGGTCAAGCGTGACCGCCGCAATCGGCAGCGGGTGGCAGAGCGGGATGAGGTCCGCCGTCCGCTTCGCCGCCATGATGCCGGCCAGCCGGGCCACGCCCAGCACGTCGCCTTTTTTGGCCTCTCCGGCCAGGATCACCCGCAACGTCTCCGGCAGCATCGCCACGCTGACCCGCGCAGTCGCCGTCCGGTCGGTCTCGGCCTTGGCGGACACATCGACCATGACGGCCCGGCCCTCAGCATCGAAGTGCGTGAGGCCCGGCGTCATGGGCCGGTGCCGAGCAGGGCGCGGGTGGCAGCGCCGACATCAGGTTGGCGCAGCAGGCTTTCGCCGACCAGGAAACAGGATGCCCCCGCTTCCGCCAGGCGGCGAACGTCGTCATGGGTGCGGATGCCACTCTCGGCAATGAGGAACCGATCCGAAGGCACATGCGGCGCAAGCTCAGTCGTGGTCTGCAAGTCAGTCTGCAACGTCTTCAAGTTTCGGTTGTTAATCCCGATCAGAGATGTTTGCAGCCCCAGCGCACGGTCCAGCTCGGCCCGGTTGTGCACCTCGACCAGCACGTCCATGTCCAGCGCCCGCGCCAGTTCCTCGAGTTCCCGCGCCTGCTGGTCGGAGAGCGCCGCCATGATCAGCAGGATGCAGTCGGCGCCTATTAGCCGGCTCTCATAGACTTGCCAGGCATCGAGCATGAAATCCTTGCGCAGCACCGGCAATGCGACGGTGGCCCGGGCAACCTTCAGGTGGTCGGGCGAGCCTTGGAAATAAGGGGCATCCGTCAGCACGGACAGGCAGGTGGCGCCCGCATCGGCATAAGTCCGGGCCAGCAGCGAGGGATGGAAGTCGGGACGGATAACTCCAGCGGATGGCGATGCCCGCTTGATCTCGGCGATCAGGCCGTAGCCGCCCCGGGCCACGGCCTCCTTCAAGGCACGCCCGAAGCTGCGGGTCGGATTGCGCCGCAGGTGCAATCGGCTTGCGAGTGCCGTGGCCGGCGTCTCGGCACGCCGGCGTTCCACCTCGGTCAAGGTTTCCGCGCAAATCTGGGCTAAAGCATCGGAAATCGCGACGTCCATCCTACTCACTCCGCAGACATCAAACAGTTGCTCGCCGCAGCTTATCGAGTACGGCAGCAGCAGAGCCGTCGTCGATCGCCTCTGCCGCCCGCGTTACGCCCGACCGTAGATCCTGCGCCGCCCCGGCGACGATCAGCCCGGCGGCCGTGTTCAGCAGCACCGTGTCACGGTAAGGCCCGGGCTCTCCATGCAGCAACGCACGCAAGGCGCCGGCGTTCGTTGCGGCGTCGCCGCCGCGGATGGCCTCGACCGGCGAGCGTTCCAGCCCAGCGTCTTCCGGTACGACGTTGAACTCCCGGTATGCACCGTCGCGCAACGCGACGACCTGGCTCGTCCCGGCCAGGGTCAACTCGTCCAGTCCTTGGCCGTGCACCAGCCAAGCGCGCTCGGTGCCGAGCGCGTGCAGAGTTTCGGCCATCGGCCGCAGCCAGGCGGGGTCATGGACGCCGGTGAGCTGCCGGCGCACCCCGGCCGGGTTGGCCAGCGGGCCCAGCAAGTTGAAGATCGTGCGCGTGCCGAGTTCCACTCGTGGCCCGGCTGCGTGCCGCAGCGCCGCGTGGTGCCGGGGCGCGAACAGGAACACGCACCCAGCCGCGGCCAGCACGTCCGGCAGGCGGTCCAGCGCCACGTCCACGTTCACGCCCAGCGCGGTCAGCACGTCGGCGCCGCCTGTTTGGGACGACAGGGCGCGGTTCCCGTGCTTGGCGACCGGCACGCCGCAGCCGGCCAGCACGAACGTCACCGCCGTGGACACGTTGAGGGTGCCGGCATTGTCGCCGCCCGTCCCGCAGACATCAACCGCGTCCGCAGGCGCCAGCATCGCCGTCATGCGGGACCGCATGGCGCGGACTGCCCCGGTCAGCTCCGCCACCGTTTCCCGCCGCACCCGCATCGCCATCAGCAGGCCGGCGATCTGCGCGGGCGTCGCCTCGCCTGACATGATGGTGCCGAAGGCCGCCTCGGCCTCGTCGGCCGACAGGGTGGCGCCGGATGCAAGCTGGGCGAGAACTGGCTTGAGGCTGGCCATGCGGCGTGAAGGTCAGGCGGCGTGGGCGGGCGCCGGGCGGCGCGCGAGGGCCAGGAAGTTCGCCAGGATCTTGTGTCCGTGCTCGGAGGCGATGCTTTCCGGGTGGAACTGCACGCCGAAGATCGGCAGGTCGCGGTGGCGCAGGCCCATGATGGCGCCGTCCGCCGTCCAGGCTGTCGGCACGAGCGACGGGGGCAGGGTGCCCGCCTCGACAACGAGGCTATGGTAGCGCGTGGCCTCGAAGGGGCTGGGCAGCTCCGCGAACACGTCGGTCCCCTCATGGCGGACCGGGCTGAGCTTGCCGTGCATGGGACGGTCCGCACGCACCACCCGGCCCCCAAACGCTTGGCCAATGGCCTGGTGCCCCAGGCAGACGCCCAGCACCGGGATGCGCCCTGCCGCGGCGGTGATCAGGTCGAGGCACACGCCCGCTTCGTCCGGCGTGCAGGGACCCGGCGAGAGCACGATGGCCTCGGGCGCCATGGTCAGCGCGTCGCCGGGCGAGATCTCGTCGTTGCGCCGCACCGTGCAGGACACGCCGAGGTCGCCCAGGAAATGCACCAGGTTGAAGGTGAAGCTGTCGTAGTTGTCGATCAGCAGGAGCATGGGGCTAGGCTTTCAGGGCGGCAAAGCGGACCGCCTCCTCGGCGGCGCGGAACAGGGCACGGGACTTGTGCCGGGTCTCTTCGTACTCGCCAATGGCCGTGCTGTCCGCCACCACGCCGCCGCCGGCCTGCACGTACATCGTGCCATCCTTCACCACCGCGGTGCGCAGCCCGATGCAGGTGTCCATGGTGCCGTTGGCGGCGAAATAACCGATGCACCCGGCGTAGATGCCGCGCCGGGTCGGCTCCAGCTCTTCGATGATCTGCATGGCGCGGATCTTTGGCGCGCCGGTCAGCGTGCCCGCGGGGAACCCGGCGACCAGCGCATCGAGCGCCTCAAGCCCCGGCTTGAGCCGGCCCTCGACGGTGGAGGAGATGTGCATGACGTGGCTGAACCGCTCGATGCTGAAGCTTTCGGGCACCCGCACGCTGCCCAGCTCGGCCACGCGGCCCACGTCGTTGCGGCCGAGGTCGAGCAGCATCAGGTGCTCGGCCCGCTCCTTGGGGTCGGCCAGCAGCTCGGCCTCCAGCCGCTCGTCCTCCGTGCGGGTGGCGCCGCGGGGCCGGGTGCCGGCGAGGGGGCGGATGGTGACGATCCCGTCTCGGAGCCGGACCAGCACCTCGGGGCTGCTGCCCACCACGGCGAAGCCGCCGAAATCGAGGAAGAACAGGAACGGCGCTGGGTTGATACGGCGCAGCGCGCGGTAAAGCGAGAACGGCGGCAAGGCGAACGGCACCGAGAAGCGCTGGCTTGGCACGATCTGGAAGGCGTCGCCGGCGACGATGTACTCCTTCATGCGCTCGACGATGCCCATGAACTCGGTCTGCGTCATGTTGGGCGCAGGCTCCGGCTGCGGCGGCAGCCCCACGGGCGGGGCGGCATGGGGCAGGGGGCGAAGCAGGGCAGCATCGGCCTGGGCCAGCGACGATTGCGCCATGTCCCACGCTTGCTGGGCGGAGACGCCGGGCTGCGGGTAGATGGGTGCGGCCAGGGTCAGCTCATCGCGCACGTTGTCGAACACGGCGAACAGCGTCGGGCGGAGCAGGATGGCGTCGGGCAGGCCCAGCGCGTCCGCGTTCTTGTCGGGCAGGCGCTCCATCAGGCGCACCATGTCGTAGCCGAGATAGCCGACCAGGCCACCCAGCATCGGCGGCAGGTGCTCCGGAAGATCGAGCTGCGTTTCAGTGATCAGCGCCCGCAGGCTGTCGAGCGGCGCGCGCTCGTCGGCGGCAAAGGCGTGCGGGGCGGAGCGCGCGTGCCGGTTCACCTCCGCCCGGCCGCCCCGGCAGCGCCAGACGAGGTCCGGCTCCATGCCGATGATCGAGTAGCGGCTGCGGGCGGAGCCGCCCTCGATGCTTTCCAGCAGGAACGTGTTCGCCCGTCCGGCGGCGAGCTTTAGGTAGGCCGCGACCGGCGTCTCCAGGTCGGCGACCCCGGTGGTCCAGATCAGCATGCCGCGCCCGGCGTCATACGCGGCGCGGAAAGCGGCTTGGGACGGGGAGGCGGAAGCGTTCATGCGTCGGTACTCTAAGGTTGCGCCATGCTGTCCAGCAGGGTCCGGTTCACCAGGGGCTTGGCCTGCATCCGCAGGGCGGCAGCGACCGTCAGCTCGATGTCCTGGCCGATGGCTTGGGTGAGCGCCGTGCGGATCTGCGCGGCGCCCGCAGGATCGGCGGCTGGGTCAGGCGCGGAAACTTCGGCAAGCGCCACCACATAGAAGGCGTCGGGCGTCTCGATCATCGTCGTTCCGCCTGACTTCAAGCTGAACAGCGGCTCGGTCATCTCCGTGGGCACGCCAGGGGTAGGCTGGGCGCGCGCCACCGGGGGCGTGCGCTGCAGGCGCAGACCGGCAACGGTCGCGGCGTCATCCAGGCTCGATCCGGCCTGGGCCGCCGTCAGCAGCTTGGCCGCGACCCGTTCCTGCTCCTTGCGCTGCGCGTCATGCTCCCAGTCCTCGCGCACCTGCGCCTCGACCTCGGCGAACGGCTTGCGGGCGGCTGGGGTGACGTCCTCGACGGCCACGGCGAGGTAGGACTGATCGGGTCCCTCGGTCATCCGCGCCGGCTCGCCTTTGGCGAGCGCGAAGGCCGCCGCCACCAGCGCCTGCCGCAAGGCCGGGGAGCCTGGGATCGGGGCAGGCTGGCCGGCGGGCGTGTTGCCCTGGGCGTCCAGCGTGCCGGTCACGGCGGCGACGCCGAGGTCGCCCGGCAGGTCGTCGAGGCTGGAACTGGCAGACAGCGCGTCCTCAAGCTTGTTGGCGCGGCCATAGACCTGGTCCACCGCCCGCTCCCGGGCCAGCCTCGCGCGGATTTCATCGGCGGCCTGCGCCAGCGGGCGCTCGTTGCCTGGCGTCACCTTGGTGACGCGGAACACCTGCCAGCCGAGCGCCGACTGGATCGGACCGGTCACTGTCTCGGCTGACGCCCCGAACACGGCCTGGCCAAGCTCGGGGGCCGGGAACTCGGCCGTCGTCGCGTCGTCCAGCGACGCCGAGGATGCGCCGGCGGCGGCAGCGGCCTTCTGCACCGTGCCCCAACCGGCGCCGGCGATCCAGGCGGTCGCGAGATCCTTGGCGCGCGCCTCGTCCTGGGCAACGACGACCTCGACGGAGCGCCTCTCCGGGGTGACGTACTCGGCCTTGTGCTGCTCGTAGTAGGCGCTGATGTCGGCGTCCGGCACCTCGATGTCGCGGGCGACGGTTTCAGGGGACAGGATCACCGCCTTGATCCGGCGGAACTCGGGCGCGCTGTAGCGGTCGCCGTTGTTGTCGTAGGCGCGCTGCAGGTCGGCGTCAGTCGGCGCGGGCGGTTCGGCGGCAGCGGCAAATGGCAGCTCGACGTATTGGGCGACCCGGGTTTCGCGTTGGAAGGCGAACACCTGCGCGGTCAGCACCTCCGGCGGCGCGGCGCCGACCTGCACGGCCTCCATCAACTGCCGCTGGCCGAGGTCGGACCGCATGAGGTCGAGGAAGCGCGCCTCGGTCAGGTTGTTGCTGCGCAGCACCGCCTCGAAGCGGGTGCGGTCGAAGGTGCCGCTGGCGCCGCGGAAGGCCGGGATGTCGAACACCGCCGCCCGCAAGGCCTCGTCCGGCACCGTCAAGCCGAGGCGGCTGACCTCGTTCTGGATGGCGGCCTGCACGACCAACCGGTCCAGCACCTGCCCGGCGACGGCCTGGCGGATAGCGGGCGTCGGCTCAGTCTTGCCGCCCAGCATGCGGCTGACCTGGGCGAGCTGGGTCCGCATGGCTTCCTGGAACTCGGGCGCCTCGATCTTGCGGTCGCCGACGGTGGCGATGGCGCTGTCCCGTCCGACGTTGCGCACGACGTCGGCAATGCCCCACAATCCGAACGAGGCGATCAGCACGAGGAAGAAGGCGCGCGCGGCCCAGGTGCTGAGGAAGCGGCGGAACAAGGAGAGCATGCGTTGCGTATCCAATGTACGAGCCGGCACCATACGGAGGCTCTGGCATTTTTGCCAGATGCGGGCGCTGGCTTGCACCGAGGACAGCAAAGGGGGAACGCGCGTTGCGCCAACTGATCGCCGGAAACTGGAAGATGAACGGCTTGCGGGCCGATGCTGCCGCGCTGGCGAAAGCGCTGGCGGCCGGGCTGGAGCGGCCTGCCGGGTGCGACGTGCTGGTCTGCCCGCCGGCGACCGTGCTGGCCGCGGTGGCCGACGCGCTGGCGGGCAGCGGCGTGATGGTGGGCGGGCAGGACTGCCATCCCGAGCCGTCCGGCGCACGCACGGGGGACGTGTCGGCGCCGATGCTGCGCGACGCGGGCGCCCGATGGGTGATCCTCGGGCACTCAGAGCGTCGGCTGGGCTACGGCGAGTCGAATGCCCTCGTGCAGGAGAAGGCGCAGGCCGCGGTCGCTGCCGGGCTGACGCCGATCGTGTGCGTGGGGGAGACGGAGCAGCAGCGCCTGTCCGGCAACGCGGAAACCGTGGTGGCGGCGCAGATCGACGGCAGCGTGCCGCCGGGCTTTGCGGGGGTGGTCGCCTATGAACCGGTCTGGGCGATCGGCACTGGGCGCACCGCGTCCGAGGACGACATCGTGGCGATGCACCGCTGCATCCGCAGCCAGTTGACGGAAACGTTGGGGGAGGCCGGGGAGGGCCTGCGCATCCTGTATGGCGGGTCGGTGAAGCCGGCGGGCGCCGCCGCATTGCTGGCTCTGTCCGGAGTGGGCGGCGCGCTGGTGGGCGGCGCAAGCCTGGTAGCGGTGGACTTCCTGGCCATCGTGCGGGCGGCCGGCTGAGGCCGGGGCATGGCCACCTGCCTTTTCAATCCTGCCGTGCATCGCTAGAACGCGCGGCATGACCACTGTCCTGTTGATCGTCCACCTGTTCGTCACCCTGGCCCTGATCGGCGTCGTGCTGATTCAGCGAAGCGAGGGGGGCGGCTTGGGCATCGGCACGACGCAGGGCATGGGGGGCTTCATGTCCGGGCGCGGCACCACCAACCTGCTGACGCGCACGACGGCAATCCTGGGCACGGCGTTCTTCGCGCTGTCGCTGACGTTGGCACTTCTGAACCGCGGCACGGTCGGCGGCGGGCGGTCGCTGCTGGACACCCCGCCCGCGACGGTGCCGACGCCCGGCACCGCGCCGGCCCCCGGGCCAGTACCCG
>CAXUJE010000011.1:29602-35927 GCA_964251035.1 uncultured Acetobacteraceae bacterium
GGGGGCCCCCGCCCCGCCCCCCCCCCCGCGCCCCGCCCCCCCCCCCCCCGCGGGGCCGCGCGCGGGCCCCGGCTCCAGTACCGGCGCCTCGCGGCCCGTCTGTGCCGACGAACTGACCTGCGTGCAAAGGGGTTCACGGCTGGTCCACTTCCGCTGTATCAAGGCCACCCATGACGCGGTTTGTATTCATCACCGGCGGCGTGGTTTCCTCTCTCGGCAAGGGCGTCGCTTCTGCGGCGCTTGGCGCGCTGCTGCAGGCGCGCGGCTACTCCGTGCGGCTGCGGAAGCTTGACCCTTACCTAAACGTCGATCCCGGGACGATGAGCCCGTACCAGCACGGGGAGGTGTTCGTCACCGATGACGGCGCGGAGACCGACCTCGACCTCGGCCACTACGAGCGGTTCACCGGGGTGCACGCGGCGCGGACGGACAACGCGACGACCGGGCGCATCTACTCCGACGTGATCGCTAAGGAGCGCCGGGGCGACTACCTGGGCGCCACGGTGCAGGTGATCCCGCACATCACCGATGCGATCAAGGAGGCGATCACCCGGGATACCGAGGGTCTCGACTTCGCGCTGATCGAGATCGGCGGCACGGTCGGCGACATCGAGGGCCTGCCGTTCCTGGAGGCGATCCGGCAGCTCGGCAACGACCTCGGCCCCGAGCGGACGATGTTCGTGCATCTGACGCTGGTGCCCTACATCACGTCTGCGGGCGAGCTGAAGACGAAGCCGACGCAGCACTCGGTGAAGGAGCTGCAGAACGTCGGCATCCAGCCGCAGATGCTACTCTGCCGCTGCGACCGGCAGATCCCCGACGCCGAGCGCCGCAAGATCGCGAGCTTCTGCAACGTGCAGCCACAGGCGGTGATCGCGGCGCTCGACGTGGACACCATCTACGCGGTGCCGATCAGCTACCACGCCGAGGGCATGGACCGGGAGGTTCTGCGGCACTTTGGCCTGCCGTTCGAGACGGAGCCTGACCTCTCGGCCTGGCAGCGCATCGTCGACGTCGTGCGTGGGCCGGACGGCGAGGTGCGGATCGCCGTCGTCGGCAAGTATACCAACCTGCTTGACAGCTATAAAAGCCTGGGCGAGGCCTTGACCCATGGCGGGATCAGGAACCGGGTGCGCGTCCGGCTTGACTGGGTGGACAGCGAAATCTTCGAGCAGCCGCACGCGGTCGCCCGGCTGGACGGCGTGCACGGCATCCTGGTGCCCGGTGGGTTCGGGGAGCGCGGGACCGAAGGCAAGATCGCGGCCGTGCGCTTCGCGCGGGAGCGCCGGGTGCCGTTCCTTGGCATCTGCTTCGGCATGCAGATGGCGGTGATCGAGTGCGCGCGGCACATGGCCGGGCTGCCCGACGCTTCCTCGACCGAGTTCGGGCCGTGCGGCAGCCCGGTGGTGGGCCTGCTGACCGAATGGGCGCGGGGCAACGAGGTCGAGCGCCGGGCGGAAGGCGGCGACCTGGGCGGCACCATGCGGCTCGGCGCCTACCCGGCGCAGCTCGGCGCGGGGTCGCTGGTCCGGCGGGTCTACGGGGATGCCGCGACCATTCAGGAGCGGCACCGGCACCGTTGGGAGGTGAACGTGCATTACCGGCCGCAGCTTGAGGCGGCCGGGTTGCGCTTTTCCGGCATGTCGCCCGACGGCATCCTGCCGGAAATCGTGGAGCTGCCGGCGCATCCCTGGTTCATCGGCGTGCAGTTCCACCCCGAGCTGAAGTCGAAGCCGCTCGACCCGCACCCGTTGTTCTCCAGCTTCATCGCCGCCGCCGTGAAGCAGGCCCGCCTTGTCTGAGGCGCAGTTTCCTGCGTCCGAGACGCGCGTCGTCCGGGTGCTCGACATCGAGATCGGCAACACCCTGCCGTTCGTGCTGATCGCCGGGCCGTGCCAGATCGAGTCGGAGGCGCATGCATTCGAGACGGCGGAGGCGCTGCGCGACATGGCGCAGGCGGCGGGGGTGCCGCTGATCTACAAGTCGAGCTTCGACAAGGCGAACCGCACCAGCGCCAACGCCGCCCGCGGTGTTGGCATCGTCCGGGGCCTGACGATCCTGGCCGGGGTGCGGGAGCGGTTCCGCATTCCCGTGTTGACCGACGTGCACACCGCCGAGCAGTGCGACCCGGCGGCCGAGGCGGTCGATGTGCTGCAGATTCCCGCCCTCCTGTGCCGGCAAACCGACCTGCTGATCGCCGCCGGCGAAACCGGGCGCGCGGTGAACGTGAAGAAGGGCCAATTCCTGGCGCCCTGGGACATGGCGCATGTTGCCGGCAAGATCGCCGAGACCGGCAATGAAAGCATCCTGCTGACGGAACGCGGCGTGAGCTTCGGCTACAACACGCTTGTCACCGACTTCCGCGGCCTGCCGGTTTTGGCGCGGACGGGCTATCCCGTGGTGTTCGACGCGACGCACAGCGTGCAGCAGCCCGGCGGGCAGGGCGGGTCGTCCGGCGGGCAGCGCGAGTTCGCCCCAGTGCTGGCCCGCGCGGCGCTCGCGGTGGGCGTCGCCGCGCTGTTCATCGAGACGCACCCCGACCCCGACGCGGCGCCGAGCGACGGGCCGAACATGATCCCGCTGCACGCGATGCCGGCGCTGATGGCGCGGCTGAAGGCGCTGGATGATTTCTGCAAAGCTGCCACTCACAACGACCGGATGGAACCGCCATGAGCGCCATTGCCGACATCGTCGCCCGCGAGGTCCTGGACAGCCGGGGCAATCCGACCGTGGAGGTCGATGTCCTGCTGGACAGCGGTGCCGCCGGCCGGGCAACGGTGCCGTCCGGCGCCAGCACCGGCGCGCATGAGGCGGTGGAACTGCGCGACGGCGACAAGGCGCGCTACGGCGGCAAGGGCGTGCGCACCGCCTGCGCCAGCGTCGAGGGGGAGATTTTCGACGCGCTGAGCGGCATGGACCCGACCGACCAAATCCGGCTTGACGAGATCATGATCGACCTGGATGGCACGCCCAACAAGTCGCGGCTGGGCGCCAACGCGATCCTGGCGGTGTCGCTTGCGGTGGCGAAGGCGGCGGCGGCCGAGCTGAAGCTGCCGCTTTACCGCTATGTCGGCGGGGTGTTCGCCCGCACGCTGCCGGTGCCGATGATGAACATCGTGAACGGCGGTAAGCATGCGGACAATCCCATCGACATCCAGGAGTTCATGGTGCAGCCGGTGGGCGCGCCGACCTTCGCCGACGCGGTGCGGGTCGGGTCCGAAATCTTCCAGGCGTTGAAGTCGAAGCTGCACGCCGCCGGGCACAACACCAACGTGGGCGACGAGGGCGGCTTTGCGCCCGGCCTCAAGTCGGCCGACGAGGCGCTGACCTTCATCACCCAGGCCTGCGAGCAGGCCGGCTACCGGCCCGGTGAGGACGTGACCTTCGCGCTCGACTGCGCCAGCACGGAGTTCTTTCATGACGGCGAGTACCGCCTGGATGGCGAGGGCAAGCGGTTCGATGCCGCTGGCATGGTGGCCTACCTGGCCGAGCTGGTGGACCGCTACCCCATTGTCTCCATCGAGGACGGCTGCGCCGAGGATGACTGGGCAGGCTGGAAACACTTGACGGAGGTGCTGGGCGGCCGGGTGCAGTTGGTGGGCGACGACCTGTTCGTGACCAACAGCGAGCGGCTGCGGCGCGGGATCGAGACCGGGACGGCCAACTCGATCCTGGTCAAGGTGAACCAGATCGGCACCTTGTCCGAGACGCTGGAAGCGATGGAGCTGGCGCAACGGGCCGGGTTCAGCGCGGTGATGAGCCACCGGTCCGGGGAAACGGAGGACACGACGATCTCCGACCTCGCGGTAGCCACCAACTGCGGGCAGATCAAGACCGGCAGCCTGGCCCGGAGCGACCGGACGGCGAAATACAACCAGTTGATCCGCATCGAGGCGGAACTGGGCGCGGCGGCACGCTACGCCGGGCGCACGATCCTGCGGCGCGCTTGAGGTATCGCATCCGCCGCTGAAACGAAGTACCGTGTCGGCGAAGCAGGTCAGGGGTGCAATATGAGCTGGAGCGGGACGTTGCGGCGGCAGGCGAAGGCGGTGGTCGCGCCGACCGTGTTCCTGGGGTTGACCGGGTATTTTGGCTGGAACGCCACGCAGGGCGCTCGGGGGTCGCAGGCGTATGCCGTGCGCCAGGACCAGTTGAGGATGGTGGAGGCCGAGTTGCTCCGCACGACGATGGAGCGCGACATGTGGGAGCGCCGGGTCGCTGGGCTGCGGGACCAGCGGCTCGATCCCGACACGCTGGACGAACGTGCGCGCGCCATGCTCAACGTCGCCGACCCGTCCGACGTCGTGATGCCGTACGGTGCAGGTAAGCGCCTGTTCTGACCGGGGCCGGCATCGGGACGTTTTGCCTGGCCGTGACCGGGCGACGGTCTCTATTGCATTGCACAACAAGAGTTATTCGGTCAGCGGACTTGTCGTGATCGAACGCGGTCGCTAGGTGTTGGACACATACCCTATGTCCGACAGGAGCGACGCGCATGGCACAAGCAGCCGAGACACGGAAGCGCGGCAAGGACTCTGAGTCCCTCAGCTCCGGGGCTTCGCAGCCCCCTGCTACCAACCAAGCCATGAGCCGGGAGCAGCTTGTCAAAGCCTATGGCGACATGCTGCTGATCCGCCGCTTCGAGGAGAAGGCCGGACAGCTTTACGGCATGGGCCTGATCGGCGGTTTCTGCCATCTGTACATCGGGCAGGAGGCCGTGGTCGTCGGCATTCAGATGGCGCTGTCTGACGGCGACCAGGTGATCACGTCGTATCGCGACCATGGCCATATGCTGGCAACCGGCATGGAGCCGCGCGGGGTCATGGCGGAGCTGACCGGGCGCAGCGGCGGCTACTCCAAAGGCAAGGGCGGCTCCATGCACATGTTCAGCAAGGAGAAGCGCTTCTTCGGCGGCCACGGCATCGTGGGTGCGCAGGTGAGCCTGGGCACCGGGCTTGCGATGGCGAACTGGTATCGGGGCAGCGACCGGGTGTGCGCCACGTATTTCGGCGACGGCGCGTCGAGCCAGGGCCAGGTTTATGAAAGCTTCAACCTGGCAGCCTTGATGAAGCTGCCCTGCATCTACGTCATCGAGAATAACAAGTACGGCATGGGCACCAGCCTGGAGCGCGCGTCGGCGTCGCACGACCTGTCAATCAACGGGGCGCCCTGGGGCATCCCGGGCACCAAGGTCGATGGCATGGACGTGACGGCGGTGAAGGCGGCGGCGGACGTGGCGGTGGCGCATTGCCGGTCGGGCGCCGGGCCGTATCTGATGGAGGTCCAGACCTACCGCTACCGCGGCCATTCCATGTCGGACCCGGCCAAGTACCGCACCCGCGACGAGGTACAGAAGATGCGCACTGAGCGCGACTGCATCGAGAGCGCGCGGCACCTTCTGGAAGCGGCCGGCATGGGGGAGGACGAGTTCAAAGCGATCGACGCCGCCGTGAAGGCCCGCATCCAGGAGGCGGCCGACTTCGCGCAGAGCAGCCCTGAGCCGGACGAGCGCGAACTCTGGACTGACATTTTGGTCGAGGGCTGAAGGCGTGAGCACGCAGATACTAATGCCGGCGCTGTCGCCGACCATGACAGAGGGCAAGCTGGCCCGCTGGCTGAAGAAAGTGGGCGAGGACGTACGCGCCGGCGACGTGATCGCGGAGATCGAGACGGACAAGGCGACCATGGAGGTCGAAGCCGTGGATGAGGGCAAGCTGTCCCAAATCCTGGTGGAGGAAGGCACCGACGGCGTTGCGGTGAACACGCCAATCGCGACCCTGTCAGCCGATGGCGAGGCAGCGAGTGAGACCGCAGCCAAGCCCGAGGCGCCTGCGCCAGCGGCGGCGAAGCAGCCGCCGCCGGAGCCGTTGGAGGATCACAAGGTCGTCGCGGACAAGGCGGTGGCGACCCAGGTCACGCCGGCCTCGACTGCGACTGCCCCAGAGCGCGATTGGGGACCGACCAAGCCCATGACCGTGCGTGAGGCGTTGCGCGACGCCATGGCGGCCGAGATGCGCGCCGACGACCGCGTGTTCCTGATCGGGGAGGAGGTCGCGCAGTATCAGGGCGCCTACAAGATCAGCCAGGGCCTGCTGGACGAGTTCGGCCCGCGGCGCATCATCGACACGCCGATCACCGAGCACGGCTTCACGGGCATGGCGGTGGGCGCCGCGATGGACGGGCTGCGGCCCATTGTCGAGTTCATGACCTTCAACTTCGCCATGCAGGCGATCGACCAAATCATCAACTCGGCTGCCAAGACGCTGTACATGTCGGGCGGCCAGATGGGCTGCCCCATCGTGTTCCGCGGGCCGAACGGCGCTGC
>CAXUJE010000012.1:0-1129 GCA_964251035.1 uncultured Acetobacteraceae bacterium
AACCCGGCTCTGAGACCTGGAAGAACGCCGAGACCGCCGCGAACGGCGGCGGCTCAACATGGGTGACAGGCTCGTACGATCCCTCGACCAACACGCTCCTTTGGGGCGTCGGCAACCCCGGCCCGGACTGGGACAACGAGCACCGGCCCGGCGACAACCTGTACACCGACAGCACCCTTGGACTCGACCCCGACACCGGCAAGATCAAGTGGCACTACCAGCACACGCCAAACGACCCATACGATTACGACAGCGTTTCGGAAAAGGTGTTGGTGGACACGGAGGTGAACGGGCGACCGCGCAAGCTCGCGGTCACCGCGGACCGCAACGGGTTCGCATACGCCCTTGACCGCGACACCGGCGAGTTCGTCTGGGGGACGCCCTTCGTCAAGCGCGTGACGTGGACCAAGGGGCTGAACCCGGAGACGGGCAAGCCGGTGGAATACGACCCGAACCTGCCGGTGCAGAAGTACAACCCCGCGGTGACGCCCTCGCGCGACAACCGGGTGGTCCAGATCTGCCCGGGCAACATGGGCGGCAAGAACTGGCCGCCGACGGCCTACCACCCGCAGGCCGGGCTTTGGTATATCCCGGTGATCGAAAGCTGCAACACCATCACCGTGGAGGAAACCAAGCCGGATTCGTTCAAGCCGCGCGAGTTCTACACCGGCGGCGGCCCGAGCATCCACGAGCGGATCCCCGGCAGCGTGACCGCGATCGACGTCACCAGCGGCAAGGTCGTCGGCAAGGCCGACACGCCGTATCCGATGCTGGGCGGGCTGCTCGCGATGCCCGACCTCGTCTTCGCCGGCTCGCCGGACGGCGAGATGATGGCGTTGGACGCGAAGTCGCTGAAGAAGCTCTGGTCGTTCAACGCCGGCGCCGGCATCACCGCGCCGCCGATGACCTTCGCCGTGGACGGCAAGCAGTACGTCGCCGTCCTGGTCGGCATCGGCGGCGCGTGGGACAAGTGGAACGTCGCGGGGACGCCGGAGCTGAAGGCGATAGCGCCGAGTTCGATGCTCTACGTCTTCGCGCTCTGACCCGAGCCCGTGCCGCACCCGGGTCCCGCGCGCGGGGGCGCGGGGCCCGCGCCGGCCCCCCAACCGCAAGGGGACTCCGAATGGCG
>CAXUJE010000012.1:1139-2342 GCA_964251035.1 uncultured Acetobacteraceae bacterium
CCGCCCGCGCCCCCCCCCCCCCGCCCGCCCCCCCCGCGGCCCCCGGGGGGGCCCCCGCCCCCCCCGCGACTCCCCACAAACGGAAAGGGAAGACGAAATGACTAAAATCGCGTTGCTCGGCGCAGGCGGCAAGATGGGCGTGCGCCTTGCCACCAACCTCCAAGGCTCGCGCTTCGGGGTGGACCATGTCGAGGTTTCCGAGGAAGGGCGCGGGCGCTTGAAGGCGGCGGCCGGCGCCGAGTGCGTCGAGCAGGACCGCGCCCTCGCCGGGGCCGACGTGGTGGTGTTGGCGGTGCCCGACCGGCTGATCGGCGAGGTCGCCCACGGCATCATCGACAAGGTGCGGCCCGGGACGGCGCTGGTCGTGCTCGACGCCGCAGCACCCCACGCGGGCGAGATGCCGCGGCGGGAGGACGTCACCTACTTCGTCACCCACCCTTGCCACCCGCCGATCTTCAACGACGAGACGACCGAGGAGGCTAAGCGGGACTTCTTCGGCGGGATCGCGGCCAAGCAGCACATCGTCTGCGCCCTGATGCAGGGGCCCGAGGAGCACTACGCGCTGTGCGAGGAGGTGGCGCGCACCATCTACAAGCCGGTGATGCGGGCGCACCGCGGCACGGTCGACCAGAGCCCCATCCTGGTGCGGGCGCTGTCGGAACCGGGGGCGAGCACGAGGGGCCTGGCGCGGCGCGCGGCCGCCGACGAGGCGGCGCGGCGCGGCGTGCCGCGCCAAGCGGCCATCGACTTCGCGTTGGGGCACATCAACATCGGTCTCGCCATCGCCTTCGGCATCTTCCCCGAGGGTCGCTTCTCCGATGGCGCGCTGCGTGCGATCGAGCTGGCCAAGCCGCAGATCTTCAGGGAAGGCTGGCTCGACCGGGTTTTCGCGCCCGAGGCCGTGATGCAATCGGTCCGGGACATTTGCGCGCGCCCGAAAGCGGCATGAGGGCCGCTGGGACAAGGCGGTCGGCCAAGAAAGGCGCCGCGCTACGGCGCCAGCTTGCGCACGGCTTCCTGGACCGCCATCCCGGGCGCCGCGCCGCGGGCCGCGGCGGCGTCGTTCACGCGCGAAAGCAGGCCGTGCGCCCACATGTCGGCGGCGTCCCCGATCCGTCCGCTCTCGTGGCCCACGGCGCAGGCCGGGACGCCCTGGGCTTCGAGCATCGTAAGCCCGGCGAGGCGCGGCCCCGGCGGGGACGC
>CAXUJE010000012.1:2352-15322 GCA_964251035.1 uncultured Acetobacteraceae bacterium
ATCCCGGCGTCGTTGAAGAACACGGCCGTGAGCGGGACCGCGAGCGCGAATTCCCCGGAACTCTGCCCCCCATGGGACGCGGACACGACGATGGCCCCCGCGTCCGCCGCCTCCACCTTGGTGATCGAGTCCATCAGGATGACGGGACGGTCGCCCGCGTGCGTGACGGTTTGCTTGAGCATTCCTTCCTCCCTTCGGGCTGGTCCGCCGCAGCACCCGGCCTTGCGCCATACATGACCGCTTCCGCCGCCCGGGCGTCAAGCCGGGTGCCGGACCGGACGCGGAGGGCCGGACGGTGAGCGACCCGCTTCGGATAGAAGCCGACTACCTGATCGAGACCGCGCACGACCCGCGTGCGGCGGCGGAGGCAATCGCCGGGGAGCAGTCGAGCGGCACGTTCGTGCCGGTCCCGGGGGAAACGCCGGAGCTGAAAGAGCGGGCGGCGGCGCGCATCGAGGCGCTTGAAGTCCTGGGCGAGGTGCCGCACCCCTCGCTGCCGGGCGCGCGGCCGCCGAAAAGTGCAGGGAACGGAGCCGTCTGGCGCCAAGCCCGCGTGACCTTGTCCTGGCCGCTCGACAATCTCGGCCCCTCGCTGCCCAACCTCCTGGCGACCGTCGCCGGCAACCTGTTCGAGCTGGGCCAGCTTTCGGGCCTGCGCCTGCTCGACATCCGCCTGCCCACGGCCTTTGCCGAGGCCTACGGAGGCCCGCGCTTCGGGATCGCCGGCACGCGGCGCCTTGCGGGCGTCGCGGGGCGTCCGCTGATCGGCACCATCATCAAGCCGAGTGTCGGCCTCGGCCCGGAGGACACGGCGTCGCTGACCCGGACGCTGTGCGAGGCCGGGATCGACTTCATCAAGGACGACGAACTCCAGGCCGACGGCCCCGCCTGCCCGTTCGAGGCCCGCGCGCGGGCGGTGCTGCGGGTCGTCAACGCCCATGCCGACCGCACCGGCAAGAAGGTGATGTTCGCGCTGAACATCACCGGCGAACTCGACGAGATGCGCCGCCGGCATGACCTCGTGCTCGCCCTCGGCGGCACCTGCGTGATGGCTGGGCTGAACTCGGTCGGGCTGGTCGGCGCCATCGAACTCGGCCGCTTCGCGCAACTGCCGATCCACGCCCACCGCAACGGCTGGGGCGCCCTGTCCCGGCACCCGGCGCTCGGATGGTCGTACCCCGCCTGGCAGAAGATCTGGCGGCTGGCCGGCATGGACCACATGCACGTCAACGGCCTTTCCAACAAGTTCTCGGAGGACGACGCGAGCGTGATCGAGTCGGCGCGGGCCTGCCTGACCCCGATGTTCGAGGCCAAGCCGTGCCTGGTGATGCCGGTGTTCTCCTCCGGCCAATCGGCCAAGCAGGCGCCCGGCACCTACGCGGCGCTGCGCTCCACCGACCTGATCTTCGCTGCCGGCGGTGGGATCATGGCCCACCCGGACGGGCCGGCGGCTGGGGTCGAGGCCCTGCGCGAAGCTTGGGGCGCCGCCATCGGCGGCGTTCCGCTGGCGGAGCACGCCCGAGCGCACCCGGCGCAGGCGCGGGTGTTGGGCGGCGCGCCGTGAGCGCGCCCGTCCGCCCCCTCCCGGACGGCCTTTTGCTGGCCTTCTACGGGGACGACTTCACCGGCTCCTCGGCCGCGATGGAGGTCACGGCCTTTGCCGGGCTGCCGACGGTGCTGTTCCTGGACACGCCGTCGCCCGAACGGCTCGCCCACTTCGCCGGGTATCGCGCCATCGGCATCGCCGGCGTGGCCCGGTCCCAGGACCCGGCCTGGATGGACCGGCACCTGCCGCCGGTGTTCCGGACCCTGCGCGGGCTTGGCGCTCCGGTCATGCAGTACAAGGTCTGCTCTACCTTCGATTCAGCGCCACGCGTCGGCTCGATTGGGCGTGCAATTGACCTCGGGGCGCCGATCCTTGGGGGGGCATGGCACCCTCTCCTGGTCGCCGCGGCGGACATGAGCCGCTACCAGGCGTTCGGCAACCTGTTCGCGGCCGCCGCCGGCACCGGCTATCGGCTCGATCGGCATCCCACCATGTCACGCCACCCAGTGACGCCGATGGACGAGGCTGACCTCCGGCTCCATCTGGCCAAGCAGACCGGCAAGCGCATCGGACTTGTCGATTTCGTAGCCATGAAGCGCGGCGAAGCGGACGCGGCGCTGGCGCGCGAGCGGGCGGCCGGCGCGGAGATCGTCTCGCTTGACGTGCTCGACGAGGAAACGCTGTGCGAGGCCGGCCGCCTCGTTTGGGAGCACGGCGGCGACCGGATCTTCGCGATCGGCTCGCAAGGCCTGCAACAGGCGCTCGTCGCCCATTGGCGGGCGGCCGGGCTTCTCGACACGCCCCGGGCCGCGTTCCGCGTCCCCGCAGCCGGGCGCATCGCCTGCGTTTCCGGGTCGTGCTCGCCCGTGACGGCCGCCCAGATCGCGTTCGCGGAACGCGCCGGGTTCAGGGCCATCCGCCTCGACGCGGCGCGGGCGGTGGACGCGGCGGCGTGGGAACGCGAGCTCGGCCGGGCGGGCGACCGGGCGCTTGCCGCGCTCGGAGAGGGAGAGGACCCGCTCGTCTTCACCGCGGCCGGCCCTGACGACCCGGCGGTGGCCGGGTTCCGCTCCGCGGTCGAGGCGAGCGGGGTGGCGCCCGCCGCGGCCAACGACCGCATCGGTGCCGGCCTCGGCCAGATCCTGGACCGGGTGCTGCGGACAACCGCGGTGCGGCGGGCGGTGATCTCGGGCGGGGACACCTCGGGCCATGCGGCGCTGCGGCTGGGCGTGTATGCACTGACCGCGGTCGCCCCGCTCGCGCCAGGCGCGCCGCTCTGCCGGGCGCACGCCGATGCCCCGGCAGAGCCGGGCCGTGCCGGGGACCGGTCGGCCCACGAAGGGCTGGAGCTCGCGCTGAAGGGCGGCCAGGTCGGCGGCCCCGACTTCTTCCTCGCCGCGAAGAACGGCGGCCCAGTGCCCGCTGGAGGCGGCTGAGACCGTGCGCGCGGAGCTTGGAAGCGCGTCCGACGACGCGCGCCGGGCCGGAAAGCGGGTGGACGCTTCGCCTTTCTCCGGTCAGGATAGGTCGAAGGGCCGGCCAACGGCCTCACAGGGGGAGGGGATGCGCATGGGTGTTGGGGCACGCCGTCCGGCGTGGCCGCGCTCCTGCCGGCGGAGGCCGGCACGGTGGCGTTGACGGCGCGAAACGTGACGATCCGTTTCGGCGGCGTGGTCGCCGTGAACGGGATGGCGCTGGACGCCGCCCCGGGGGAGATCGTCGGCCTGATCGGCCCGAACGGCGCGGGCAAGACCACCTTCGTCAACTGCATTTGCGGGACCTACCGCCCGAACGCCGGCACCGCGCTCTGGCTCGGACGGGAGCTGCTCGGCCTGTCCCCGCACGCGCTGCT
The DNA here is from genome assembly GCA_964251035.1 of uncultured Acetobacteraceae bacterium. Classification (GTDB taxonomy): domain Bacteria; phylum Pseudomonadota; class Alphaproteobacteria; order Acetobacterales; family Acetobacteraceae; genus CAHJXG01. The sequence continues at coordinate 5,751 of CAXUJE010000012.1, forward strand.
GCGGCTCGGCGTGGCCCGGACGTTCCAGAACGTCGCCTCCCTGCACGACCTCACCGTGCTCGACATCGCCAAGCTGGGCGCGGCTGCCCGCGGCGCCGCCAGGTCGGCGCGGTCCGGCGGCTTCTTCGGTTCCGAGAAGGCGGTGGAGGCAGAGTTGACCGAGACGCTGCTGCGGCCTCTGCACCTGGCCGATGTCGCCCATACGCCGATCCAAACTTTGCCCTACGGCCGACGCAAAGCGGCCGACCTTGCGCGCGCGCTGGCGGCGCAGCCGCAGCTCCTGCTACTGGACGAGCCGGTGGCCGGGCTGACCTCGCAGGAAGGCATGGAGATGGCCGCCGTGATCCGCAGCGTGCGCGACCGCCTCGGCTGCGCCGTCATCATGGTCGAGCACAAGATGGACGTGGTGATGAGCACCTGCGACCGGATCGCCGTCATGGCTGCCGGGTCCAAGATCTTCGAAGGCTTGCCGGACGAGGTGCAGTCTGACCCGGAGGTGCGGCGCGTTTACTTGGGGGAACCCGGATGACCCTCGCTTTGCAGCTCGCCGTCGCGGGCTTGGCGACCGGCAGCGTCTATGCGCTGATCGCGCTCGGCATCGTGCTGATCTACAAGTGCTCGGGTGTGGTGAACTTCGCCCAGGGCGCCTACTCCATGCTCGGCGCCTACGCGAGCTACGTCCTGCTCCGCGCCGGCCTGCCGGCGGTGCTGGCGGTGGCGGCGAGCATGGGCGTCATGGCCGGCATCGGCGCGCTCACCGAGCGGCTGGTGCTGCGCCCAATGCTCAAGGCGCCGGTGGTCGCGGTGATGATGGTGACGCTGGGGCTGCTGATCTGCGCCCGCGCGGCTTGCCTCGCCTTGTTCGGGCCGGACCAGATCGCGTTTCCGCCCGTGTTCCCGGCGGGCGCCGTCAGCGCCGGGGGCATCTTCGTCACCTACAACTACATCGCCGCCGGCATCCTCGCGGCGGTGCTCAGCCTCGGCTTCCTCCTCTTCTATGCCCGCACGCCGATGGGGCTGATGCAGCGCTGCGCGGCTGACAACAGCCGGGCCGCGCTCGCCATCGGCATCCACGTGAGCAACCAGGTGTCCGCGGCCTGGGCGATGTCGGCGGCGCTGGCCGGCCTTGCGGGCACGCTGCTCGCCACGCTGAACGGCCTTTCGCTCGGCCTCGCGGACATCGGCATGTTGGCGTTCCCGGTGGTCGTGGTGGGAGGCCTGTCCAGCCTTGAGGGGGCGCTCGTCGCCGGGCTGCTGCTCGGTGTGCTGCAGAGCTTCACGGACGGGCTGCTGACGCCCGCGCTCGAAGACTTCCTGCGCGCCAACACCGGCATCTACTCGGTGGGGGCGTTGCAGCAGGTGCTGCCCTACGCCCTGCTCGTGCTGATGCTGCTCCTGCGCCCGCAGGGCTTGTTCGGGCGCCGCGGCGCCGAAAGGATTTGAAGCCATGGGTGCCATGCAGGTTGCAGGAGAACTCGGAACCGTGGGCACGCGCCGCCTGCTCCTCGCTTTGGCCGTCGCCGCCTTCCTGGTCACGCTGAGCCTCCTGCTCGGCCGCTTCGGCGCTTACCTGGTGCGGGCGGTGGCCATCGCCGGCATCGGGGCGCTGTCGCTCAACCTGCTCATCGGCTATTGCGGGCAGATCAGCTTCGCGCAGGGCGCGCTGCTGGGCGTCGGCGCGTATGTGGCGGGCAATCTCGGCAACGCCGGGGTGGACGGCGTGCTCGCCCTGCTCGGCGCAGGAGTTGCGACCGCGGCTGTCGGCGCGCTGATCGGGCTGCCGGCGCTCCGGCTGCGCGGCCTCTACTTCGCCATCGCGACGCTCGCGGCGCAGGCGATCCTCGAATACCTGTTCAAGATGCTTGAGCCGCTCACCGGCGGCGTGTCCGGGCTGGTGATCCGCCAACCCGCCTTTTTCGGCGTCCCGGTCGCCTCCGACCAGGTGTCCGCCGCCGTGTCGGTCCTCGTCCTGCTCATCGCCTGGCTCGCGCTTACCCGGCTGACGCGCACGAACCTCGGGCGCGCCTTCCTCGTCGTGCGGGAAAGCGAGGTCGTCGCCAAGGGCATGGGGATCGACGTTGCGCGCACGAAAGCCTGGGCCTTCGCCATCAGCGGCTTTGTCGCCGGCGTGGCGGGCGGGCTGATCGGCTTCGCGGCCCGGCTCGCCAGCCCGGAGGCGTTCACGCTCGACCTTTCGGCGGATTACATCGCCATGATCATCGTCGGCGGCCTCGGCTCCTGGGCCGGCCCGCTCGTCGGCGCCGCCTTTGTGGTGTTGCTGCCCGAAGCGATCCAGCGGGTCGGCGAGACGTTCGACATCGCCAACCTGCTGTCCGCCTTGCGGGAACTGGCGTTCGGCCTGCTTATCATCCTGTTCCTGATCTTCGAGCCTCGCGGCCTGTCCTCGCTCCTGCCCCGGCTGCGATGGACGCGGGGCGCTGCGGCCGGCTTCAGGAAGCAGGCGGGACCGGCGGTCGCAACCAAGGGAGGAGAACGTCCATGAAGAAAAGCATCCTGGGTGCCCTGTTTGCCGCAGGCGTGGCAGCCTGGGCCGCGCCGTCGCGGGCGGCGGATCTGACCGTCTGCGCTTGGGGCACGATCACCGGGCCGGACGCCCTGGTGAACGGCATGGCCTACGGCACGCGCGACTACTTCGAGTTCCTGAACCAGACCCGGGGCGGAATTGCCGGCAACAAGGTCAACGCGCTCCTGCTCGACGGCCGCTACAAGCTCGACGAGGAGCTGAAGATCTACCGGCGCTGCGTGGACCAGGAGAACGCCGTTTCCGTCAACGGCTGGTCCACCGGCTCGGTCAACGCGCTCAAGGACCAGATCAACGGCGACGGCGTGCCGTTCATGACCGACTCCTTCGCCAGCCAGGTGCTCGACCCGGAAAAGCTGCCGTACATCTTCATGGCGGGTCCGACCTACGAGCAGCAGATGATCATCGCGTTGCGCGCCCTCGCGCAGAAGGGCGGCAAGCGGGTCGTGCTGATGCACGCCGACAACGAGTATGGCCGCGGCCCGGTGACCGTGGTGCGGCAGTCCGGCATCATTCAGAAACTCGGGCTTGAGCTGGTGGACACGGTCGAGTTCCGCTACGACGCGCAGGACCTGACCGGCCAGCTCCTGCGCGTGAAGTCGCGCAATCCGGACATGGTCTATATCCAAAGCTCGGCGCCGCAGGCGCTGGTGACGCTGCGCGACGCGGCGAAGGTGGGCCTCCCCGCGCGGTTGTTCATCGGCAACATGTACGACATCAGCCCGACAATCCCTGAGCAGCTCGGCCCGGCGGCGGAGGGCTTCCGCGCCATCCAGATCTACGCCCAGTTCGGCGAAGACATCCCGGCGATGAAGGACATCGAGGCGTTCAAGGCCAAGAACAAGATCGCCAAGGAGGACATCTACTACATGAAAGGCTGGCTGCAGGGCACGGCCATGGCGGCCGCCATCGGCAACGCCATCGGAAAAAGCGGCGGCAAGGTGCCGTCCGACCTGAAGGCGTTCCGCAAGCTGGTGCGCGACGAGATGGAGGCGCTGCGCGGCGTCAACACCGGCGGCATCACCCCGCCGCTCAACTACGCCGACCACCAAGGCTCCACCCAGGCCCGCATCGCCGAGATCAGGGACGGCAAGTACGTCGTCGCCGGCGAGTGGGTCGACGCGCGCTGACATGCTGGACGTTTCCGACGTTTCGGTGCGCTACGATGGCGCCATCGTCGCCTTGCAGGGCGTGGGCTTCGCCGTCCGCGAAGGCCGCGTGATCGCCCTGCTCGGCCCGAACGGCGCGGGCAAGACGACGCTGCTCAAGGCCGTCGCCGGGATGCTCCCCTTCGAGCTGGGGGAGGTGACGGAAGGGCGCATCCGCTTCGACAACGCCGAGCTGCTCGGCGCCCACCCGGCCACCATCGCCCGGCGCGGCATCGCGCTCGTGCAGGACGGGCGCCAGTGCTTCCGCAACATGTCCATCGACGACAACCTCCGGGCCGCGTCCTTTGTGCACCCGAAAGGCGCCCCCGCTCGGCTGGAGATGGTGTTCGGCTATTTTCCCTTCCTTGCCGAGATGCGGCAGCGCCAGGCGGGCCTGCTGTCGGGTGGGCAGCTGCAGATGCTGGTGATCGCGATGGCGCTGATGGGCAGCCCGCGCCTGCTGATGCTGGACGAGCCGAGCCTTGGCCTTTCACCCGTGATGGTGCAGGCGGTGTTCGACGTGGTGGAGCGGATGCACCGCGAACTCGGCATGACGGTCGTGGTCGCGGAGCAGACCGTGCCCCGCCTGCTCAAGATCGCGACCGACGTGTACGTGCTTTCGCGCGGCCGGGTCGCCATGCACGCCGCCCCGGCGGAGGTGGACGAGGCGGCGTTGCAGCGGGTCTATCTGAGCTAGGATACAACGGGAGGGGGGACGGCGCCATGGCCCAAAAAGCAACCTGGATCGAGGCGGCCCTGAACGGCCCATGGGGGCGGGAGCGGCAGCCCGGCATCCCGATCACTGTCGAGGAGATCGTGGCCGACGGCCTGGCCGCGGCGGCCGAGGGCGCGGCGGTGCTGCACCTGCATGCCTACGACCCGGCCACAGGGCGCCAGCGCGACGACTGGCAGTTCTACGCCCGGATCATCGAGGGCGTCCGCGCCCGCAACGACGCGCTGGTCTATCCCACCATCCCGCTGGCCGGCTCGGCATATGCCGACAAGCCGGGCGAGTCCTCGCCCGCCGCGCGCTTCGCCCACACCGAGGAGCTGGCTCGGCGCGGGCTGATCGAGCTGGCCGTCGTGGACCCAGGCTCGGTGAACTTCGTGCGCTTCGACGAGGCAGGCCGGGACGGGGCGGGCTTCGTGTACCGCAACACCCCCGACGAGGTGCGGGCGGGCCTGAGCGTCTGCGCCCGCCACGGCGTGCATCCAGGCTACGCGATCTACGAGCCGGGCTTCGCGCGCCTGGGCGCGGCGCTGGCGCGGGCGGCGCCGGGCCTGCCTGTCCCGCTCTATCGCCTCATGTTCTCCGACGAGTTCGCCTGGGGCTTTCCGCCGCACGAGCGCTACCTGAACGCGCACCTCGCGCTTCTAGCCGAAGCCGCGCCGGGTGCGCCCTGGATGGTGGCCGGCTTGGGCGTGGACATCCGCCCGCTGGTCGGGCCGGCGGTGGCGCGAGGCGGACACGTGCGGGTCGGGCTGGAAGCCGGGCCCTGGGGCACGGAGGTGACCAACCGCAGGTGGGTGGAAGACGCGGCGCGGGCCGTGCGCGCCTCCGGGGGCGAGCCGGCCACGCCGGCGCAGGTCCGCGCCGCGCTCGCCGCGCACGTTGCCCGGGCCTGAGACAAGGTGGCCCGGCCTGCTCCATCGGCAGCAGCACACCCGAAATCGACTCGGCGATGCCGGTCGAAGCGGGATCGGAACCGCTCCCCCCTCTTCCGGGCGTGATGGCATCTCCTACGCGCGTGCGAATGGGCGTCAGCAGGTTTCCTCGCCGAAGAAAGCGAGGAGCTTGTGGAGCGGGACGCCGTCACGTCCGGTTGCCCGGGCGCTGCGCGCGAACGGCTTCACCGAACGGATGGTAGCCCGCCTGCTGCGCTGCCTGCTGACACATGTAGGCGCCGCGCTTCGTGTGACCGTAGTACGGGCAGCCTGGGCTGCGCCGCGAGCTAGTGGCTTAGTTCGTTTCAGCAACTTGCTACAGATCGACCCGGAGCAGCAGCTTATGGCAAAGCCGTTGCAAACAAGCCGCGGAGCCACGTTGCAGCCGCTCGGCCACGTCGTCCATACTGGACCGTGGGAGGATTGCACGCATGACCGCACCGACGCCGCCCCGGCTCACGCTTGAAAGGATCGACGCGCGCGTGCTGAGCGTGCCGCTCCGCCGCCCAATCGTCGGCAAGGTCGGCGAGTACAGCCACTGGCCCTTCATCCTGGTCGATGTCGTCACCAGGGAGGGCATCGTCGGCCACGGCTACCTGGAGCCGTACCGCGCCAGTGCCACGGGGTCCATCGTCGCCCTGATCGACGACATGGCGGCGCTCGGGCGCGGCAAGCCGGTGGCGCCCTTCGACCGTTTCGAGGACGCGATGCGCGCGCTGCACTTCAACGGCCGGCAGGGCACGCCGTTGATCGCGATGGCCGGCATCGACATGGCGATGTGGGACGCGCTGGCCAAGGCAGCCGGGGTCCCGCTGGCCGTGCTGCTGGGCGGGACGGTCGGCCCGGTGCGCGCCTACAACACCAACGGGCTGTGGCTCATCCCGCTGGAGCGGATCGCGGACGAGGCGGCGTCGCTGGTGGCGGAGGGCGATTTCCGGGCGATCAAGATCCGGCTCGGCCGCGACCACGTGCGCGACGACGCGAAGGCGATCGCGGCGGTGCGCCGGGCCGTCGGCGACGACATCATCCTGATGAGCGACTTCAACCAGGGCCAGTCGCTGACGGCGGCGCTGCGCCTGCTGCACGCGCTCGACGACCAAGGGCTGGAGTGGTTCGAGGAGCCGATCGTGTTCGACGACTACGCCGGCTGCGCGCGCCTGGCGAACGAGCTGAGGACGCCGGTCATGATCGGCGAGAACATCTTCGGGCCGCGCGACTTCCTCCGTGCCGTCCAGGCGGGCGCGGCCGATTGCTACATGCCGGACCTGATGCGCATCGGCGGGGTCACGGGCTGGCTCCGCGCCGCCGCCATCGCGGGTGCTGCGAACCTGCCGCTGTCGAGCCACCTTTACCCCGAGTTCTCCGCCCACCTGCTGCGGGTGAGCGAAAGCGCCGACTGGCTCGAGTGGCGCGATTGGGGCAACCCGTTCCTGGCGGAGCCGTTTCCAGTCCGCCACGGCGCGATCCACATCCCGGACCGACCGGGCGCGGGGATCGCGTGGGACGAGGCCGCCGTGAAAAGGTTCTCTGCTTAGCGCCCCCGTCGCGGCGGAAAGGTGGGCCGGGCTCTACCTGGCCCGTTCGCTCACATCGGCGGGTTGATGCCGTTCTCGCCGACCACGAGGAAGGCGGCGGTCTGCGTGCCGTCTGCGCTTTTGGGGGCGATGACGAGGGCGCGGGCGCCGGGCTTGACGATGGATCGGTCGGCAGGCTCGAAGGCCACGACGGGCGTGCCCTCGGGCACGACGACCTTTCTTTCGCCGCCTTGATACTTGACCGTCATCGTGCGACCGCTGGTTCCCGCCAGGGCGCCCACCGCGCCGTTGGTCATGGTGTTGGCGCCGTCGAGGTCCCAAGGGTAATGGCCGTCGCCGGTGCCGCGCATGCTTTCCGGGAAGACGTGCACCTCCATCGCCTTGAGCGTGCCGTCCGGCTGGGGCGCGGCGGAGGTGCCGATGTAGGCGTCGGGCTTGATGGCGCCGAGTTGGGCGTCGACCGCGCCGACGATCCGGGTGTCGGGCGTAAGCTTGAACGTGACCTTCTGGCCGCCCCGCGTGCCGAGAACGAGCGTGTCGCCGTCCAGGCGCTCGATCGTGCCCCGGGTCCGGGGAGGCGGCTCGGCCGCACGGGCCGTCCCGGCGACGGCGAGCAGCAAAGCGGCGCAGCTGAACGCGACGGCCGCCGCGGTGGCGGGCGATTTGCGCTTGTTCATGGCTGTTTCCTCCTTTGTCGTTGCATTTGAGTCATTTCGTGCCTGATAGCCAGAAGGATTTTTCCCAACATTCGACAAGTTCAAGCGGTGTGGATGAGAGTGAGGCTGTCAAGTCGAGGCTTACGCGTCGCTGGGAACGTAACATCCTGGAATATCAGCTTTGCCGTGGCGTCAGCCATCAATTGATGGGTGACGGCCTTTTAGCTCGGTCCGGACTTGGCCTGCGGTGAACTGTCAGGTGATCTTGGCATAGGCGCTGTTGCGCTGTTTCTCCCAAATGACGACGTGGCGGCACAGGGCTTCGTGCTGGGCGGTACACTGGCAACCGAACGCCACAGGCTTGCCTCCGGCCATATTGAGCCAGAATCCGTGCTTGGGCGTGTGGTGGACCTCAAGCCAATCGGCCAGGCCTCTTGTGTCTGGTCGCCAACGCCATGCCAATCACACAGGCCGCCGGTGTGTTGGTCCGCAAGCTGCGTCAGGCAGCGAGGGCCGTTGGCGCGAACGGCTTGCGGAGGCCGGACTGCTCCAGCAACGGCATCACGTCTTTCTCCCATCGCGCGATGCCGTCGGTGTAGTCGACCCAGGTCAGCGAAATGCCGTCGAGCCCGATGCCCGACAGCGTCTCGATCGTGTTGACGATCCTCTCCGGCGTGCCGATCAGCGGGTAGCCGCCCCAACCCGCCTTGAAATGGAACTTGAAGCGCTCCGCCTCTTCCGGCGACCAGATGCCAGTCTCGACGCCCAGCGTACGCAGGATGTTGGCAGTGGCCACGTCGTCGCCGTGATCCTCGGCGTAGTAGCGCAGGTAGTCCTCTGCTTCCTTCTGCGTGTCCCGCTGGACGACGTACACGTAGCACCAGACCTGGATGTCCCGGTTGTAGCGCTCGCGCGCAAGGGTCTTGTAGCGGGCGATCTGCGCACGGGCGTTGTCGATGTTCACGGGGTCGAGCAGCAGGTAGACCATGTCACAGTTGCGCGCAGCAAAATCCATGCCTTTCGGCGACCCGCCCGCGTTCATCAAGGGGGGAAACGGTTTCTGGATCGGCTTCGGCTGGGCGAAGCCGCGCTTGATGTGGAAGAACCTGCCTTCGAAGTCGAAGTAATCCTTCTCTTCCCACAGCCTCCTGACGACGTCGACCCATTCCTGCGCGTAGTCGTACCGTGTGTCGTGCTCCATCATCTTGCCGCCGAACATCTCCATCTCCGGGGTGAACCAACCACAGACGATGTTGATGCCATAACGGCCGCCGCTGATCTGGTCGACGGTCGCAGCCTGCTTGGCGGCGACGATCGGGTGGATCGTCGGCACGTGCTGCGTGGCAAGGACGGACGGGTTGCGCGTGCTGGCGCCAAGGCCGGCCGCCCAGGTCGCGGTTTCGAAACTGATGCCGTTGAAGTTGGTGTCGCCGTCGAAACCGCGCCAGCGGCCGAGCGGAACGAGCGCCTCGAACCCCATGCGGTCGGCCGCCTGGGCCATCCTCAGGTCGCGGTCCCAGTCCGGGATGTGCCGTTCGGGTGCCATGGTGATGGCGCAGCCGTTGCTGGCGTTGAAGCCGAAAACGCCCAGCTTCATCTTGTTGTCGTTGAAGATCGGGTTGGTGTGAGTGCGGTCCCGTCCGTTGATCAGGCTGTTCATGAACTCTCCCCTTGGTCGGCGGCGATGGGAGCGGCAAATCGGCCAGGCCGGTCGAGGCTCCGTGCCGCTTCTGGATCAAGCGGCCACCACTCGGATCGCCTGTGCCGGCACGTGCCTGCCGTTTACCTTCGGACGCCTTGTTGCGCGATCATCCTCGCCGCCGCAGCCTTGCCGGTTTAGCGCCCTTCGATCAACAAACATACGGTTATGGCGCACATAACGCGGCGCGAGGTCCTTCGCCGCGGGCCGATCAATGCGGGGTCGCCCAATCCGCACCTCATCTTGGCAGAGGCGACTTCATCGACGCGGGGGGGGGGGGGGGGCGCGGGGGGGGGGGGGGCGCCCGCCGCAGCGGGGAGGCGCGGC
>CAXUJE010000012.1:15332-35894 GCA_964251035.1 uncultured Acetobacteraceae bacterium
GGCCTTTTATTGCCCGGTTCTTCGGGCCCAACCCCTTTTCTCCCGCAGCAGCCCGAGGTTGTCGAGCAGCGCCCAGTGCTCGACCAGCCTGCCGTCGCGAATGGCGAACAGGTCCATGACGGGGATGTCGATCGGCCGCCCGGTCGCGGGAACGCCCATCAGGTCGCCGCCATGGCTGCCCGTCACGCGCAGGCGCACCAGGACCTTGTCGCCCTCGGCCACCATGTCCTCGATCGGCAACGCCATGTCGGGGATGCCCGGCAGCAGCGCGTCGGCCAGTTTCTTCACGCCAACCGGGCCGACCACCTCAAACGGCAGCCCGGGATCGTGGCGGCGGAAGTCCGGCGCGATGTGCTCGTTCCACCATCTCTCGTCCGCCGCCAGGAACGCCGTGAAGTAGTCGCGCGCAAGCTGCTTGTTGGTGTCGGAGGTGGACATGTCTGCTCCCGTGTCGTCGCGTGCTGGTCAGATGTAGGGTTCGGTGGCGGCAAACGCCGGCCGTTCGGCAAGCGCGTCCCGCAGCGCCTGCAGCCGCGGGATTGGCTCCCGCCACGCCGCGTCCCTGAAGCGCAGGCGCAAATAGTCCACCGCCACGACGGCCGTGATCGCCGCGATGTCCGGCACGCCCCCGCCATACCGGGGCGGCTCCACCTCCAGCGCGTGGAACCCGGTCACGATGGAACGGCGGCGGCGCAGGCCGACCCGCGTTTCGCCCCAGTTCGGGTCCATCTGCATGGTACCGGTGACGATGTTGGCCATGGCGTCGATCACGCCCATCGCCCGCCCGGCCTGCGACACGACCCGGTCCAGCGCCCCATCCGGTCCGCCGGGCAGCAGCGAAGGTTCCGGTTGCTTCTTCTCCAGCCACAGCAGGATCAGCAGGCTTTCCGTGAGCGGCAGGCCGCCATCGGTTTCCAGCGCGGGCACGCGGGCCGCGGGGTTGAGCGCCAGCAGTGCCGGGTCGTCCGCCCACGGGTTGACCATCTCGGTCGCCGACAGGTCGAAGCCCTTTTCGCCGAGAGCGATGCGGGCGATGCGGGCGAAGGGCGAGGTGGTGTTGCTGATGATGCGCACGGGTCTTCCTCAGTCGGCTGCGACAAGGCTGTAGCCGAGCCGCGGAAAATGCACATGAACGGTTCCGGCCCGCTCGTCTTCGTGCCGGACAGTGATGCGGTCCGGGGTCGTCGCGATCAGGGTGCCGCGCATCGGGTCGCTCGCTTCCTTTGTCCGGATCATGACCGGCGCGCCGGCAGGCAGGTCCGAAAGGTCGCCGGGCGCCACTCCGGCCGTCGGCTCCGGCGTGGCGGCGCGCGCCGTTTCCAGTGCCGCCTCCGCGGTGATGTGGTGGCGGTCGCCATGGCCGACGGCGGCCACCCGCTCCATCCAAGGCAGCAACGGACGGAGCGGAAGCATCGCCTCCGCCTCCGCGCCGCCGTTCTTCCTGGCGAACCAGAGCGTGTGGTAGGCGGACAGGTCCGCCGCCGACAGGTTGCGCCCCAGCAGGAACGGCCGTCCGTCCTTCAGCATGTCGGCAAGCACCCCCATCGCCGCACCCATCCGCTGCCGGTTGACCGGCAGCTCGCGCAGGGACGCGTCGCGGCCGAAATCGTGCCTCATGAACGCGATCCGGTCGGCGATGAACTCCGCCGGGATCGCGTCGCCGATGATGCTGGTGGTCAGCGACGCCGCCGGGATGAAGCAGGCCTCGTCCACCCACTGGCTGAGGGCAGCGTTCAGCCCTGCCTGCTCGTCCGGGAACAGCGTCGGGTCCGGATGCCGCCGGTCGAGCTCGCGCAGGATCAGCAGCGTGTCGCAGTATACGTCCGCCCCCACCTGCAGCACGGGCGTCCGGCGATACCCAGCAGTGAGCGGCATCAGGTCCGGCTTGGGCGGCCAGATCGGCACCTCCACCGACTGCCAGGGCAGGCTCTTGTAACCCATCGCCAGCCGGATCTTCTCGCCGAATGGCGAAAGGTCGTAATGGTGCAGGATCAGGTCGGGCACGGTCGTTCCTCCCGCGTCGCGGCCATCAAGCGAGGCAGCGTTCGAAGATCGCCTCCGCCTGCGTCACCGTCATCTTGCGGGCGGATGGGCAGGCGATCACGGTGCGGTCGCCGGCGCCGGTCCAGTCGAAGCCGCGGGCGGCGATGCCGGCATACAGGCCGGGCACGGCCCGCTGCGCCATTTCCCGCACGCGGCCGGCCGGCAACTGCCCGGGCGTGAAGCGGTCGGGGAAGCCGATGTCGGCATACAGCCCGCGTATCGCGTCCGCGCAGGCCTCGATCATCCCGGCACGGCTCAACCCCGGGTGGTCCACCTCCAAGGCGTCCGCCATCGGCCTCACCTTCTCCGGCAGCACGGCCAGGTTGAAGACGAGCACGTGTGGCAGCAGCACGCCCACGCCGTAGGGATGCGGCAGATCCAGGTGCCCTTCCATCGGAAGGGATAGCGCATGGCCATGGCCGAGCCGGGCGTTGCCGCAGGCGATGTTGGCCATGCAGGAGGCGACCAGGTTGTCCTCCCGCGCCCGCTCGTCGTCCGAGTTGATGGACGCGCGCAGGGACGCGAACTGCAGCCGGACCGACGCCAGCGCCAGCGCGTCGGTGATGGGCGAGGCGATGCCGCTGAGATAGGCTTCCACGCCGTGCGTCAGCGCATCCACCGCCGGCAGGGCGGCCACGTGCATCGGCAGCGAGCGCAGCGTAACCGGGTCCAGGATGGCGGCGTCCGGGAACGAGAGCGGCCCGCCTCCCAGCAGTTTCAAGTGGCGGACCTCGTCCTTGACGATGGTCCACTGCGAGACCTCGGAACCCGACCCAGCCGTGGTCGGCACCATGATCATCGGCAGCGCCTTCTTGTCGAAGGTGCCGACCCCCGTGCACTCCGCCATCGGCTTGAGGTTGGTGGCGACGATGGCGATGCCCTTGCCGGTGCACATCACCGACCCGCCGCCGATGCACACGACGCCGTCGATGCCCTCCCGCCGCACGCGCGCGCCCTCGCTGTCGATGTGGGAGCAGCGCGCATCGATCCCGCACTCGTCGAAGCGGGCAATGGCCAGCCCCGCCGCCTCCAGCGCAGACAGCGCCGCGGCATGGAACGGCTGGGCGGAGATGACCGGGTCGGACACGACCAGCACCCGCGTCATCCTCAGCTCGCGGGCAAGCGAGCCGATGGTGCCGAGCGCGCCCTGCCCGGCGACCACGCGGGTCGGCATGTAGTAATTGGTGACCACGTTGCTCGCTCCCTCCCCGCCGCTTGCGCCCGAAACCGTTTCCGGCCCCGGGGTTCAGCCATGCTTGATGATGGTCGTGCGGAGCTGCGAAACGTCGTGCAGCGCCGCAAACCCCTTCTCGCGCCCGTGACCGGACTTCTTCATGCCGCCGAACGGCAGCTCGATCCCGCCGCCGGCGCCGAAGCTGTTGACGTAAACCTGGCCGGCCTTGATCCCGCGCGACACGCGCACCGCCCGGTTGCCGTCGAGCGACCATACCGCCGCCATCAGCCCGTAGTCGGTGCCGTTCGCCAACCGCACCGCATCGGCCTCATCGTCGAACGGCAGCACGGACAGCACGGGGCCGAACACCTCCTTGTGCGCCAGCTCGTTGGACCGCGGAACCGGGCCGTACACGCGCGGCGCGACGAAGAAGCCTCCGTCCGGCACGCCGGCCGCCACCTGGCCAGCGGCCAGCACGGGCACGCCGCTGGCCGCCGCGCGGTCGAAGAAGCTCTCGATGCGCTTCTTCTGGGTTTCGTTGATCACCGGGCCGAGATCACGGTCCATCTCCGGCGTGCCGGCGACCAGCGCCGAGAAACGGTCCGCCAGCGCGCCCACCACTTTGTCGTAGGCCCGCTTCTCCACCAGCACGCGCGACCCGGCGGAGCAGGTCTGGCCGGCGTTCTGGACCATGGTGGTGGCGATGGTGGAGGCTGCCAGATCGAGGTCGGCGTCGCCGAACACCACGTGCGGCGACTTGCCGCCAAGTTCCAGCGTGCAGCCGATATGGTTGCGGGCGGCCGCGGCCTGGATCAGGGTGCCCACCTCCGGGCTGCCGGTGAAGGAGATGAAGTCGATGCCAGGGTGCGACGACAGCGCCGCGCCCGCCTCCTCGCCCAGGCCCGGCACCACGTTCAGCGCGCCTTCGGGCAGGCCGCAGCCCGCGGTCAGCTCCGCCAGGAACAACGGCGTCAGGCAGGCGTCCTCGGCGGGCTTGACGACGCAGGCGTTGCCCATGGCCAGCGCCGGGGCGACCGTGCGGCCGAACATCTGCGCCGGGTAGTTCCACGGGATGACGTGCCCGGTCACGCCGTACGGCACGTGCTCCGTGGTGACGAAGTAGCCCGGCAGGAACGGGATGGTGTCGCCGTGCACCTTGTCCGCCGCGCCGCCGTAGTACTCGAAGTAGCGGGCGGTCGCGATCATGTCGTTGCGCGCCTGCTTCATCGGCTTGCCGGTGTCGCGCGCTTCAAGCTGCGCCAGCTCCTCCGCATGGTCGGCAATGGCGAGGCCGATCCGGTTCAGGATGCGCCCGCGCTCCGTGGCGCTCAGCCGGCTCCAGGCGCCGCCCTCGGATGCCGCGCGCGCGGCGGCCACCGCCAGGTCCACGTCCGCTGAATTGCCGGCGGCGATCTCGGCGAAGGCGCGGCCTTCCGCCGGCGCGACCACCTGGATGGTCTTGCTGGACGCGCCAGGCTGCCAGCGGTTGTTGACGAAGACGCCCTTGGCCGGCGTGGTGGTGAGTTGCAGGTTCATGACGCGCCTTCCTTGCGAACCGGCCCGCGGCGGGAACCGGGCGCCGTGGCGTCCCTGTCCCGTGATCCGCCGGCCGGCGTGTTGGCGTCACACTCAAGGGCCGGAGGCCATCCCGCCAAGACAGTTTTGCGTTGCCCGGCATAAGGGCCGGCTATGGCAGGGTGGACACGCGCATCCGGGCGGAGCGCCAGGTCCCGGACCGGACCAGGTCGGCCAGCGTGGTCCGGCACAGCCCCTCCATGGCCCGGACGGCATTGGACAGCGGCCGGTCCGTGGGCATCGCGAGGTGCACGGTGCGCATGAGCGGCGGGCCGAACGGCCAAGTGCGCAAGCGGTTCTCCTCGACTTCCCGGACGATGGCATGGGCCGGGAGGACGGATACGCCGAGACCTCGCTCCACCATGATCTTGATGGACGCGTAGGCGTCGATCTCGACTTCGGGGACCAGGCGCAGGCCGTGCTCGGCCGCCTTTTCATCCAGATGGTCGCGCAGGCCGTGGCCCGGGCTCGGCAGCACCAAGGGATGGTTGGCCAGGGCGGCCAGCGTCACGGGACCGTCGGGCGGCAGCGCCGAACCGCCCACGCCGACGACGCCGGACCCCGGGCCGAACAGCACCAGCTCCTCCGACAGCAGGCTGACGGAGCGCAGCCCGCGATCCTCCACCACCGCATACAGCAGCCCGAGATCGACCCGGCCCAGCCGCAGCCAATCCAGCACGTAGCCGCTCATCGCCTCGGCCACGCGCAGCTTGATCCGGGGAAACCGCTCGCGCGCCGCCAAGATCAGCGGCACGCCCAGGATCTGGGCGATGGAGGACGGCAGCCCCAGCCGGACCTCGCCGGCCGGCTCGGCCGTGCTGCCGCGTATCTCGGCCTGCGCCTGCTCGAACTGGCCGAGGATGAGCTGGGCGTTGCGCAACAGGATCGCGCCCGCCTCCGTCGGCTGCACGCCCTGGGTCGTCCGGAACAGCAGCGGCACGCCCAGGTCGGCTTCCATGTTGCGGATGTGCAGGCTGAGCGCCGGCTGCGCCACGTTGAGCTGCATCGAGGCCCGGGTGATGGAGCCGCACTGGATGATGGCAACGAAGTAACGCATCTGCCGCAGGTCCATGGTGTTCCCCCGTGCCGGCGCGTGGGCCGCGACAGCTTGCCGCCCAGCATAGCGGAAACCGGCGGGGCTGGCGTCGGCGGAGCGCACGGCGTCAGGATGCAAGTTCATGTGGGAGCGTGCAGAGCCGGGTGCGTCGGAGGCCGGGCCTGGCCAAGGGGCCGGACGCGGGCGTCGCCGGGTCGAGTCCCCCCTGCTTGCCGTCAGCCCGCCGTGAACGGGCAGCCGCTCTGCGCGGCTGGCTTGAACAGCGAGGCGCCCGGGAGCGTGCCGAGCACATTGTAGATGTCCGCCGGTCCCTTGGACTGCTTGGGGGTCTTCACCTCCACCAGCAGCATGTCCATCGTGACCCGGCCATTGGCCAGGATATGGGCGTTGCCCAGCATGTTGCCGGTGATCGGCATCTCCTTCATCGCCGTGTCCACGGCCGCTGCGTCGTCCGTCCCGGCCTTCGCGACGGCCTGGAGGTAGTGGGTGGTCGACACATAGGCCGCGGCATGGCCCATGGTCGGGATTTGCTTGCCGTTGCGCGCCATGAAGCGGTTGGCCCAGGCGCGCGTGTCGTCGTTCGCGTCCCAGTAGAAGCTGACGGGGAAGCGGATGCCCTGCGCCGTGTCCAACCCCATCGCCACCGTGTTGTTGGCGAACACCAGGAACGACACCAGCGGCTTGGAGATGCCGAATTCACGGGCCTGCTTGATGGTGTTCACCAGGTCCGGCCCGGCGTTCGCCAGCCCGATCACGTCCGCGCCCGAGGACTGCGCCTGCAACAACGGCGAGGACATGTCGGTTGTGCCGAGCGGGTGCTTGATCTCGCCCACCACGCTGCCGCCCGCTTCGCGCACCGCCTTGCTGGCGTCGCTCGCCAGGCCGTTGCCGAACACATAGTCGGCGGTGATGAAAAACCACGCCTTCCCCCCGCCCTGCACGACGCCGCGCACGACCGCGTTGGCCAGCTCGCCCGTGGATGGCACCCACTGCGAGCCGTACGGCGAGCAGTTGGCGCCCGAGAACTGCGACGCGTAGCCGCCGGTGACAAGCGTGGTGACCTTGCGATCCTTGGCATAGCCCTGCAC
Source organism: uncultured Acetobacteraceae bacterium (assembly GCA_964251035.1). GTDB lineage: Bacteria > Pseudomonadota > Alphaproteobacteria > Acetobacterales > Acetobacteraceae > CAHJXG01. The sequence continues at coordinate 22,270 of CAXUJE010000012.1, forward strand.
CGCCAAGCCGACGGAACTCGCGCCGCCCAGCACCAGCACGGACGCCTTCTTCTCGTCAACCAACTGACGAGCCAGGGTGGAACCGACATCCGGCTTGTTCTGGTGGTCAACAGACAGCACCTCGATGGGGCGGCCCAGCACCTTGCCGCCGAAATCCTCGACCGCCATCTGGGTCGCCAGCACCATGTTCGGGCCGCCATTGCCGGAATACACGCCGGACAGGTCCTCGACGACGCCGATCCGGAACGGCGCCTGTGCCTGTGCGCCGCCCGGGACGGCGGCCAATGCCAGCATTGCCGCGACAGCCAGGCCGGTGCCGACCTTCTTGCGCGGTTGAGCGTTCCTGTTCCCCATGGCTGCTCCTCCCTGTTGTTGCCGGTCGCGGCTGTCGCCCGGCGGTGCTTCAGCTCGACGGGTAACGAGGGGAGCTGCTGGGCGTCCAATACTTTGGCAGAACGGCCGTCATAGCTTCATGCAATGGCGCCCGGAACGGCCGGCGATCAGGCCGGCACGGGAGCCGGCGCCGACCGCCTCCAGCGCGCCGGCCCGGTGCGGTGGATGGAGTTGCCCTGCGTGTCCACGGCCACGGTGACCGGCATGTCCTGCACGACGAACTCGTGGATGGCTTCCATGCCGAGGTCGGCGAACGCGAGGACGCGGGCGGAGCGGATCGCCTTGGACACCAGGTAGGCAGCGCCGCCGACCGCGATCAGGTAGGCGCAGCCGTTCCGGGCGATGGTCTCGACGGCCGCGGGACCGCGCTCCGCCTTGCCGATCATGGCCAGCAGACCGGTGGCGGGCAGGATCGCCTCCAGGAACTTGTCCATCCGGGTGGACGTCGTGGGGCCGGCAGGGCCGACTGCCTCGCCTTCCACCGCGTCCACCGGGCCGACGTAGTAGATGGCGCGGCCGCGCAGGTCGACCGGCAGCGCCTCGCCGCGCGACAGCAACTGCGTCATGCGCAGGTGCGCCGCGTCGCGGCCGGTCAGCATCCGCCCCGACAGCAGGACCGTCTCGCCCGCGCGCCAGGTGGCGACCTCCGCCGCGGTCAGGGCATCGAGGTCCACCCGGCGGCCGGCGGCCGGGCCGGCGCCGTCCAGATCAGCGGGGAAGATGTCGAGGGATGGCGGGTCGAGACGCGCCGGGCCTGAACCATCCAGCGTGAAATGGACGTGCCGGTCGGCGGCGCATTGCGGGATCAGCGCGACCGGGAGCGAGGCGGCATGGGTCGGAAAGGTGCGCAGCTTCACGTCCAGCACGGTGGTGAGTCCGCCGAGGCCTTGGGCGCCGATGCCGAGCGCGTTGATGCGGTCGCACAGGGCGAGGCGGAACTCCTCCTCCGGCGTGGCCGGGCTTCCGGCGCGAACACGGGCGCGGATCGCGGGCAGGTCGATTGGGTCCAGCAGCGACTGCTTGGCCAGGCTCATGGCTTTGTCGGGCGAGCCGCCGACGCCCAGGCCGATCAAGCCGGGCGGACACCAGCCGGCGCCAAGCCCTTCCACCGTGCGCACGACCCAGTCCGCCACATCGTCGCTGGGATTCAGCGACGCGAACTTCGCCTTGTTCTCCGACCCGCCGCCCTTGGCCGCGACATGGACCTCCACCGTGTCGCCTGCCACCAGTTCCACGTGCAGCATGGCCGGGGTGTTGTCGCCGGTGTTGCGCCGGGCGAACAGCGGGTCGCAGACGACGGACGCACGCAACGGGTTGCGCTCCATCAGCCAGGCCGCGCGCACCGCGTCGTCGACGACCGCCTGGAGGTCGCGGTCGCTGTCGATGCGGGCGCCGAGGCCGACGCGCATGAACACCTGGGCGGTGCCGGTGTCCTGGCAGATTGGCCGGCGGCCAGACGCGGCCATGCGGGAGTTGCGGAGGATCTGCGCCATGGCGTCCCGCGCCGCCGGGCTTTCCTCCCGCCGCCATGCCTCGGCGAGGTTCTCGATGTAGTCGGCGGGATGGTAGTACGAGATGAACTGCAACGCGTCTGCGATGGACGCGATCAGGTCCGCTTCCCGGATGGTGGCCATCGCCAGCTACTCCGCGGCTGCTTGGGCGGCCGCGAACTCCGCGCGGATGGCGGCGGAATGCTGCCCGATGGCCGGCACCGGGCCGAGTGCCGGCGCGCGCACCCCGTCGCAAATGGCCGGAGGTGCCACCATTGAGGCTGGGCCGCGTTCCGTGTCCACCGTCACCCGGCGCAGCGCCATGTGGTGCGCCAAGTCGGACACGCCGTTGACGAAGCCGAACGCCGTACCGGCCGCACGTAGCCGCCGCGCCGCCTCGTCGCGCACCAGCCCGGCGAAGGCACGCGCAACGACCGCGTCGACCTCCGGCCGGTTGGCCACGCGGTCGTTGTTGCTGCGGAAGCCGGGGCGCGCCGGCAGGTCGGGATCACCGAGGAAGTCGGCGCAGAAGCGGCGCCATTCCCGCTCGTTCTGGATGGAGATCAGCACCAGCGCTCCGTCGGCCAGCGGAAACGCGCCGTAAGGGCAGATGGACGGGTGCGCCAAGCCCACCCGCTCGGGCGCGCGGCCCGTGCCCTCCGTATACAGCAGCGGCACGTTCATCCAGTCCGCCATGCCGTCGAACAGGCTGACCTCCAGCCGGGACCCCTTTCCCGTGATGCCGCGGGCGATCAGCGCTTCCAGCACCGCCGCGTGCGCGGACATGCCGCAGGCGATGTCGCACACCGACACGCCCACGCGCCCGGGGCCGGCCGGGTGGCCGGTGATCTGCGCCAGGCCGCTTTCCGCCTGCACCAGCAGGTCGTAAGCCTTCATGTCGCTGTAGCCGTGGCCCTCGCCGTAGCCGGTGATGTCCACCGTGACGAGGCGCGGGTGGCGTTGCCGTAGCGCCTCCGAGCCGAACCCGGCGCGGGCGGCGGCGCCGGGGGCCAGGTTCTGGATGAACACGTCCGCCCGGGCCAGCACCGCATGAAGCAACGCCGCGCCGGCCGGGTCCTTGATGTCGGCCACCAGGCTTTCCTTGCCGCGGTTGAGCCAGACGAAGTAGCTCGCCAGCCCGTTCACCGCCGCGTCGTAGCCCCGCGCGAAGTCGCCCTCCGGCCGCTCGATCTTGATCACCCGCGCTCCGGCGTCGGCCAGTCGTGACGAACAGTACGGCGCGGCAACCGCCTGCTCGAGGGCGACTACGAGCAGGCCAGACAACGGCTTGGTGCCCGTTGCATGCTGATGGTCCATGAGCCTCCATACCCCCGAACATGTCGCAGTGCCAGGTTCCATGTGGCAGCGCGGGACAACGGCGGCCAATACATTCGGCAGGTCGGCGTCATATGCAGTTTGCATGGCATTGGCGTAAATACCCGGGCAGCCAGCGTGGCACGCAAGTCAGGCGCCTGGGTGCAGTTGCCCCAACCCCGTTCGGGATCAAGCGGTGCGGACGTGCTTCGGGCGTCCAGACTCCAACATACGATTGAGCGTGTAGGCAGCAACGGACCTTGCCCCCGGCGCGCGCCCATTCAGCCCTCGCTTACAGGCAGGGTTTCCCTCCCGTGCCTCGTGCTCGCGGCGGGCAACGGCTGTGGGCGGCACCCTCAGGTATGCCCAGGCAGCCTCGCCCCCGCAGGCCGGGCTATGACGGGTCCGGCCAGGGAAAGCGGATGTTGCCGTCGCGCAGGCCGGCCAGCACCACCTCGATCCCGCCGGACTTGACCATCCATTCCAGCCGGTGGTCGCGGTACTCCCGCCGCCGCCCGCCCGTGGTGTAGAGGTCGGCCGCTGCTGCCATGCGGGCCGCCGCCGCGTCGAACTCGGCAAAGGTGGCGGCGACGGAGGGCCGGTCCCGCACGCGCCGGTGCCAGCCGGCCAGCGCGCTGCCCGGCGGCGGCCCCAGGCCGTAATGGACGGAGCGGTTCACCATGGGTGCCGCGGCGGCATCGGCCCAGCCGAACGCCGTGCCCCCGAACCAGTCCGCCTCCCCCAGCCGTGCTTCGAGCCAGCCCTGCAGCACCGCGGTGTGCCGCGTCGCCTCCGCCCGCAGGGCGTCGCCGAGCGGCCCGGTGGCGCGGCGGAACCACAGCACCTCGCCGAAGCCCCAGTTCACCGCCTCGTACTGGGTGTCGCACACGTCTTCCGTGATGCGCGCGGCGGCGCGGGCGCCGGGGTCACGCGGGAGCAGCGGCGGGTCGGGCCAGCGCTCCTCGATGTATTCCATGATGACGGTGCTCTCGAAGATGCGCGTTGGCCCGTCCATGAGCACCGGCACCTCGGCGCGCGGGTTGGCGGCAACGAACGGCCCGTCGGTGCGCCCGGTGCCGAAGCTCTCGGGCAACTCCAGGTCGAACGCCACGCCCTTCTCACGCAGGGCGATCTTGACCTTCTGGGCGTAGGACGAGAGCGGGTGCTCGTAGAGCAGCATGGCCATCAGCGCGACTGCTCCAGCACGAAGACATGCGGCGCGTCGCTCGGGAGCGTCCCGGGCGTCAGTTCCAGCTCCGGGCCGCCGACCCGCGTGACGCGCTCCGGCGGGAGGCGGTCGAGGAACCGCTCCACCGGCTCGATCTTCAGCACGCCGCGAGGGTGGAAGTAGTGCATGGGGATGACGACACGCGGGCCGATTGCCTTGATTGCGTCGTCCAGGTCGTCGAGCGCGATGGTCGCATGCTCGCCGGTCAGCGCCAGCAGGATGTCGACTTGCCCCCGCAGCGCGTCCAGGTGCTCGCGGGCCACCGGGTTGCCGATGTCGCCCATGTGGAGCACCCGCAATCCCCCAAGGGTGAAATGGTAGAGGGCATTGGCATCGGGGTCCCGGCCGAACTCCGACCGGTAGTCGAACGTCTTGCTTTCGTAGGCGCGGAAGGAGCGGATCGGGATGCCGCGCGCCTCGGTGCCTTCCGGCGGCAGTTCCAGGGCGTTGACGACGACCGGCTCGCCCCGCACGTGGCTCGGGTCGGAATGGAAGTCGTCCGTCGCCGAACTCATGATCACGAGGTCGGCGGCTTCCTCGATCGGATCGAAGCCGCTGTGGCCGGGTCCGGGCGTGTAGGGGTCGGTGATGACCACCAGGCCGTCCGCTTCCAGCCGGAAGCTCGCATGGGCGTAGAACTTGATCTTCACAGTTGCCTCCAGGCCATCCGGCTGTCGAGCTTGGACTCAGACCTTCTCGCCCACGAACAGGTCCCAGCTTTCGGTCAGGGTGCCCTGCTTCCCGCCGAACGCAACGAGGTGCGGCGACTTCATGTGCGCTTCCCACAGCGGCCGGGTTTCCCAGTTCTCGTAGAAGATGAAGAGGCCGGGGTCCTCGTGCGACCGGTGCAGGTCATAGTTGATGCAGCCTTGTTCGGCCCGGGTCGGCTCCACAAGGCCTTTCAGCACCCCGCCGAGCTGCTCCTCGCACCCGTTCTTCGCTTTGAGTCTGGCAACAACCGTCAGCGGCGCCATTCCTTGCCTCCTTTGTTTTTTCGCCACGGCTCGCTCGTGGGCGTCCGGCCCAGAGTCGCCACCGCCATTTAAAGGATGTGAGCCGGTGACCGTAAGCTCTCCAGCCCATAAGATCGCCTGACCCGGAAGCAGCGCCCCCAAGTCGTTGGATGCCGCCACAAAGGCCTGGAGGTCTCGCCTCCGGAAAGCTGCACCGACCCTTCGGTGCGCCCATCCCTGTTCATACGGCCAAAAAGCTCAGCGAAATCGGCTGCCTGGTTCATCGCTTCACTCCTCTTGCAGGGGACGCCACAAGCTTCTCAAGACATCCTCTCGCAGATCATTTTCATGTGAAGCGCCGTTCACCATTGCAGCCGGGTCACAGGGATTCCGCGAGTGCCGCTGCCTTTGCACAGGCTTGCGCACGGGCGGCGTAATCGGCCTCCGGTCCCATCAGCGTCCTCTCGACTTCGATGTGGCTGATATCGGTGATCCCAATCATGCGCAGCCATGCCGTCATGTAGCGTTGCTGATAGTCCAGCTCCTCGCGCGGGAAGTCAGCTCCGAGGCCAACGCCCCGGGCATCGACGACGACTGCCTTACGGCCGCCCAAGACGCCATGAAGACCACGCTCGTCGAAGGTGAACAGGACGTCCTTCTGTGAAATGACGTCGATCAGGTGCTTCAGCCGATAAGGGATGCCGAAGTTCCACATGGGCACGCTCAGCAGGACGACGCTCGCCTGGCGAAATCGATCAGCCAGAACGCCGATCTGCTGCCACATCGCTTCCTGGCCGGGGCTGCGCTCCCGGCCTTCCAGGCCGGCATACTTGGCGTCGAGCGCATCGCCATCGAAAGACGGCAAGGCCGTCGTCCAGACGTTAAGCACGTCAACGCTAGCCCTGAGGAAACGCGCTTGCCACGCCTCCAAGAAGGCGCCGGCGACGTGCAGCGAGGCTGAGCGGGAGCCGCGGGGCGATGCTTCGACATGCAACAGGTGGGCAACAGAGGGGTCTTCCAAGGGAGCGCGGTTTTCAGCGATCTTGCTCATTTTACCTCTTCGATCGGGCGGCTTGGCCTCGGCGGGCGGGGTCCCGGTTCGGCGCTTGTTCACGCACCAAGCGTCCCACAATGGCTTGCCCCGTTCTGGAGGCGTCGATGTTCCTGGCCCGTTCACACACTGCGTTGTTTGCGTGACATCCGACGCCATGCCCTCCAGCAGCGCGAACCGGTGTCGCTGCGGCGTCCGCGCTGACACCGGTCCTCACCGGGACGGAACGCTCAGCGTGGTCTGCTGGGATCAGCATCGGGGTTGACGTAAAGCAGGCCGAACGGACCCGTCCCCGTGACCTGCACGACGCTTTCGGCCCCTGCGGTCCAAACGGAATGCGGCATCATAGCAGGCAGGAACACGAAGCCGCCGGGTTGCAGCCGGTCGCCGTGCGCCTTGTCCAGCTTCTCGCCCATGCCGTGGTAGAGGTCGCCCGACAGCACGGTCAGGTTCTCGGCCGTGGCATGGCGATGGGGCGCGACCACCGTGTCGGGCGGAAACTTCACGCGCAGCACGAACGGCCCGGGCTTGCCGGGATCGCCCGCGAGCACCGCGATCTGCACGCCCTTGGGCAGGCCGGTAGGGTCGCTCTGCCAGGGGACCGCGGCCCCACCCGGTACCAGGACCATGGAGCTGGCGTCTTGGGCGGCGGCGCCCGGCCCGCCTGCGGCGATTGCCGCGAGGGCGGCGGCAACGGGCCAGAGATGTTTGCGCATGGCTGTTTCCTCCTTTGGTGCCCTTGGTCGCGACGCCCCGCCTGCTCCGGCACCAGCATTCTTCGCTTGCAACTCAGCCATCAGTCGAACATGTCCGGCTGGGTCGCCGCGATGTGGCCGTAGAGGGTCTGGAAGTGCAGCCAGCCGATGTAGTCGCTGCCGACATGCTCGCGGCTGTACTCGGCCGTCTTCTGCGATACGACCTGCGGCTTGATCCCGGTCGCCTCGACGAGCAGTTGCTGCTGGCAGGCCCGCTCCAGCGCAATGAACCAGAACGCGGCGTCGTCGATGCTGTGCCGGCTGGTGGTGAGCAGGCCGTGGTTCTGGTGCAGGATCCCGCGGTTCCGGCCGATCTCCTTGGCGACTGACCAGCCGCTCTCCCGCTCGACCGCGACGGCCCCGGCAGAGGCGCCGATCACGGCATGGCTGTTGTAGAACGCCGCGGCATCCTGGCTGATCATGTCGAGCGGCCGGCCGGTCGTGCACCAGGCAGTGCCGTAGGTCGTGTGCGCGTGGCACATCGCCATCACGTCGGGATACTCCTCGTGCACGGCGCCGTGCAGGACGAAGCCGGCCCGGTTGATGGCATATTCGCCCTCGACGACCGTGCCCTTGTGGTCGGCCAGGATGAGGTTCGACATCTTCACTTGCGAGAAGTGGACGCACATCGGATTGGTCCAGTAAAGCTCCGGACGCCCCGGATCGCGCACCGTGAGATGGCCGGCGAAGCCGTAGTCGAAGCCGTGCAGGGCGAAGGCGCGGCAAGCGGCGACGAGGTGTTCCTTGCGGTACTTGCGCTCCGCCTCGACGCTCTCGAACTCCGGGATTTCCGGGAAGATCAGGCCTTCCTGCTCCGGCTGGTAGATCGAGACACGTTCCTTCGTCGCGGTCCGAGCGGTGTCCATCATGATGTCGGGCATTTCGGGGGTTCCTTTCTTCAGGTGAGTGAAGGCGCTCAGCGGTTGACGAGGCGCCTGGGCATCGTCAGGGCGAGAAGGCTGCCGACCAGCAGGCACCCGGCGAGGGTGTAGACGCCCAGGGTGGTCGAGTGGGTGGCATCGATGATCCATCCGACGACGTAGGGGCTCACAAAGCCCGCGAGGTTGCCGACCGAGTTGATGACGGCGATGCCGCTCGCAGCCGCGGCGCCGGCCAGGACCGAGGTCGGCAGGCACCAGAACTGCGCCAATGTGACGAGCACGCCCGTGGTCGCGACGGTGAGGGCGATCTCGGCGATGGCAAGATCCTTTGCGAACCAGACGCTGACCAGCCAGCCGGCCGTGCCGAGCACCCCCGGGACGACGATGTGCCAGCGGCGCTCCCGCGCAGCGTCCGACATGCGGCCGCAGATCATCATGCCGCCGGCGGCGGCGGCGTAGGGCAGCACGGTCAGCAGCCCGATGGTCAGAGGATCGGACACGCCGGTGCCCTTGAGCAGCGTGGGCAGCCAGAAGCCGACACCATACAGGCCCATGATGAAAAAGAAGTAGATGCCGCAGAGCTGCCAGACCCGGGGATTGGTGAAGCCGTCGCGCAGCGCATGGGACGGCGTTTCCTGGCCATCGCGGTCGATGTTGTGCCGGAGGACAGCCCTTTCATCGCTGGTGAGCCACGACGCGCGGTCGATCCCGTTGTCGAGGAAGCCCAGCACGACGGCGCCGAGGACGAGCGAGGGGACCGCCTCGATCAGGAACATCCATTGCCAGCCCGCCAGGCCTTGCACGCCCGACAGGGCCGACAGGATCCATCCCGAGAGCGGGCCGCCGATCACGCCGGCGATCGGGATGCCCGTCATGAACAGGCCGATGATGCCGCCCCGGCGGCAGGAGGGATACCAGTAGGTCAGGTAGAGGATGACGCCGGGGAACAGCCCCGCCTCCGCCACGCCGAGCAGGAAGCGAAGACCATAGAACACCGTCGGCGAGTGGACGAACACCATGGCGGCAGAGATCAGCGCCCAGCTCACCATCACCCGGGCGATCCACACGCGCGCGCCAACCTTGTGCAGGATGATGTTGCTGGGCACTTCGAACAGGAAGTAGCCGATGAAGAAGATGCCTGCACCCAGGCCATAGACAGTCTCGCTGAAATGGAGATCGCCTAGCATCTGCAATTTTGCGAAGCCTACGTTGACCCGATCCAGGTAGGCCGCAACGTAGCAAGCGAAGAGCAGCGGGATCAGGCGCCATGTCACCTTACGGTAGAGCTGCGCCTCCGTGCCGAGGACTGCTCCCGGGAGCACCAGTGCTTCAGATGACATGTTCACTCCCCAAGCAACGCCCTGATGGCCGGGCTTCGAGGGCATCCTGGATCGGGAGCCAGATTTGGCGCAAGCTAGGTTTTCTCATTCTGAGGTGAATCTGATTCAATGCGCAAGCTGCCCAGCTTCCACGCCCTCAGAGCCTTCGAGGCAGCCGCCCGGCTGGGCAGCTTCGTGCGGGCTTCGGAGGAACTCCACATTACGGCCTCGGCGATCAGCCATCAGGTCCGGGCCTTGGAGGAGTATTTCGGTCGGCAGTTGTTCGAAGCGGGATCAAGGGCCAAGGTCCTGACGGACGATGGGGCGCGCCTGTCGGCCGGTCTGGTCCATGCGTTCGATGCCATGGAAACCGCCTGTGCCGAGGTTACGCCGAAGGCGTCCGCGTCCATGCTGACCGTCCATTGCGCGCCGAGCTTCGCCGCCAAGTGGCTGGGTCCAAGGCTGTCCAGCTTCATGGGGCGCCATCCCTCCATCTCCATCCGGATGTCATCGGGCGCGGGCAGCTACGACCTCATCAGGAACGAGGCCACGGATGTCGCGATCGTCTATGGAGACGTGCCGGTCGGGGCAGGGATGTCGGCTGAGCCGCTGGGGGAAGAGAACGTCACCGCGGTTTGCTCACCGTCACTGGCGGCTGGCCTGGCCGGCTACGGCCGGCGTGCCATGATGGCGCTCCCGCTGATCGAGTCGTCCGTCAGTCCCATCCGCTGGTCGGATTGGTTTGCGGCGAATGGCCTGGGCCGGCATCCGCAAACGCCCACGACCGGCTTCGACCGCGGGGCACTCGCGGTCTCGGCTGCCGTTCAAGCCATGGGCGTCGCGCTGGAAACCGAGAGGTTCGTCGAGGCCGAGCTCGCATCGGGGCAGCTGGTCATCCTTGGCGGGAGCCAGTTCCGGGCAATACGGCGCGTGCTGCACCGCCTCCTGTCGAGAACCGGCCCGCACGTGCCGCACCGCGTGCGCGTTTTCAGGTCGTGGCTTCTGGAGGAGGTGGGAGTGCTGACCAGATCGCAGTAGCGGCTTTTTCGAGAAGCAACGGCGTCACTGAGTCCTTGAAGGTGAACGGCTCGAACCGCCCCAGCAAGCCGCAGACTTGACGACGCTGGTCGTGCAATGCACGGGTGGAACACGGCCGATGGCGCCATCTGAATGGGCACGGGATTTGCACAGTCACGAAGGGCAGACCGGAGCATGGACATGGCAACCACGATCACCGTCCTTTACGAAAACGTCGAGGACGCGACGTTCGATCTCGGCTACTACATGGCGAAACACATGCCGCTCGTCGAGAACAAGTTCAAACCTTTCGGCATCAAGGGTTGGCGTGTGCTGAAAGCGGTCGGCACGCCGTCCGGCGGGAAACCGCTCTACAACATTATCGCCAACCTTGAGTTCGATACCGCCGACCAGTTCAAAGCTGCTGTCGCGGCGGAAGGCGGGGTGGTGTTCGGGGACGTGCCCAACTTCAGCAACAAGGATCCCGTCGTGGTCATCGGGGATCTCGTAGGTTCGGCCTGAACAGAAACCTTCCCCTCTGTTGCGGGAACGGTCGTACAAACAAATCCGAGTGGGGCGATCCAACGGCAGTCGATCAGCATGGTGCTGGTGCAGAGATCGGGAGTGATGCCGATCTGACCCATCCTGCACGGTGATCAGGCAACGCAGACGAAAGTGGGTTTTGCCGCGGGGATCATCGCGTTCAGCACCCTGACCATGCCCGCCACTGGTCGAGCTTCATCACGACAGGGATCATTCCTTTACCGAGTCGCCGACCAAGACATCCGAGGCGTCCGTCCCCGCAGTCGCAAGGAAACGCGCCCGGTCCCAGGCGCCCTGGCGGCTGCGGTCCAGCACGGACACCACCATGCAGGTCGCCAAGGCCAGCGGCAGCGTGATCAGGGTGGGCGGATCGAGGCCGATCACCGGCGCGGCGTGCCCCAGCACCTTCACCCAGACCGGCGGCCCCAAGATCGTCAGCGCGAGCGCGCCGATCAGGCCAACGGTCCCGCCTGCCACGGCCCCGCGCGTGGTCAGCCCGCCCCAGAACAGCGCCAGGATCAGCACCGGGAAGTTCGAGCTTGCGCTCACCGAGTAGGCAAGCCCGACCATGTAGGCGATGTTCTGGTTCTCGAACGCGATTCCCAGCAGGATCGCGCAAACGCCGATGACGAGCGTGGCCGTTTTTGCCACCCGGACCTCCACGCCTTCCGTTGCACGGCCGCCCCGGAACACGTTCGCATACAGGTCATGCGACACCGCCGAGGCGCCCGCCAGCGTCAGGCCGGCGACCACGGCGAGGATGGTCGCGAACCCGACCGCGGCGTTCAGCCCCAGCAGGACGCTGCCGCCCAGCGCGTGCGACAGGTGCAGCGCCACCATGTTGCCGCCGCCGACCGGCTGCCCCGAGGCGGTCAGGTAGGCCGGCGTCGAACCGACCAGCGCAAGCCCGCCGAAGCCGATGATGAAGATGAGCGAGAAGAAGTAGGCCACGAACGCGCAGCCCCAGAAGATCGAGGTACGCGCCGCCTTCGTGTCAGGGACGGTAAAGAACCGCATCAGCAAATGCGGCAGCCCGGCGGCCCCGAAGAACAGCGCGACCCCGAGCGACAAGGTCGAGAACGGCGCCGCAGCGAAGGTCTGCGGCATCAAGATGGCCCCGTGCCTGGGATGCGCCGCCACCGCCTTGGCGATCAGCGCGTCGTAGCTGAAGCCGAAGCTCGCCATCACGAGCACCGCGGTGACGGTTCCGGTCACGAGCAGGATGCTGGCCTTGACGATCTGCACCCAGGTCGTCGCCACCATGCCGCCGAACATGACGTAGCAGACCATCAGGATGCCCACGGTCACAACCGCATAAAGGTAGGGGATTCCGAACAGAAGTTGCACAAGCTGCCCCGCGCCGACCATCTGCGCGATGAGGTAGAACGTCACGATGGACAGCGACGAGCAGGCGGCGAGCACGCGCACGGGCCGCTGCGCCAGCTGGGTCGTCACCGCGTCGGCAAAGGTGTACTTGCCGAGCCGGCGCAGGCGGTCGGCGAGGAAGAACACGATGATCGGGTAGCCGACCGTGTAGCCGACCGCATAGACCAGCCCGTCGAACCCGGTCGCGAAGATCAGCCCGCTCAGCCCGAGGAAGGCTCCGGCCGAGATCAGGTCGCCCGCCAGCGCCACTCCGTTCTGGAACCCGGTGATCTGGCCGCCGGCCGCGTAGTAGTCCGACGCCGACCGGGTTTGCCGCGCGGCCCACCAGGTGATCCCCAGCGTGACGACGACGAAGCACAGGAACAGGGTGATTGCCGTCCAATTGAGCGGGGACGCGCCGCGGGTCATGGTTGCTGCTCCCGTGCGTTCACCCACGCCACGTAGAGTCCGATCACCACCACCGTGGTCCAGATCAGGCCGAGGCTGTAGGCGAACCAAAGCGTGACCGTGCCCCCCGCGAACACCGGCCCGGCGAAGAGGCCCGGGTTGAACGCGGCGGCGACGATGAACCCGGCAAACAGGGCGCCGAGCATGAGCGACAGCGCGACCCCGAGCCGGGTTCCGGGTTGGCTTGAAGTGTGCATCATGCTGCGGGACCGCCACGTTGGTTCGGCAGGAGGGAAGCAAACCATGTACCGTCTGATCAGCGCGACGCCGAGCCCGTATGCGCGCAAGGTCCGCATCCAGCTTGCCGAGAAAGGCATTCCGTTCGAGCTGGTGACGGAGGTGCCGTGGAACCGCGACACGGTTGTTCCGCAATACAACCCGCTGGAGAAGCTGCCGGTGCTGATCTGCAATGATGGCGAGGCTGTCTATGAGTCGCGCTTCGTCAACGAGTGGATCGAGCACATGCACCCCGAGCCTCCTTTGATGCCCAAGGACGTTCCGGGCATCTTGCTGACCAAGCGGTTCGAGGTGCTCGCCGACGGCGTTTGCGATGCCGGCGTGCTGCTGTTCTGGGAGCGCTCCCGTGAGGCGGGAAAGCAGAGCGAGGAGTGGTCCGACCGCCAGCAACGCAAGATCCTCGGCGGCTTGCAGGAAATCTCCCGTCTGCTGGGCGACCAGGAGTATGCCGTAAACAGCACCTTCGGGCTTGCCGACATCGCGGCCGGGAGCTGCCTTGGCTGGCTCAACGTCCGCATGCCTGAACTGCCTTGGCGCGAACGCCATTCGAACCTGGGCGACCGTGTTGCAGGGATCAGCGATGTGAACGCAGTGATCCCAGCCCTTTCTGC
>CAXUJE010000013.1:0-6575 GCA_964251035.1 uncultured Acetobacteraceae bacterium
CCCATGGGTGCGAAATCCGTCACGTTGCGCGTTGCCACCGTCATACCATGAACAAGCGCAGTTGCCGCAATGAGCGTGTCCCGCTCGGGCCTTGGATCAGGGACGTGCAGCGAAGCCGCGACTTTCGCGATGGCTGTGTCAACGGGCAGGATGCGTTTGGCAAAGGTCGCAACCACGTGCCCATCCAGCCAGGCCCGCAAGACGCTGGCCTGCCTGGGGTCACGCCGTTCCAGAAGAAGGGTGCCGTGCTCCAATTCAAAATAGGTGATCGACGAAAGGAAAAGACTGGACGGCCGCAGGCCGGGTATCCATTGAGCGACCCACCGATCGGCTTTGCCCGTCCCGATCCTTCGGGTTTCGGAGATGACGTTCGTATCGAGCAAGTACACTATGGAAAATCGGCGGGCTTGGTGACCAGCTCCATCCGCGGCGGGTCGAATTCGACATCCGCCGCGCCGGGCATGTAAAGCAGATCGACGATGCTCGGTTCGTTGCCGCTCAGTTTGTGATATTCCTCAATTGTCAGAAGAACGTAGGCGTGCCGGCCCCGGTCGGTGATGAACACCGGCCCTTCCTTGGCGGCCCGCTTCGCCCCGCTGGTGTCTTGATTGAATTCGCGGCTGGAAAGAGTTGTGATCGTCACGGTCGACTCCCATCGATCACAAAGTAGCAAACTTACTACGTAACATGGTCCCGCGCAACCGAAGCCGTGTCCCAAACCGCGGAACAACCCCGTTGACGCGCACCGTGTTGGGACCGAAAACTACCCGCACGAACAACGCCGCCCGCAACGAGGCGCCGCCGGAGGAAACCCATGCCGACCCGCCCCATGCTGAGCATCGTGGCCGCCCTCGCCGCCCTGGCCCTTTCCGCCACGCGCCCGGCGCGGGCCGACGAGGTCGTGCGCATCGCCTACATCGACCCGCTCAGCGGATCGCTCGCCGCCACCGGCCAACTGGGCGAGCAGCACTTCCGCTTCGCCATCGACCGGGTGAACGCGAGCGCCGCCGCCGGGGCAGGGCGCACGCTGGAGCTGGTGCCGCTCGACAACGAGGTCAGCCCGGAGAAGTCGCTGACCCTGCTGCGCAAGGCGGTCGACGACGGCATCCGCTACGTGACCCAGGGCAACGGCTCCTCCGTCGCCTTCGCGCTGGCCGACGCCATCGCCAAGAACAACCGCCGTGCGCCCAACCAGTCCGTGATGTACCTGAACTACGCCGCCGTTGACCCGGCGCTCACCAACGAGAAGTGCAACTGGTGGCACTTCCGCTTCGACGCCGACAGCGACATGAAGATGCGGGCGCTCACCGACTACCTGGTCAGCAAGCCGGAGGTGAAGAAGGTCTACCTGTTCAACCCCGACTACTCCTTCGGCCAGTCGGTGGAGAAGGCGGCGCAGGCCATGCTGGCGAACCGCCGGGCCGACCTGCAGATCGTCGGCGTGGAGCGGGTGCCGCTCGGCAAGGTGAAGGACTTCACCCCCTACGTGCAGAAGATGCAGGCCGCCGGCGCCGACGCGGTGATCACCGGCAACTGGGGCGCCGACATGGCCCTGCTGGCCAAGGCCGCGTCGGACACCGGCTACAAGGGCATCTTCTACACCTACTACCTGGGATCGAGCGACGTGATCGCCGGCCTCGGCGCCGGCGGCCAGGGCGACATGCAGATCAGCGAGTACCACGCGAACCTCGGCATCCCCGAGCTGGAAACGGTGGCGGCGGCGTTCGAGGCCAAGTACAACAACCAGTTCTACTACTGGCGCGTGGTGAACGAGATCGACATGCTCGCCGCCGCCATGAAGCAGGCGGGCAGCTCCGACCCGGCCAAGGTCGGCCAGGTGCTCTCGACCATGGTGCAGAAAACGCCCCTGGGCGACGCCGTGATGCGCCCGGACAACCACCAGCTCCTGCAGCCGATGTTCGTCTCCGAACTGGAGCCCGGCACGAAGTTCACCTTCCCCGACAACAAGATGGGCTTCAAGACCATCAGCCGCATCGAAGGGGAGGCGCAGCGCGCGCCCACCACCTGCAAGTTCCAGCCGCCGGCCTGATATCTTGGAACAGTTCGGCCTCATCCTGCTCAACGGCCTGGTCTACGGCCTGCTGCTGTTCATGCTGTCCGTGGGCCTCACCCTGATCTTCGGCATGATGGGCGTGCTGAACCTGGCGCATGCCAGCTTCTACATGCTCGGCGCCTTCCTCGCCTTTACCATTAGCATCCGGCTCGGCTTCTGGGCGGCGCTGCTGATCGTGCCCGTGCTGGTGGGCGCGCTCGGCGGCGCCGTCGAACGCTACGGCCTGCGCGCCGTGCACAAGCACGGGCACGTGGCGGAGCTGCTGTTCACCTTCGGCCTCGCCTTCATCATCGGCGAGGTCGTGCCGCTGGTCTGGGGCCGCACCCCGGTGCCGTACCGCGTGCCGGCGTCGCTCGATTTCCCGCTGTTCTCCATTGCCGGCAACGCCTACCCGGCCTACCGGCTGTTTATGATGGCGGTGGCGGTCGCCATGTTCCTGGCGCTGTACCTGGCGCTGGCCCGCACCCGGCTCGGCCTCGTGGTGCGGGCGGCGCTGACGCATCCGGACATGGTGGGGATGCTTGGACACGACGTGCCCCGGGTGTTCACCCTCGTGTTCGGCGCCGGCTGCGCGCTGGCCGGGCTGGCCGGGGTGATCGCCGGCAACGCCTACACCACCGAGCCGGGCATGGCCCGCTCGCTCGGCGCCATTGTGTTCGCCATCGTGGTGATGGGCGGGCTTGGCTCCATCTGGGGGGCGCTGGTCGCCTCGCTCCTGATCGGCTTCGTGCAGACCGCGAGCATCAGCCTCGACATGCCGCTGGGCACGGCGCTCGGGCATCTCGGCATCCCCGTGAACACGGCGGTGCTGACCGACCTGTGGCAGATCACGGTTGCCCGGGTCGCGCCGGTGGTGCCGTACCTGCTGCTGGTCCTGGTGCTGGCATTGCGTCCACGCGGCCTCATGGGCACGCGGTCCGCCTGATGCTCGCCCCCGCGCAACCGGCGCTCGCCCGGCCGCAAGCCGGCGCCGCCCTGCGCGCCGCGGCGCCTTGGGTGCTCGCGGCCCTGGCGGCGCTGGCCTTGCCCCACCTCGTGCCCGGCGGCTTCGGCTTGTCGCTGCTGTGCCGCATGGGCATCGGCATCGTCTTCGCGCTGTCGTTCAACATGCTGCTCGGCCAGGGCGGCATGCTCGATTTCGGCCATGCGGTGTTCCTGGGACTGGGCGGCTTCCTCGCCATGCACGCCATGCGGCTCGCGGACGCCGGCTGGTGGGTGCCGCTGCCGGCCCTGCCATTGGTGGGCGCGGGGGGCGGCCTCGCCTCGGCCGTTCTCGCCGGTTGGGTCTCCACCCGCCGCGCCGGCACCGCCTTTTCCATGATCACCCTCGGCGTCTCCGAGCTGGCCGTCGCCATCGTCCTCCTGCTGCCCGGCGTGTTCGGCGGCGAGGAGGGGCTGTCCGGCGACCGCTCCTCCGGCCCGGCGCTGCTCGGCTACGACTTCGGCACGCAGATCCAGGCCTATTACCTCATCGCCGCCTGGGCCTGGGCGGCGGCGCTGCTGATGTGGCTCTACACCCGCACCCCGCTCGGCCGCCTCGCCAACGCCGTCCGCGACAACCCGGAGCGCGTGGGCTTCCTCGGCTACGACCCGGCCCGCATCCGCCTGCTGGTGTTCTCCCTGAGCGGCCTGTTCGCCGGGATCGCCGGCGGCCTCGCGGCGCTCAACGACGAGATCGTGACGTCGGGCATCATGTCGCCGGAGGCGTCGGCCGGCGTCCTCCTGATGGCCTTCATCGGCGGCGTCGGTACCTTCTGGGGTCCGGTGCTGGGTGCAGTGCTGATCACCTTCCTGTCGGTGGCGCTCAGCACCGTGACCGACGCCTGGGCGCTCTACAGCGGGCTGCTGTTCGTGGCGATGGTGGTGTGGGCGCCGGGCGGCATCTCCGGCATCATCCTCGCGCACGCGCCGCTGGTCCGCGCCGGGCTGGCCGGGCGGTTGCTGCCGTCCTACGCCGCGACGCTGCCGGGCTTTGTGCTGGCGCTGGCCGGCACGGTGGGCCTGGCCGAATTAGGCTTCCGGTTGCAGGCCGTGCGCAACGGTGCCGTGCCGCGCCCGGTGCTTGGCCTGGCGCTGGACCCGCAGGGCGTCCTGCCTTGGCTGGCCGCGGCGGTGCTGCTGCTCGCGGGCGCCTTCTTGCTGCGCCGGGCCGCGCCGGCGGCGAGGGCGGCGTGGCAGGAAGCCAGCGCCTTGGCGCACGCCGCATGACCCCGGCCCTGCAAGTCCCCGCCTTGCAAGTCATCGCCCTGCACAAGGCGTTCGGCCCCACGAAGATCATCCGCGGCGTCGAGTTCACGGTTGCCCGCGGCGAACGCCACGCGGTGATCGGCCCGAACGGCGCGGGCAAGTCGACGCTGTTCCACCTGATCTCCGGCCGGCTGTCCGCCGACGCCGGGCAGATCCTGCTGAACGGCCGGGACATCACCGGCTTGGCCCCGCACGCCATCTTCAACCGCGGCCTCGCCCGCAGCTTCCAAGTCACCAGCCTGTTCCCGCGCCTGTCGGTGTTCGAGAACCTGCGCGCCGCCGCCATGCGCACCCACGGCTGCGGCCACGCCTTCTGGCGCCGGCTGGAGGGGTTTTCGTCCCTGCGCCGCCGGGCGGAAGAAGTGCTCGCCCTGATCGGCCTGGAGCGCCGCCGCGACGCGCTGGCCGGGGCGCTGGCCTATGCCGACCAGCGCGCGTTGGAGATCGGCGTCACCATCGCCGGCGGCGCCGAGACCATCCTGCTCGACGAACCCACCGCCGGCATGAGCCGCGCCGAGACCGAGCGCGCCGTCACCCTGATCCGCCGCGTGTCGGAGGGCCGCACGCTGGTGATGATCGAGCACGACCTGGGCGTCGTCTTCGGCCTCGCCGACACGATCTCCGTGCTGGCGGAGGGCCGGGTGATCGCCTCCGGCCTGCCGGACAGGGTGCGCGGCGACCCGGCCGTCCGCACCGCCTATCTGGGTGCCGCGGCGGAGGCGTTGGCATGATGCTGTCCGTCCAGGGCCTGCAGGCGTGGTACGGCAAGAGCCAGGTCCTGCACGGCGTCACCATGCAGGTGGCGCGCGGCGAGATCGTGGCGCTGCTGGGCCGCAACGGCGCCGGGCGCAGCACGATGCTCAAGGCGATCATGGGCGGCGTCACGCGCGAAGGGCAGATCCAGTTCGACGGCCGGGAGATCGGTCGCTTGCCCCCGCACCAGGTGGCAAGGCTTGGCCTCGGCTACGTGCCGGAGGACCGGGCGATCTTCCCGGACCTCACCACGGCTCAGAACCTGATCCTTGGCGAGAAGAAGGGGCCGGGCGGCCCGTTCGGCCTCCCCGACGCCTACGCCCTGTTCCCCCGTCTGCGGGAGCGCGCCGACGCCCCAGCCGGCGCGCTGTCCGGCGGCGAGCAGCAGATGCTCGCCATGTGCCGCACCCTGATGGGGTGCCCGGCGCTGCTGATGGTCGATGAACCCACCGAGGGCCTGGCGCCCATGATGGTGCAGACGGTGCGCGAGCTGCTGGTCGCCGTCGCCGCCCGGGGGGTGACAATCCTGCTGGTTGAGCAGAAGCTGGATATCGCATTGGCGATCAGCCACCGCCTGTATGTCATGGGCCACGGCGAGATCGTGTTCGAGGGCACGCCGGCGAGCCTTGCCGGCAACGCGCAGGTTCGGCGCGAATGGTTGGAGGTTTGAACAAAGAATGGGCAGCATCAACGCAGCCGTTGACGTGCGGCATCAGGACGGCGTGGCCGTGGTGGCGATGGACAACCCGCCGGTGAACGCGCTCGGCATCACCCTGCGCACCGGCCTGATGCAGGCGATGGAGCAGTTGCGCGGCGATCCCGCGGTCAAGGCCGTCGTGCTGTGCGGCACCGTCCGCGCCTTCAGCGGCGGCGCCGACATCACCGAGTTCGGCAAGCCGCCGCAGGACCCCAATTTGCGCCAGGTGATCGCCGCGGTGGAGGACATGCCGATGCCCGTGGTCGCCGCGATCCAGGGCGTGGCGCTCGGCGGCGGGCTGGAGCTGGCGCTCGGCTGCCACGCGCGGGTGGCCTGGGGCACGGCGCGGCTCGGCCTGCCGGAGGTGAAGCTCGGCCTGCTGCCCGGCGCCGGCGGCACCCAGCGCCTGCCGCGCGTCGTCGGCCCCGAAAAGGCGCTGTCGATGATCGTGACCGGCAACCCCATCGGCGCCAAGGAGGCGGCAGCGTGCGGCCTGGTGGACGCCGTGCTGGATGGCGCCTACCCCGACGCGGCCATCGCCTGGGCGCAAACGGTGAGCGAGCGCCGCCGGGTGCGGGACCGCGACGACGCGCTGGCGCCGGCCCGGGACGACCCCGGCCTGATCGACCGCATCGCAGCGCCCCTGCTCAAGGCGTCCGGCGCCGCCGCCCCGCGCGGCTGCGTCGAAGCCGTGCGCGCGGCCGTCACCATGCCGTTCGAGGCGGGGCTGGCCCCCGAGCGCCGCCGGGTCGCGCAGGTGGTCGCGGGCGAGCGCGTCGGCCAGGGCATCCTCGTCAATGATTT
>CAXUJE010000013.1:6585-35288 GCA_964251035.1 uncultured Acetobacteraceae bacterium
GGTCGCGCCCATCCGGTCCCGCCCGGCGCGTTGAGTCGGGCCACGAACCAAGGAGAAACTCAGTCATGGCCGACGTCAAGAAGCTTGCGAAGTTCACGGTCCTTGAAGCCGACAAGGCGTTTAGCCTCCATATCGAGGACGAGGCCGGACACGTTCTGGAACTGAGCGCGACCCGCGACCAGATCGACGTCATCGTCGACAAGCTCGACGAGATCCTGTCGCAGGACGATTCCGCCGACGAGATCGATGGCGACGACGACGAGGTGAAGGGCGGCAGCGAAGCCACGAAGCGCTGAACCGCCCAGGCCGCGCGCTGCCGGCCGGCCGCCCCCAGCGCGAGGCGCAGAAAGCCGTGCTGCCCCCCGGCACCCAGCCCCGCCCGGTGGCCCGCGCCGCCGTGGTCGGCGCCGGCACCATGGGCGGCGGCATCGCCATGTGCTTCGCCAACGCCGGCATCCCCGTCACCGTGATCGAGACGGAGCAGGCGGCGCTCGACCGCGGCCTGGCCCGCATCACCGAGCTGTACGGCATCTCCGCCAAGCGCGGCAGCATCACCACCGCCCAGGCCGAGGAACGCCGGGGGCGCATCCAGGGCCAGCTTGGCCTGGAGGGCGTCAAAGGCGCCGACATCGTCGTGGAGGCGGTGTTCGAGGACATGAGCGTGAAGAAGCAGGTGTTCGCCGAGCTCGACCGCCTGGCCAAACCCGGCGCGGTGCTCGCCACCAACACCAGCTACCTCGACATCGACGAGATCGCCGGCACCACCTCCCGCCCCGGCGACGTGCTGGGCATGCACTTCTTCAGCCCCGCCAACGTGATGAAGCTGCTGGAGGTCGTGCGCGGCGCCCAGACCAGCCCGGAGGTGATCGCCACCGCCGCCGACATCGGCAAGAAGCTTGCCAAGGTCGGCGTCGTCGTCGGCAACTGCTTCGGCTTCGTCGGCAACCGCATGCTGGCCCGGCGCAGCGACGCCGCCGAGCGCCTGCTGCTCGACGGCGCCAGCCCGGCCGAGGTGGACGCGGCGCTCGTGGCCTTCGGTTTCCGCATGGGGCCGTTCGCCATGGGGGACCTGGCCGGCCTCGACATCGGCATGCGCATCCGCAAGGCGTTCGGCAAGCGCGCCCCGGTGTCGGACGCGCTGTGCGACGCCGGGCGCTACGGGCAGAAGACCGGCAAGGGCTTCTACGTGTATGAAGGCCGCAACGCCACGCCCGACCCGGAGGTGGACCGCATCATCGCTGCCGAGTCCGAGAAGCTCGGCATCACCCGCCGCCCGATCGGCGCCGAGGAGATCACCGAGCGGCTGGTGTATCCGATGATCAACGAGGGCGCCCGCATCCTGGAGGAGGGCATCGCCGCCCGGCCCGGCGACATCGACGCCATCTGGCTGCACGGCTACAACTGGCCGGCCTGGCGCGGCGGCCCGATGTTCTACGCGGACCTTGTCGGCCTGCCCCGCATCCGTGACCGGCTGCAGGATCTCTTCGCCGCCACCGGCGACGAGCTGCTGCGCCCGGCGCCGCTCCTGGTGAAGCTCGCCGACGCCGGCCAGGGCTTCGGGGGCGAGAAGGCCGCGGCATGACTGGCGTGAAGTCGGGGCGCCCACACCCCTGGGAAGCGAGCTACCCGGACGGCGTGCGCTGGGACGCGCCGATCCCGACCGGCACGGTCCCGGCGCTGCTCGACCGCATCGTCAAGGAGTACGCCGACCGCCCGGCGCTGGAGTTCCGGGGGCAGCGCATGACCTACGCCGAGCTGGGCGCGCGGGCAGACCGGCTGGCGCGCGGGCTGATGGCGCTCGGCATCCTGCCGGGCGACGCGGTGGCGCTGCTGCTGAGCAACAGCCCGGCCCATCCCATCGCCTTCTTCGCCGTGCTGCGCGCCGGCGCCCGGGTGGTGCACCTCAGCCCGCTCGACCCGGCGCGGGCAGTGGAGCGCAAGCTGCAGGACAGCGGCGCGCGCACCCTGATCGTCGGCAACCTGCCGTCGCTGCTGCCCCAGGCGCTGGCCGCCCGGGCGTCCGGCGCCGTGGGCACGCTGATCGTGGCGGAGGACAGCGATTGGGGTCCCGGCGGCGTCGATGCCCCGGTGCCCCCTGGCGCCCGCACGCTGCGCGACCTTGACGGACCCGACGCGGAGTGGCCGGCCGTCGAGCCAGAGGACGTGGCGGTGCTGCAATACACCGGCGGCACCACCGGGATGCCGCGGGCGGCGATGCTGACCCACGCGAACCTCACCGCCGCCGTCGCGATCTACGACGCCTGGAGCGGCAACAGCGACCGGGCCTATTCGCCCGGTGACAAGGTGCTCGTCGTGCTGCCGCTGTTCCACATCTACGCGCTGACCGCGGTGATGCTGCGGGCGCTATGGAGCGGGGTGGAGCTGATGCTGCGCGCCCGGTTCGACGTGAACCAGACGCTTGACGACATCGAGACCGGGCGCTGCACCCATTTTTACGGCGTGCCGACCATGTGGATCGCCATGGCGAACCATCCCGAGATCACCTCCCGCGACCTGTCGAGCCTGAAGGTCACCAGCTCCGGCGGCGCGGCGCTGCCGCACGAGGTGGGGGTGCGGATGGAGGGGATCACCGGGCTGCGGCTCGGCGGCGGCTGGGGCATGACCGAGACCTCGCCCGCCGGCACCAACCTGCCGCTCGACCGCGCGCCGGGGCCGGGCGACATCGGCCTGCCGCTGCCCGGCATCGAGATGGACGTGGTGGCGCTGGACGACCCCACCCGCGTGCTGCCGCCGGCCGAGGTCGGCGAGATACGCATCCGCGGGCCGAACGTGACGCCCGGCTACTGGCGCCGCCCGCAGGAAACGGCGGAGGCGTTCGTGGATGGATGGTTCCTGACCGGCGACGTCGGGCGCATGGCGCCGGACGGCATGTTCACCATCGTGGACCGCAAGAAGGACATGATCATCTCCGGCGGCTTCAACGTTTACCCCCACATGATCGAGGATGCGATCCACGAGCACCCGAACGTGCGGGAGGCCGCGGTGATCGGCGTGCCGGACCCGTACCGCGGCCAATCGGCCAAGGCCTATGTCGTGCTGCGCGACGGGGCCGCGCCGCTGACGCTGGAGGCGCTGCGCGAATTCCTTTCCGACAAGCTGGGCCGGCACGAGCTGCCGGCCGCCCTCGAACTCCGTGACAGCCTGCCGCACACGCCGGTGGGCAAGCTGGCGAAGCGCGAGCTGATCGCCGAACTGAAGCAACAAGGAACCTGAGCCATGGTCGAAGCTGTCATCGTCTCCACCGCGCGCACCCCCATCGGCCGGGCCGTGCGCGGCGCGTTCAACATGACCCACGGCGCGGAGATGGGCGGCCACGCCATCCAGCACGCCGTGGAGCGCGCCGGGCTGGAGGGCGCCGAGGTCGAAGAGGTCGTGCTGGGCTGCGCCAACCCGGAGGGCGCCACGGGCGGCAACATCGCGCGCCAGGCGGCGCTGCGCGCGGGCCTCGCCCCCAGCACGGCGGCGATGACGGTGAACCGCTTCTGCTCCAGCGGCCTGCAGGCCATCGCCATCGCCGCCAACCGCGTGGTGTGCGACGGCGTGCCGGTCGCGGTGGCGGGCGGGCTTGAGAACATCAGCTTGGTGCAGACCACGCTGAACCGGCACATGTACAAGGACGCCTGGCTGGAGGACCACGTGCCGGCGGTCTACATGCCGATGATCGAGACGGCGGACATCGTGGCCAGCCGCTACGGCATCAGCCGGGAAGCGCAGGACGAGTACGCGCTGGAAAGCCAGCGGCGCACGGCAGCCGGGCAGCAGGCCGGGCGCTTCGCGGAGGAGATCGTGCCGCTGCCGAGCGTCATGGCCGTGACCGACAAGGTGACGGGCGAGGTCCGCCACGAATCCGTCAACCTGCGCCAGGACGAGGGCAACCGCCCGGACACCACGCTGGAAGGCCTGGCGAAGCTCAAGCCGGTGCGCGGCGAGGGCCAGTTCATCACCGCGGGCAACGCGAGCCAGCTCTCCGACGGCGCCAGCGCCTGCGTGGTGATGTCCGACAAGGAAGCGGCGCGGCGCGGCCTCGAACCCATGGGCGTGTTCCGCGGCCTCGCCGTCGCCGGCTGCGATCCCGACGAGATGGGCATCGGCCCGGTGTTCGCCGTGCCCCGCCTCTTGGAGCGCCACGGCCTCACGATCGACGACATCGACCTGTGGGAGCTGAACGAGGCGTTTGCCAGCCAGGTGCTGTACTGCCGCGACAAGCTCGGCATCCCCGCCGACCGCCTGAACGTCGATGGCGGCGCCATCTCCATCGGCCACCCCTACGGCATGAGCGGCGCGCGGATGACCGGGCACGCGCTGATCGAGGGCCGTCGCCGGGGTGCCAAGCGCGTGGTCGTCACCATGTGCATCGGCGGCGGCCAGGGCGCCGCCGGGCTGTTCGAGCTGCGATAAGGAGCGATTGCGATGGACCTGAGCTTCACCGCCGAGGAGCGCGCTTTCCGCGAGCGGATGCGCGACTTCTTCACGACGCAAATCCCGCAGGCGATCCGCGACCAAGTGCAGCGCGGCGAGCACGTTTCCCGCGACCAGCAGGTCACGGCGCAGCGCATCATGAACGCCCACGGCCTCGCGGTGCCGCACTGGCCGGCGGAGTGGGGCGGGCAGGACTGGACGCCGGTGCAGCTCTACATCTACCAGGACGAGATGCAGCAGAACTGCGTCCCGGCGCCGCTCGGCTTCAACACCAACATGGTCGGCCCGGTGATCGCGCAGTTCGGGTCGGAGGCGCAGAAGAAGCAGTTCCTGCCGGCGACCGCCAACCTCGACATCTGGTGGTGCCAGGGCTTCTCCGAACCCGGCGCCGGCTCGGACCTCGCGAGCCTGCGCACCACGGCGGTGCGGGACGGCGACCATTACGTGGTGAACGGGCAGAAGACCTGGACGACGCTCGCGCAGCACGCCGATTGGTTCTTCTGCCTCGCGCGCACCGACCCGGGCGCTGCGAAGCGGCAGCAGGGCATCAGCTTCCTGCTGATCGACATGAAGACGCCGGGGGTCACGGTCCGCCCGATCCAGACCATCGACGGCGGCGTGGAGGTCAACGAGGTCTGGCTCGATGACGTGCGCGTGCCGGTGGAGAACCTGGTCGGCCAGGAGAACAAGGGCTGGGACTACGCCAAGTTCCTGCTGGGCAACGAGCGTACCGGCATCGCCCGCGTCGGCGTGAGCAAGGCGCGCATCCGCCGCATCAAGCAGTTGGCGGCGCTTGAGCGCGTCGGCGACCGCGCGATGATCGAGGAGCCGCATTTCCGCGAGCGCGTCGCCTCCGTCGAGGTGGAGCTGAAGGCGCTGGAGATGACCCAGCTCCGCGTCGTCGCCGACGAGCGCAACCGCGACCGTGCCCTGCCCAACCCGGCCAGCTCGATCCTCAAGATCAAAGGCTCCGAGCTGCAGCAGGCGACGACGGAGCTGCTGATGGACGTGGTCGGCCCCTACATCCTGCCGTACGACGACCACGAGCACGGCAGCAACGAGCCGCCGGTCGGCCCCGAGTACGCGGCGGAGGCGGCGCCGACCTACTTCAACTGGCGCAAGATCTCGATCTACGGCGGGACCAACGAGATCCAGCGGAATATTGTTGCAAAGGCGATCCTTGGGTTCTAACCGGAACCGTTGCGGGCATCGCGAGTTGGAAAGCGGTGCCCGCATCCAAGGAGGTTTTGATGCACACCCAGATGTTCCGCCGTTCCGCCCGTTTCCTGCTGCTCGCCCTCGCGTTGGCCAGCCTGGCGCCCATGCTGAGCGCCTGCAACACCACTGCCGGCGCCGGCCAGGATCTGGGCGCTGCTGGCCGCGCCGTGACGAACGGCGCGGAAAAGGTGAAGAACGGCCTGTAAGCCTCCGCCGCGTTTGGGGTTAGCGGGGCGGCGTGATTCGGCTACGCTGACCCCAACGCGAACCGAGGGAATGCCATGGACTTCGATCTCACCGACGAGCAGCGGCTGCTGAAAGACAGCGTGGACCGCATGCTCGCGGACCGCTACGGCTTCGAGGCCCGCAAGGGCTACCGCGCAGCGCCGGACGGCTGGAGCCGGGACCTCTGGGCGCAGTTCGCCGACCTCGGCCTGTTAGGCCTGCCGTTCACCGAGGAGCAGGGCGGGTTCGGCGGCGGGCTGGTCGACACGGCCATGGTCATGGAGGCTTTTGGCCGCGCCCTGGTCGTCGAGCCGTATTTCGCCACCGTCGTCGCCTGCGGCGCGCTGCTCCGCCATGCCGCGTCGGAGGCGCAGATGGAGGCGCTGGTGCCCGGCATCGCCGCAGGCGAGCGCATCCTGGCCTACGCCCAGGTCGAGCGGCAGTCCCGCCACAGCCTGAACGACGTGGCGACCCGGGCGGAGCGCGACGGCGACGGCTGGCGCCTCACCGGGGAGAAGAGCCTCGTGCTGCACGGCGACAGTGCCGACACCCTGCTCGTCACCGCCCGCACCGCAGGCGAGCACCGGGAGCGCCATGGCATCGGCCTGTTCCGGGTAGAGGCCGACGCGCCCGGCGTCACGCGCCGCGGCTACCCGACCCAGGACGGCATGCGCGCCGCCGAGATCACCTTGGCGAACGCGCCCGGGGAGGCGCTGGGCGACCCGGCCGAGGCGCTCCCGGCACTGGAACAGGCGAACGACGAGGTGCTGGCCGCCCTGTGCGCCGAGGGCGTCGGCGTGATGGCCGCGATGCACGCCATGACGGTTGATTACCTCAAGACCCGCAAGCAGTTCGGCCGCGCCATCGGCGAGAACCAGGCGCTGCAGCACCGCGCCGTGGACATGTACGTGTCGCTGGAGCAGGCGCGCAGCATGGCGCTGTACGCCGCCATGATGGCGTCGGACCCGGACCCGTCGGAACGCCAGCGCGCCATGCATGCCGCCAAGGTGCAGATCGGCCGCAGCGGGCGTCACATCGGCCAGGAGTCCATCCAGCTGCACGGCGGCATCGGCGTCACGATGGAATACGCCGTGGGCCACCACTTCAAGCGCATGACGATGATCGAGCGCGGCTTCGGCGACACCGACACCCATTTGGCGGCGCTGGCCCGGCTGGGCGGCCTCATCGCCGCCTGAGCGGTGGCGTCCCGCCCGCCGATGCTGTAAGCAGCGCCCCGGCATCATGGAACCGTGTCGTATCGAATGCTGTTGAAAGCTGCGGCTGTCCTTGCGCTTGTGCTGGCCGCCGCTCCGGTCCGGGCCGAGCCTGACGCGCCGTATGCCGCCTGCGAGGCGGCCATCGCCGCCGCGCAGAAGGCGCCGCGCATCCCGGACAAGCTGATGCCGGCGATATCCCGCGTGGAAAGCGGTCGGCTGGACCCCCTGACCAAGCAGGTGCGCGCCTGGCCCTGGACCATCAACGTCGAGGGCGCCGGCTTCTTCTTCGACACCAAGGAGGGGGCCATCGACGCCGTGCGGACCTTGCAGGCCCGAGGCGTCCGCTCGGTCGACGTGGGCTGCATGCAGGTGAACCTGATGCACCACCCCAACGCCTTCGCCAGCCTGGACGAGGCGTTCGACCCGGCGGCGAACGCCCGCTACGCCGCCCGCTTCCTGTCAGCGCTGTTCCGGCAGACCGGCGACTGGAACCTGGCGACGGCGAACTACCATTCCGCCAACGCCGACCGCGGGGAGGACTACCAGCGCCGGGTGTTCGGCCGGGTGGTGACGCCGATGGGGCCGAAGGGCACGCCGGCGCCCGCCAGCCCCTACGGCGCCTGGCCGCCGCCCGGCAGCGCCTACGCCGCGCTGCCGCCGGTCGAGTTCTCCTTCGGCGCCTTCGCCCCGGCGCCGGGCCGCGTCTTGGTGCAGCTCCCGCCGCTGCGCCGCTAATCCGCCGCCGATGCCAGCTTGAAGTTGCGGAACTGCTGCCGCAGCGCCAGCTTGTTCAGCTTGCCCGTCGCGGTGTGCGGAAGCTGCTCGACGACGACGACCTCATCGGGCGTCCACCACTTGGCGACCTTGCCGGCGTAGGAGGCGAGCAGCGCCGCCGGGTCGATGCTGCGCCCGGGCTTGGGGACGACGATCAGGAGCGGGCGCTCGTCCCATTTCGGGTGGCGCGCGCCGACGATGGCGGCCTCTGCCACGTCGGGGTGGTCGACGGCGATGTTCTCAAGCTGGATCGAGCTGATCCACTCGCCGCCGGACTTCACGATGTCCTTGGTGCGGTCGGTGATCTCCATCAGGCCGTGCGGGTCGATGGTGGCGACGTCGCCGGTGGCGAACCAGCCCTCTGCGTCGGTCGCGTCCTCGCCGGCATTGAAGTAGCGCCGCACCACCCAGGGGCCGCGCACCATGAAGTTGCCGTAGGTCTTGCCGTCCCAGGGCAGCTCCGTGCCTATGTCGTCCACGATCTTCATGTCGAGGCCCGGCACCGCGCGGCCCTGCTTGTACTGCAGGGCCTGGGCGTCCTCCGGCGCCAGGGCGGCGGCGCCGGGCTTCGGGCTGTTGTAGGCGCCGAGCGGGCTGGTTTCCGTCATGCCCCAGGCGTGGTCCACCCGCACCCCGTGCTCCTGGGCGAAGGCGTCGATCAGCATGGGCGGGCAGGCGGACCCGCCGCAGACCAGGCGCTGCAAGGTGTCGAGCCGGCCGCCGGCCGCGCGCAGGTGCTGCAGCAGGCCCATCCACACCGTCGGCACCCCGGCCGACACGGTTACCCGCTCGTTGTTCATCAACGACTGCATGCTGGCGCCGTCGAGGTGGCGTCCGGGCATGACGAGGCTCGCGCCCACCATCGGCGCGGCGTAGGGCAGGCCCCAGGCGTTGACGTGGAACATCGGCACCACCGGCAGAACGCGGTCGATGCTGCGCAGGCCGAACACGTCCGGCAGGTTGACCGCGTAGGCGTGGATCAGGGTGCTGCGATGGCTGTACAGCACGCCCTTGGGCCGGCCCGTGGTGCCGGAGGTGTAGCACAGCGCGCTGGCCTGCTCCTCATCGAGGCGCGGCCAGGCGAAGTCGTCGTCGGCGTCGGCCAGCAGCGTCTCGTAGCACAGCAGCGCCTGGCCCGGCGCCAGCGCCACCTCCGGCATCTCCGCCGGGTCCGCCAGCATGACGAAGGCGCGCACCCCGGGGACGAGGGGGGCTATGGCGGCGAGCAGCGGGACGAAGCTGGTGTCGGCGAACACGATGCCGCTGCCGGCGTCGTTCAGCACGAAGGCGATGTCGTCGGGCGCGAGGCGCGGGTTCACCGTGTGGATGACCGCTCCCATGCCGGACACCGCGTAGTACAGCTCCAGGTGCCGATGCCCGTTCCAGGCGAGCGTCGCCACCCGGTCGGAGGGCTGTACCCCGAGCCGCAGCAGCGCCCGGGCCAGGGTGCGGGCGCGCCGCTCGATTCCGGCATAGTTGGTGCGGTGGATCGCGCCCTCGGTCGTGCGGGACACGACCTCGGCCTCCGCGTGGTGGCGGGCGGCGTGGGTGATGATGGAGGAGACCAGCAGCGGCTGCGATTGCATCAATCCGAGCATGGGGCATTTCCTGAACAAAGAGCCGTCTGGGTGCGGCGATGCCCTAGGATGGCCGGGTCGGGCCGCGGTGTCACGAAGCCGTTGCGGCGCGGGGCGCGCTTGGCCTTGCATGGCCCCGGCGCAGGGTTGCCGACGCTCTCAAAACGTCAATCCCTTCCTAACGGACGCTGGCGATTCGAGTGTTGATCCGAAACGATTGCCTGGGGTAGACCTGAACGGCTTCCAAGGATAGCGTAATGCCGGAACATAGATTTTCGCTGGTTGCCTGCGCGCGGTGGGAAGAGAAAGACATCCTCGAATGGCTCGACTACCATCAGTCCATCGGCATCGATCACGTTTACCTTTATTCAAACGACGACAACGCCGCCACGCTCAAGAACGCCATCGGCCCGCATCTGGAGGGTCCTCGCCCCTTTGTCACCTACCGGCACTGGCACCCAAGCAAGGGAGGTCAGATGCGCATGTATCACCATTTCCTGTCGCACCATCGGCTTGAAACCGAGTGGCTCTGCTTCCTCGACATCGACGAGTTCCTGGTCATCAAGGGGCATAACGACTTGCCCCGCTTCATGTCGCCATTGGAGCCGCACTTCGACGCGGTCTACTTCAACTGGGTTGTTTACGGCGCGAACGGTCGCCGGACGCGCAAGCCCGGCAGCGTGCTGACCGGCCTCACCCGCCGGAACCGCCGGATGGACTTCCACACCAAGAACTTCATCCGGGCGCGCTTCGCCGATCCGAAGAAGATATGGACCCGGATCGACAAGGGCGCCCGCGCGTTCTGGCATTTCTGGGACGACTACGGCCTTCCCGGCCTCCGCGTCTGCGACGTGCTCGGCGTGCCCTTGCTGCACTACACCGACAAGTGGCCGTCGCGGGCGCAGGCGCTCATCAACCGCCCGGGCTTTCAGGACCATGCGCTGGCGACGGCGTATGTGGCGCATTTCCAGTTCAAGTCCGAGGCGGACTTCAAACGGCGGGCGGCCCGTGGCGGGAACGCAAGCCAGAAAGTCTGGTTGAAGGCCTTTGAGGAAGGGCGGCACAGGGACTTGCTGGCCGAGAACGACGCATGTCCAGACACCTACCTCCGGGACTTCTGGGAGAACCGGCAGCCGCGGCGGGCCTGGGCGCCGCCGCCCCAAGGCGGCGCAGACCTGTGAGTTGAAGCCGGACCCGGCCTGGCCTACCGTGCCGCCAGGCTACAGAGGGGCGCACCATGTCCGGCTTCGCCAGCACCAAGGACCTCACGGATAAGGCCATCAGCTTCGACGAGCTGGCGCCGGGCCTGTACGGCTACACGGCGGAAGGCGACCCGAACAGCGGCGTGGTGATAGGCGACGACAGCGTGCTGGTGGTGGACGCGCAGGCGACGCCGCTGATGGCCCAGGGCGTGCTCGCCCGCATCCGCGGCGTGACCGACAAGCCGGTCCGCCATGTCGTGCTGTCCCACTACCACGCCGTGCGGGTGCTGGGCGCCAGCGCCTACGAGGGCGCGGAGATCATCGCCTCCGACGTGTGCCGCACCATGATCGCGGAACGCGGCCAGCAGGACGCCGACAGCGAGATCGGCCGCTTCCCCCGGTTGTTCCGCGGACGCGACAGCATCCCCGGCCTGACCTGGCCGACGCTCACCTTCCATAACCGCATGACGCTGTATCTGGGCAAGCGCGAAGTGCAGGTCATCCACATCGGGCGCAGCCACACCGCCGGCGACACCGTCGTCTGGCTGCCGAAGGAGCGGGTGCTGTTCAGCGGCGATGTCGTGGAGTTCGGCGCGACGCCCTATTGCGGCGACGCGCACTTCGCCGACTGGCCCGGCACCCTCGCCGCCGCCGAGGCGCTGGGGGCGGAAGCGCTGGTGCCCGG
This sequence comes from uncultured Acetobacteraceae bacterium, assembly GCA_964251035.1. Taxonomy (GTDB): domain Bacteria; phylum Pseudomonadota; class Alphaproteobacteria; order Acetobacterales; family Acetobacteraceae; genus CAHJXG01. Next base: position 17,924 of record CAXUJE010000013.1, read on the forward strand.
GCGCGGACGGGCCTTGACGAATGCCGCCGAATGCCGGGAGGCCATCGAGGGCACCCGCGCCTTCACCTCCGACCTGTTCGACATCGTGCAGCGCGCCTCGGCCGGGGGCGCCGGGCTGAAAGAGGTGTACGACCAGGCGATGGCGGAGATGCGGCCCAAGTACGGGCAATGGGTCATCTTCGAGCACTGCATGCCGTTCAACGTCACCCGGGCGCATGACGAGGCGCGCGGCCTGGACCACCCGCGCATCTGGACCGCCGAGCGCGACGTCGAGATGTGGCGGGCGCTGGAGCAGGGCAGGGCGGCCCCTCCGGCGGACGGGGCGCTCGGAAAGCTCTGATGCCGCACGCCGCCCCCCGCTACGCCACGGCGCCAGCCCCCTCGGGCACGGCGCACCATCCGGCGGTGGTGGCGGGCGGCGGGCTGGTCGGGCTGACGCTGGCGCTCGACTTGGCACGGCGCGGCGTGCCCGTGGTGGTGCTGGACGACGACGACACGGTCAGCACCGGGTCGCGGGCGATCTGCTTCGCCCAGCGCACGCTGGAAATCTACGGCCGGCTGGGCTTGGGGCAACGCATGTTGGCGAAGGGCATCACCTGGAACATCGGCCGGGTGTTCTTCGGCGAGCGCCAACTCTTCGACTTCGACCTGCTGCCGGAGGACGGGCACGAATACCCGGCCTTCATCAACCTGCAGCAATACTACGCCGAGGAATGGCTGGTGGAGGCGTGCCAGGCGACCGGCCTCGTGGACCTGCGCTGGCGGCACGCAGTAACCGGGGTAGAAAGCCGGGCCGAGATCGCCACGGTCACGGTCGAAACACCGGCCGGATTCTACACCCTGACGACCGACTGGCTGATCGCCGCCGACGGCGCGCGCAGCTTCGTGCGGCAGTGCCTGGGCCTGCCCTTCGTGGGCAAGAGCTTCCGCGACCGCTTCCTGATCGCCGACGTGGTGATGCGCGCCCCGTTCCCGACCGAGCGCTGGTTCTGGTTCGACCCGCCCTTCCACCGCAACCAGTCGGCCCTGCTGCACAAGCAGCCGGACGACGTGTGGCGCATCGACCTGCAGCTCGGCTGGGACGCCGATCCGGAGGAGGAGCTCCGGCCCGAGCGCGTCATTCCCCGGGTGCAGGCCATGCTGGGGCCGGACGTGAAGTTCGAGCTGGAGTGGGTCAGCGTCTATACCTTCCGCTGCCGCCGGCTGGAGCGGTTCGTGCATGATCGCGTGGTGTTCATGGGCGACAGCGCCCACCAAGTTAGCCCCTTCGGCGCCCGCGGCGGCAATGGCGGGGTGCAGGACGCGGACAATTTGGGCTGGAAGCTCGCCGCGGTGATCGGGGGCGCGGCCGGCCCGGCGCTGATCCGCAGCTACGACGCGGAGCGCGTCGCGGCGGCGGACGAGAACATCCTGCACAGCACGCGCGCCACCGACTTCATCACGCCGAAAACGGATGCCGCCCGCGCCTACCGCGACGCGGCGCTGACCCTGGCGGCGCGGCATGGCTTCGCGCGCCCGCTGGTGAACTCCGGCCGGCTGTCGCGCCCCGCGCGCCTGCTGGACAGCCCGCTGAACGCGCCGGACACCGACGAGTGGCCGGGCTGCCTGCCGCCGGGCACGCCGGCGGTGGACGCGCCGATGACCTTGGGGGGCCAGCCGGATTGGCTGCTGCGCCATGCCGCTGGGCCAGGTTTTTCTTTATTGGTGTTCGGCCCGGCGACGCCTGACATCCCCAGCGTCGCCACGATCCGCATCGCGCCGGACGCGCTGCACGACGTGCGCGGCTTGGCAGCGCGGCGCTACGGCGCAGCCCCCGGCGCCTGCGTGCTGCTGCGCCCGGATGGGCATTTGGCCGCCCTGTTCCACCGCTTTGACCGGGACCGGGTGACGGCGGCCATGCGCCACGCCCTGGGCCACGCCGCCCCGGCCATGCTGGGGCGCGTCGCCTGATGCCCCTCGACCTGACGCCGCGGCTCGCCGACCCTGACGGGTTGTTCGCGGCGCTGGTGGCGGCGCATGACGGGCTGGACCCGGCCGCGTCCCGCCGCCTGGACGCCGCCTTGGTGCTGCTGCTGGCCAACCACATCGGCGACGACGGCATCGTGCTGCACGCCATCGAGGTCGCCCAATCCGCGGAGGCAGGATCGTGAACGTGATGCGGACCACGAAGGTGGGGCTGGCACCTGCCTATCAGACCGGCTTCGGCAACGGCTTCGAGACGGAGGCGCTGCCCGGCGCGCTGCCGGTCGGGCGCAACTCGCCGCAGCGCTGCCCCTACGGCCTCTACGCCGAGCAGCTCAGCGGCAGCCCGTTCACAGCACCCCGGGCCAGCAACGAGCGGTCTTGGCTCTACCGCATCCGCCCGACCGTGCGGCATTGGGGCCGGTTCCGCCCGGCCTCGATGCCGTACAGTGGGGCCGGGCTGTGGCGCACCGCGCCCTGCGCGGAGACGGTCGTGCCGCCCGCCCCCATGCGCTGGGACCCGCTGCCGCTGCCGGAGCAGCCGACATCGTTCATCGAGGGCTTCCGCACCATGACCACCGCCGGGGACGCGGACGCGCAGGCCGGCATGGGCGCCCATGTCTACGCCGCGACCCGCTCGATGGTGGACGAGTATTTCTATGACGCCGACGGCGAGCTGCTGATCGTGCCGGAGCAGGGCCGGCTGCGCCTGTGCACGGAGTTCGGCACCATCGGCCTCGAACCCGGGGAAATCGCCGTGATCCCGCGCGGCGTGAAGTTCCGGGCGGAACTGCCGGGCGGCGCGTCCCGCGGCTACGTCTGCGAGAACTACGGCGGCGCCTTCACCCTGCCGGAGCGCGGCCCCATCGGCGCCAACTGCCTGGCCAACCCGCGCGACTTCATGGCCCCCGTGGCGGCCTACGAGGACCACGAGGCCCCGTCACGCCTGTTCGTCAAGCAGGGCGGCGCGCTGTGGGTGGCGGACATCGGCCAAAGCCCGCTCGACGTCGTCGCCTGGCACGGCAACTACGCGCCGTACAAGTACGACCTGCGCCGCTTTTCCCCCGTGGGTCCGCTGCTGTTCGACCACGCGGACCCCAGCATCTTCACCGTGCTGACCGCGCCCTCCGAGACGCCCGGCACCGCCAACGTCGATTTCGTCTGCTTCCCCGACCGCTGGCTGGTGGCCGAGGACACCTTCCGCCCGCCCTGGTACCACATGAACTGCATGAGCGAGTTCATGGGGCTGATCTACGGCCAGTACGACGCGAAACCTCAAGGGTTCGTGCCCGGCGGGTGCAGCCTGCACAACGCCATGCTGCCGCACGGCCCCGACGCGGACGCCTTCGCGCGGGCCAGCGCCGCGGAGCTCGGGCCCCACAAGCTGCAGGGCACCATGGCCTTCATGTTCGAAAGCCGGCACCGCCAGCGCGTGACCGCCTTCGCGGCGTCGGCGCCGCAGTTGCAGCAGGATTACGCGGACTGCTGGGCCGGGCTGCAGAAGTGTTTCGATCCGAGCAACCCGAACGCAGGGGCGCCCTGACATGACGATTGACCACACCCACGACCCGTCGCTGCAAAGCTGGGTCGCCAGCGCCAACGGGCACCCGGACTTCCCGATCCAGAACCTGCCCTTCGGCGTGTTCGGGCCGCTGGCTGGGGCGCCGCGCGGCGGCATCGCCATCGGCGACATGGTCCTGGACCTGCGCGCGGTGCACGAGGAGGGGCTGCTGGACGAGGAGGCGCAGGCCGCCGCCCATGCCTGCACCGGTCCGTCGCTCAACCCGTTCCTGGCGCTGGGCGCCGGGCCGCGCATCGCGCTGCGCGATGCGGTCAGCGCCCTGCTGCAGGAGGGATCGGACGAGCGCCTGCATCTGCTGCACCGGGCGGAGGACTGCATCCTGTACCTGCCGGCGCATGTCGGCGACTACACGGACTTCTTCGCCGGCATCCACCATGCGGAGGCGACCGGCAGGCTGTTCCGCCCGGACGCGCCGCTGACCCCGAACTACAAATGGGTGCCCATCGGCTACCACGGCCGGGCCAGCAGCCTGCGGCCCAGCGGCGCCGAGGTGCGGCGCCCCAACGGCCAGCGCAAGCCGGCGTCGGAGGCCGTGCCGAGCTTCGGGCCGAGCCGCAACCTCGACTACGAACTGGAACTCGGCATCTGGGTCGGCCCCGGCAACGCGCTCGGCACCGCCATTCCCATCGGCGAGGCATCGGCGCACATCGCCGGGTTCTGCCTGCTGAACGACTGGTCGGCGCGGGACATCCAGGGCTGGGAAGCCCAGCCGCTCGGCCCGTTCCTGGCGAAAAGCTTCAGCACCACCATCAGCCCCTGGATCGTGACGCCCGAAGCGCTGGCGCCGTTCCGCAGCCCCCAGCCGCCGCGCCCGTCCGGCGACCCGGCGCCGCTGCCCCACCTGCACGACCCCGCGGACCAGGACGGCGGCGCGCTGGACCTTGAGCTGGAGGTGCTGCTGATCACCGCCGCCATGCGCAAGCAGGGCCTGGCGCCGCACCGCCTGTCCATCGGGTCGAGCCTGTCGCTGTATTGGACCCCGGCCCAGCTCCTGGCGCACCACGCGAGCAACGGCTGCAACCTCAACCCCGGCGACCTTCTGGGCACCGGCACCATCTCCGCGCCGACCTCCGACGGCTGCGGCAGCCTGCTGGAGATCACGGGGGGCGGACGCGCCCCGATCACCTTGCCCTCCGGCGAGGAGCGGCGCTTCCTGGAAGACGGCGACGAGGTGATCCTGTGCGCCCGCGCCCGGCGGGATGGCGCGGCGTCCATCGGCTTCGGCCCATGCCGGGGCCATGTGGCGCCGGCGCTTTAGCTGCACCGTCAACTCCAGGTACGGTGGTTCGTCATGCGCACGACGAGTGCGCATACTGAAAGACTCAACGCCGAGGTGTCACCGTGCCCCGTCCCGCGTCGCCCGCTGTCTCGACCACCCTCTCGCCACGGCGTGCCACCAATGTGACGTTGCCGGAGACGCTGTTGCGCGATGCGCGCGAGATGGGGATCAACCTGTCGCAGGCCTGCGAGCATGGCCTCGCCCAAGCTGTGGCAGAGGGGCGCCGGCACCGCTGGCTTGAAGAAAATCGGGATGCCATGGATGCCTGGAACGGACACATCGCCCAGCATGGCCTGCCGCTCGCCGCCTATCGCCAGTTCTGACGCCTCGGCTCGACGTGCACCCAATGCCTGGCAAAAGCCAGGACGGTTACGTCCTCGACGTTCAGGCCGACCTCCTGTCCCACCTTGCAGCTCGGACCGTAGTGCCCCTGCTGCGGGAGGACAGGGCGCCCAAGCCGATCAGCGGACTCAACCCGGTTTTTGAGATCCGCGGCGAGCGGCGTGTGATGGTCGCTCAAGCGATCGCCAGCGTCCCAGGACACGAGTTGAGGCGGGCCGTGGCCTCGCTCATGGAGCAGCACGGCCGTGTGATCCGCGCGCTTGACACCCTGCTGGTCGGGTTCTGAGCAACCCTGCTGCATTCCACCCCCGTGCCTCCACTTGCCGGACGCTCGTCGGATGGGCAAGCTCTGCCATTCCGGTTGGTCAGAAGAGAGTTCAATGCGCGTCAAGGATGTAAAGAAGGTCGTGCTCGCCTATTCCGGCGGGCTGGACACCAGCGTCATCCTGCGCTGGCTGCAGACCACCTACGGATGCGAGGTCGTGACCTTCACCGCCGACCTCGGCCAGGGCGAGGAGCTGGAGCCGGCCCGGCGCAAGGCCGAGCTGCTTGGCGTCAAGGAAATCTTCGTCGATGACCTGCGCGAGACCTTCGTCCGCGACTTCGTGTTCCCGATGTTCCGCGCCAACACGGTGTACGAGGGCCAGTACCTGCTCGGCACGAGCATCGCCCGCCCCTTGATCGCCCAGCGGCAGATCGAGATCGCCGAGCAGGTCGGCGCCGACGCGGTGGCGCACGGCGCCACGGGCAAGGGCAATGACCAGGTGCGGTTCGAGATCGCCTACTACGCGCTCAAGCCCGACATCAAGGTGATCGCCCCCTGGCGCGAATGGGACCTGACCAGCCGCACCCGGCTGCTGGAGTTCGCCGAGGCGCACCAGATCCCCATCGCCCGCGACAAGCGGGGCGAGGCGCCGTTCAGCGTGGACGCCAACCTGCTGCACTCGTCCTCCGAAGGCAAGATGCTGGAAGACCCGGCCGAGGAGGCGCCGGAGGTGGTCTATCAGCGCACCATCCGCCCGGAGGACGCGCCGGACCAGTCCAGGGTCATCAGCATCGACTTCGAGCACGGCGACCCCGTCGCCATCGACGGCGCCGCCCTGTCGCCCGCGTCCCTGCTGGCCCGGCTGAACGAGCTGGGCCGGGCCAACGGCATCGGCCGGCTGGACATGGTGGAGAACCGCTTCGTCGGCATGAAGTCCCGTGGCGTGTACGAGACGCCCGGCGGCTCCATCCTGCTGGTCGCGCACCGCGGCATCGAGAGCATCACGCTCGACCGGGAAGCCGCGCACCTCAAGGACAGCCTGATGCCGCGCTATGCCGAGCTGATCTACAACGGCTTCTGGTTCAGCCCGGAGCGGCGGATGCTGCAGGCCGCCATCGACGAAAGCCAGCGCAGCGTGACCGGCCGGGTGCGGTTGAAGCTGTATAAGGGCAACGTGACCGTGATCGGGCGGGAAAGCCCGAACAGCCTGTATTCCATGGCGGTCGTCACCTTCGAGGACGACCAGGGCGCCTATGATCAGACCGACGCCCAAGGGTTCATCAAGCTGCAGGCGCTCAGGCTGCGTCTCGGCGCGGCAGCTGGGCGCCACGGCGGCACCCTTTGACGACACGGAGACGCCCCATCCCATGCCTGTCCACAACCGCATCGCCGACCTCCAGCCCGAGCTGACCGCCTGGCGGCAGGACCTGCACGCCCACCCGGAACTGGGCTTCGAGGAGCGCCGCACCAGCGACGCCGTCGCGGCCAAGCTGGCGGAATGGGGGATCGAGGTCACGCGCGGCATCGCCGGCACCGGGCTGGTCGGCACGCTGCGCCAGGGGGCGTCCGGGCGGGCCATTGGCCTGCGGGCGGACATGGACTGCCTGCCGATGACGGAGGAGAACGAGTTCGCGCACCGCTCGACGGCGCCGGGCCGGATGCACGCCTGCGGCCATGACGGGCACACGACCATGCTGCTGGGGGCGGCGCGCTACCTGGCGGAAACCCGCAACTTCGACGGCACCGTGCACTTCATCTTCCAGCCGGCGGAGGAAGGCGGCGGCGGTGGGCGCGTGATGGTCGAGGAGGGGCTGTTCCGGCGCTTCCCCTGCGACATGGTGTTCGGCGCACACAACGACCCCTCGCTGCCGGCCGGCACCATGCAGGCGGCGACGGGCCAGGTCTGCGCCGCGGCCGACACCTTCTGGATCAGGATCGCCGGGCGCGGCGGCCACGCGGCCCGGCCGCACCTCAGCATCGACCCGGTGGTGATCGGCAGCCACGTCGTGCTGGCGCTGCAAAGCGCGGTGTCCCGGCGCATCGACCCGCTCAAGAGCGCGGTGCTGAGCATCACCCAGTTCCACGCCGGCAGCGCCAGCAACGTGATCCCGGACGGCGCCGCGCTGAACGGCACCGTCCGCACGCTGGACGCCGAGGTGCGGGACGAGATGGAGCGCATCATGGGAGAGACGGCGGAAGCGGTCGCCGCCACCTATGGCGCGACGGCGGCGCTGGAGTACGAGCGGGGCTACCCGTCCGTGGTGAACGCGCCCGAGCCGACGCTCCGCGCCGTGCGTGCGGCGGAGCGGCTGCTGGGCGAGGGCAAGGTGATCACCGAGGCGCCGCCGACCATGGGCGGCGAGGACTTCTCCTACATGGCGCAGGCGGTGCCGGGCTGCTTCGTGCGGATCGGCCAGCGCGACGGCGCCCGCGGCGCGGTCCCGCTGCACAACGCGCGCTACGACTTCAACGACGACATCCTGCCCCTTGGCGCCAGCTTCTGGGCAGGCTTGGTGGAGCAGGAACTGCCACGGGGTTAGACAGGGCGCTCCGGAGCGCCGCGCCCCGCCGCCGCTCAGCCCGCCCGGCCGCTCACCAAATCCGTGACCACGCCGGGATCGGCCAAGGTGCTGGTGTCGCCCAGCCCGTCCGTCTCGTTGGCGGCGATCTTGCGCAGGATGCGGCGCATGATCTTGCCCGACCGGGTTTTCGGCAAGCCCGGCGCCCACTGGATCGCGTCAGGCGCGGCGATCGGGCCGATCTCCCGCCGCACCCAGGCGACCAGCTCCTTGCGCAGCGCCTCGGTCGGCTCCTCGCCGTCCACCAGCGTCACGTAGGCATAGATGCCCTGGCCCTTGATGTCGTGCGGGAAGCCGACGACGGCGGCCTCCGCCACCTTGGGATGGGCCACCAGCGCGCTTTCGACCTCGGCGGTGCCCATGCGGTGCCCGCTCACGTTGATCACGTCATCGACCCGGCCGGTGATCCAGTAATACCCGTCCTCGTCCCGCCGCGCCCCGTCGCCGGTGAAGTACAGGCCCTTGAAGGTGGTGAAGTACGTCTGCACGAAGCGGGCGTGGTCGCCGTACAGCGTCCGCATCTGGCCGGGCCAGCTATCGGCCATGCACAGGTTGCCCTCGACGGCGCCCTCCAGCGTCTTGCCCTCGCCGTCCACCAGCACCGGGCGGATGCCGGGGAGCGGCAGGGTGGCGGAGCCGGGCTTGACCGGCACGGCGCCGGGCAGGGGGGAGATCAGGATGCCGCCGGTCTCCGTCTGCCACCAGGTATCGACAATCGGGCAGCGCTCGTTGCCGACAACGCGGTAGTACCACAGCCACGCTTCCGGGTTGATCGGCTCGCCGACGCTGCCGAGGATGCGGAGCGAGGCGCGGGAGGTGGACTGCACCGGCCCTTCGCCTTCCCGCATCAGCGCGCGGATGGCCGTGGGTGCGGTGTAGAAGATGTTGACCCGGTGCTTGTCCACCACCTGCCAGAAGCGCGAGCTGCTGGGGTAGTTGGGGATGCCCTCGAACATCAGCGTGGTGGCGCCGTTGGCGAGCGGACCGTAGACGATGTAGGTGTGCCCCGTGACCCAGCCCACGTCGGCCGTGCACCAGTACACCTCGCCCGGCTGGTAGTCGAACACGAGCTGGTGCGTCATCGCCGCCCAGACCATGTAGCCGCCCGTGGTGTGCAGCACGCCCTTCGGCTGTCCGGTGCTGCCGGAGGTGTAGAGGATGAACAGCGGGTCCTCCGCCCCCATCTCCTCCGGTGGGCAGTCGGGGTGGGCTGCGGCGAGCAGCGGCGCGTAGTCGTGGTCGCGCCCGTCCTGCATCGGCACGCTGCCGCCCGTCACCTGCACGACGACGACGTGCTGGACCGTCGGGCAGTGCTTCAGCGCCTCGTCGGCGTTGGCCTTGAGCGCCACGCGGCGCCCGCCGCGGCGGCCCTCGTCGGCGGTGATCAGCAGGGTGCTGCCGCAGTCGTTGATGCGGTTCGCCAGGCTGTCCGGAGAGAAGCCGCCGAACACGATGGCGTGGATCGCGCCGAGCCGGGCGCAGGCCAGCATCGCCACCGCGGCCTCCACCACCATCGGCAGGTAAATCGTCACCCGGTCCCCGCGCTTCACGCCGAGCGCGCGCAGCGCGTTGGCCAGGCGGCACACCTCCTCGTGCAGCTCGCGGTAGGTGACCCGGCGCTGCTGGTTCGGGTCGTCGCCCTCCCAGATGATCGCGACCTGGTCCGGACGCTCCGCCAGATGCCGGTCGAGGCAGGTGGCCGATGCGTTCAGCGTGCCGTCCTCGTACCATCGGATGCTGACGTCGCCCTCGAAGCTGGTGTCCTTGGCGCGGGTGGGCGCGCGCATCCAGGCGACGCGCCGCGCCTGCTCGGACCAGAACGCCTCGGGATCGGCGATGGCGGCCTCGGTCATGGCGCGGTGCTGCTCGGCGGTCACGTGGGCATGGGCCGCGATCTCGGGCAGGACGGGGTAGGTGTGGTCGGACACTCTGCGTTCCCTCGGTGTGTATTGCTGTTGCGCCCGAGATTACAGCCCGGCGTCGGCTGGCACCAGTACCGCCCCGTCAACTATCCGCGCCGGCACCGCCTCCAGCCGGGCGCCGACGCAGGGGCCTTGCACGCAGACCCCGCCCTCGACCTCGAACTGCGCGCCGTGCGCCCCGCAGGCGATGCGGGCGCCGGACCGGTTCCTGACCGCGGACGGCGCCCGGTCGAGCGCTGCGCCGACATGCGGGCAGGCGTTCACGTAAACGAAGACGGCCGGGCCGCGCCGGACAGCGAACAGCCCGGTGAAGCCGCCACGCGCCGGGCCGAAGCCGCGCGACGCGCCGTCCGGGATGTCCTCCAGGCGGCACAGCGTCCGGTCGGTCACGCCGTCCCCTCCGCCAGGTCCATGACGTGCTGCCAATGCGCGTCGGACACCGGGCTGACGGACAGGCGGGACAGGCGGAGCAGCGGCATGCCGACGAGTTCCGGGTGCGCCTTGATCTCCGCCAGCGTGACCGGACGCGGCAGGGGCGCCACGGCGCGCATATCGACGCAGACCCAGGGGCCGCTTTCCGCCGTCGGGTCCGGGTAGGCTTCCCGCGCCACCTCGACGACGCCCACTACCGCCCTGCCGATGTTGGAATGGTAGAAGAACGCCCGGTCGCCGAGCCGCATGGCCATGAGGTTGAGCTTGGCCGAGTGGTTGCGCACCCCGGTCCAGGGTTCGACGCCGCGCGCCACGTGCTGGTCCCAGTCAAACACGTCCGGCTCCGACTTCACCAGCCAGTAGGCCATTACTCCACCTGCTCCCCGTCCTTGAACACGGTGCGGAAGGGGCGGATGATGGTGCTCTCGAACAGGCCTGAGCGGCCGTAAGGGTCGCCGGCGGCGAAGCCCTCGGCGGCGGCGCGGTCCGCGACATCGACCAGCAGCAGGCTGCCGCAGGGCCGTCCGTCGGTGTCCAGAAGCGGGCCGCCCTGCACCACGCGGTCGGCGTAGGTGGTGAGATAGGCGATGTGCGCCGCCCGCGTCGCGAGGCGCAGGTCGAGGCTTGCCGGCCGGTCGGTGCAGATGATGGCGAACAGCATGTCAGCCCCCTTGGTGTGTGCGGCGCACAGTAGCCGATCAACGGGTGCCTTCAACTCCCGGAAACTCGTGCTATCTTCGACGGGTGGACGCTACAGCATTCCCCGCGCGCCCGTCGCGCAGCCTGCACCGCTTCGCCAATCCTGGCCGTTTCCTGCGCGTGGCCGGGCGGGCGCAGCCGTGGCTGTCGGTGGCAGCTTTGCTGCTGACGGGCGGCGGCCTCGCCTGGGGGCTGTTCCTGGCGCCGGCGGACTGGCAGCAGGGCGACGCGGTGCGGATCATGTACGTGCACGTGCCCGCAGCCTGGCTGGCCTCGGCCGGGTATTCCAGCCTGGCGCTCGCCTCGCTCGCATCCTTGGTCTGGCGGCATCCGCTGGCGGATTTGGCAGCGGTCGAGATCGGGCCGGTGGGCGCCGGGTTCACGGCGCTGTGCCTCGTGACCGGCAGCCTGTGGGGCAAGCCGATGTGGGGCGCGTGGTGGGTGTGGGACGCAAGGCTGACCAGCGTGCTGGTGCTGTTCTTCCTGTATGTCGGCCACATCGCGCTGGTGCGGGCGTTCGACGACCCGAACCGCGGCTACCGCGCCGGGGCGATCCTCGCCTTGGTCGGCGTGGTCAACCTGCCGGTCATCAAGTTCAGCGTCGATTGGTGGAACACGCTGCACCAGCCGGCGACCATCACCCTGACCGGGGCGCCGACCATGGCGGTGACGATGCTCTGGCCGCTGCTGGTGTGCGCGGTCGGCTTCACCTTCACATTCGCGGCCATCACCGTGGCGCGGCTGCGGGCGGCAGTCATGGAACGCCGCATCCGCGGCCTGCTGCTGGCCGGCGCCGAGCGGCACGGAGCCTCCGCATGACGCACTTGCCCTATATCGCCGCGTCGTTCGGGCTGGGCCTGGCCGTGCCGCTCGCCTTCGCCGCCGGCGCGTGGCGGCGGCTGGCCCGCGCCCGGCGGCGGCTGGCGCAGATCGACCCCCGGAGCACCAGCATGGGGGGGCCGCATGACCCGCAAGCGGCGTAGGCTCTGGATCGTGCTGGCCTGCGGCCTTGGCGTCGGCTCGGCGACCACGCTGGGTTTGGCCGCGTTCAGCGACAACATCGTGTTCTTCGTGGCGCCCTCTGACCTCGCGGCGCACGCGGCAGGCCCGGGCCGCACCCTGCGCCTGGGCGGCTTGGTGGAGACTGGCAGCATCCATCGCGGGCAGGAGCGCGGCCAGCCCACCGCGCGCTTCCGCATCACCGACGGCCGGGCTGCCGTGGACGTGTCCTATTCCGGCATCCTGCCCGACCTGTTCCGCGAAGGGCAGGGCGCGGTGACGCTCGGCACCCTGCAACCCGACGGCAGCTTCCGCGCGCAGGAGGTGCTGGCCAAGCATGACGAGACCTACATGCCCAAGGATGTCGCGGACGCGCTGAAGCGCACCGGCCAATGGCGGCCCGAGCAAGGGCCGCCGCCGCCCGCCGCGACCTGGAACACGCTGGCGCCGACGAAGGTGGAGGCGCCGCAGAAGGTGGGCGGGCTATGATCCCCGAACTCGGCCACTTCGCGCTCGCCTTGGCCTGCGCGCTTGCCCTGGCGCAGACGGTGCTGCCGATCTGGGGCGCGCACCGCAACGACGCCCGGCTGATGGCCGCCGCCCCGGCGCTGGCGATTGGGCAGTTGCTGGCGCTTGGCGCCTCCTTCGGCGCCCTGGTGTGGTGCAGCGTCGCCGACGACTTCTCCGTGCTGAACGTGGCGGAGAACAGCCACACGCTGAAGCCATTGCTGTATAAAGTCACCGGCACCTGGGGCAACCACGAGGGGTCGATCCTGCTTTGGGGCCTGATCCTGGCGCTCTGCGGTGGCGCGGTGGCGGCGTTCGGGCGTGGGCTGCCGTCCGCGTTGCGGGCGCGGGTGATCGGGGTGCTGGGCGGCAGTTCCGCCGGGTTCCTGCTGTTCGCGCTGCTGGCCAGCAACCCGTTCAACAGGCTGTGGCCGCCTCCGTTCGACGGGCGGGACATGAACCCGCTGCTGCAGGACCCCGGCCTCGCCTTCCATCCGCCCATCCTCTACTCCGGCTATGTCGGCTTCGCCGTGCCCTTCGCCTTCGCCGTCGCCGCGTTGCTGGAGGGCCGGATCGACGCCGCCTGGGGCCGCTGGGTGCGGCCCTGGACGCTGGCGAGTTGGTGCCTGCTGACCATGGGCATCGCGCTCGGCTCCTGGTGGGCCTACTACGTGCTGGGCTGGGGCGGCTTCTGGTTCTGGGACCCGGTCGAGAACGCTTCCCTGCTGCCGTGGCTCACCGGCACCGCGCTGCTGCACTCGGCCATCGTGGTGGAGAAGCGGGAGGCTTTGAAGGTCTGGACCGTGCTGCTCGCCATCGGCACCTTCTCGCTCAGCCTGTCCGGCACCTTCCTGGTGCGGTCGGGCATCCTCAACTCCGTGCACGCCTTCGCCAACGACCCGACGCGCGGCGTGTTCATCCTGGGCCTGCTGGCCATCGTGATCGGTGGCTCCTTGCTGCTGTTCGCCTTCCGCGCGCCTTCGCTGGCGCCCGGTGGGCTGTTCGCGCCGTTGAGCCGGGAAGGCGCCTTGGTGCTGAACAACGTCCTGCTGTGCAGCATGGCGGCGGTGGTGATCACCGGGACCATGTACCCGTTGTTCGCCGACTTCGTGCTGGGCACCAAGATCTCCGTAGGCGCCCCGTTCTTCAACGCGACCGTGCTGCCGCTATGCCTGCCGGTGTTCGCGGCGATGGTCGTGGCGCCGACCATGGCGTGGAAGCGCGCGCAACTGGCGCCGGCGCTGCTACGCCTGTGGTGGGCGGCGGTCGCGGCGCTGGCCGTGGGAATCATCGCGGCGCTCGGCCCGGCGCGCGGGCTGCCGGCGTTGGCGTTCGGCGGCGCAGCTTGGCTGGTCCTGGGGTCGTTCGCCGAGGTGGTCGAGCGCATCCGGCTGTTCCGGGTGCCGTTCGGAGACAGCGTGGCCCGGCTGCGCGGGCTGCGGCTCTCGATGTTCGGCGCGGCCCTGGGCCATGCCGGCATGGGCGTGCTGGTTGCGGGCATCGCCGGCATGTCGCTTGCGACCCAGCAGGTCGTGCTGATGCATCCCGGGGACACCGTGCAATCGGCGGGCTATAGCTGGACTCTTGAAGGGCTGCGCAACCAGGCCGGGCCGAACTACGCGGAGCGTGTCGCGACGATGCGGCTGGAGCGCAACGGGCGGCTGGTCGCCACCATGCAGCCGTCGCGCCGCACCTTCCCGGTGCAGCGCATGACGACGACCGAGGCGGCGATCCACACCAACGGCATCGCCGACCTTTACGTGGTGCTGGGCGAGGAGCGGGACGACGCGGCGATCATGCGCCTCAACTACAACCCGCTGGCCCCTTGGATCTGGTTCGGCGCTTTGGTCATGGCGATGGGCGGCGGCCTGTCGCTTCTGGACCGCCGCACGCGGGTCGGCGCCCCAGCCCGGGCCGCCGTGCGGCCCGGGTCCGCGGTCGCGTGAACCGCCGCCAGGCCCTGCTGCTGGCGCCGTTCGGCGCGGCGGTGCTGGCCGGCGCCGGGTTCATGACGGTGCTGGGCCGCATGAAGGCCGGCCGGTTCGACCCGCACGACGTGCCGAGCCAGCTCATCGGCCGCCCCATGCCGGAGTTCGCCTTGCCCGGGCAGGAGCCGGGCCAAGGCTTTGGCAGCGCCGACATCATCGCGCTGCGCCGCCCGGTTCTGGTGAATTTCTTCGCAAGCTGGTGCGTGCCCTGCGTCATCGAGCATCCGGAGCTGATGGCGCTGTCCCGCGCCGGCGTGCCGATCTGGGGCATCGCCTACAAGGACACCGTGCCCGCCGCCTCCGGCTTCGTCGCCCGGCACGGCAACCCCTATGCCCGCATCGCACGGGACGCGCCGGGCCAGGTGGCCATCGACTGGGGCGTCTATGGCGTGCCGGAAAGCTACCTGATCGACCCTCAAGGCATCGTGCGCTGGCGCATGGCGGGACCATTGACCCCCGGTGTGGTGTCCGAGCAGTTGCAGCCGCTGCTGCGGGCCATGGCATGAAGGCCCTTGTCCTCCTTCTGGCGCTGCTGTGGAGCGGCGCCGCCTACGCCATCAGCGACCCGGCCGAAATGCTGCCCGACCCGGCTCAGGAGACTCGCGCGGAGAACGTCGGCCGGCAGCTCCGCTGCCTCGTCTGCCAGAACGAGAGCATCGAGGACAGCAACGCCGACCTGGCCCGCGACCTGCGCCGCATCGTCCGCACCCGCATCGCCGCGGGCGACGCGGACAGCCAAGCGACGGAATGGGTCGTCGCGCGCTACGGCGACTTCGTGCGCCTGCGCCCGCCGATGAACGCCGCGACTGCCCTGCTTTGGGCGTCGCCGGTGCTGGCGGTAGGCGTTGGCCTCGGCTTCGCCCTGCTGTCGCGGCGCCGCCCCCCGGCCTTGCCCGCTCCCTTGACAGAGGCGGAACGCTCCCGCCTGGCCGACCTTTCGCCTCCATGATCTGGCTGGCCATCCTCGTCCTGGCGGCAGCCGCCCTGGCGCCGCTGGCCACGGTGCTGCGCCGTCGCACAGCCGCCCGCGGCGGGCGCGACCCGGCCATCGCGCTGCACCGCGACCAGCTTGCCGAGCTGGACCGCGACCTGGCGGAAGGCCGCATCCTGCCCTCGGAGCACGCCACCGCCAAGCTGGAGGTGCAGCGCCGCCTCCTGCACACCGCGGGCGCGGCGGAGGACGCGGCGCGCCCCGGCTCCCGTGCGCCGGTGGTTGCGGTGCTGGCGCTGGTGCCGGTCCTGGCGCTCGGGCTGTACGTCATCGGCGGCTCGCCGGGCCTGCCGGGCGCGTCGAGCCAGGAGGCGCACTCGGCCGAGGAGGACGCGCTGGTCGCGCAGTTGCGGGAGCGGCTGGCCGCCATGGACCCGCACAGCGAGCAGGCGCGCCAAGGCTTCCTGCTGCTGGGCAACATCGAGGAAAGCCGCGGCGACGACGCTGCCGCCGCGGCGGCGCTGCGCGCGGCGCTTCAGGTGCGCTTCGACCCGGTGCTCGCCGCCCGCGCCGCGGAGGCCGCCACCCGGGCGGAGGGCGGGGTCAGCGACTCCACGGCTTCCCTGTACCGCCGGGCCTTAGCCGCCGCCCCGCCGGATGCTCCGTGGCGCCAAGTGGTTGAACAACGGCTTGCCGAACGCCGTCTTCCTTAGTGGCGGGGTGGTTTCCTCAGTTAGCCAGTTGTTTTATCATAGGAGCCATGACCGATGCACAATCCTGGACGCCGGCATCGCGCGTCCGTTGCCGCCCGGGGCGGTGCCTCTCTGGCTTGCCTGCCATGACCGCCGCCGCGGGCGCTGCTTATCTATGAGGGCACATTGGCTTGCGGGCTTGGCAGTGCTAGGCGCCTTGGCCGGCTGCGCGCCGCAGCGGCCGGGATTCCTCGGCCGGCTGCAGCAGGATTGCGAGGCCGGCGACAGGGACGCCTGCGTGCTGCTGGCCGGCCCCATGGTCCCGCCGGAACCGGGCGGCCGGTCCTCTCAGGCGCCGTCGCGGCCACGGACGGCGGTGCAGCGCGACGTGGATGCGATCATGCAGGGCATGGACCGCAACCACCTCGGGCTACGGCTGCAAGCGCAACCGGACGACGGCAGCTGATGCCAGCCGCCCGGGCCTGTTCCTATCGGCTTAATAGGGACGGACATAGCCGCGCCGGATGGCCTGGCGGCGGCGGAACCGCTCCCGCCGGATTTCCTGGCGACGCCGGAACTCCTGCCGCCGCAGGTATTCGCGGCGGTCATATTGCACTGTCTGCACGGTTGCCTGGCTGGATGCGGCGGCCGCGGCCAACCCGGGCTGCATGACCGGCGCCGCGCAAACCGGCAGGGCGGTCGTGCCAAGCAGGGCCAGGGAGAAGAGGAGTTTGCGCATGGAGGCTGCCTTCTGTCGTTCAAACGGCATCCTGCCTGGAAACGTGGCGCAACGATGGCCGGTTCCGCCTCAGCCCGGTCCGATGCCGAGATAGGTCCCGATCACCCGCGCGTCCCCGGCCAGCCCGGCGCTCGGCCCCTCCAGCGCCACGCGGCCGGTTTCCAGCACGTAGCCATGATCGGCGACCTGCAGCGCGGCGCGGGCGTTCTGCTCGACAAGAAGGATGGCGCAGCCGCGGGCGCGCAGCCCGGCGATGATGCGGAACACCTCCCGCACGATCAGCGGCGCCAAGCCCAGGCTCGGCTCGTCCAGCATCAGCAGGTCGGGCCGGGCCATCAGCGCGCGGCCCATGGCGAGCATCTGCTGCTCGCCGCCCGACAACGGGCCCCCCCCCAGGCGGCGGCGGGCCCGCCCGCGGGGGGCCACCGGCGACCCCACGTGCCCGGG
>CAXUJE010000014.1:0-34421 GCA_964251035.1 uncultured Acetobacteraceae bacterium
GCTCAGAGGTGGGACACTACCACCGACTGTACTTGTTCATCGTCCTGATGAACGATCCCTAGTAGTGGATGGTCTCCAGCGCACTCATGTTGCTGCCGTTGGTGTACGCGCGCTGGTACGGCGAGCGCAGGGTGAGACGGCTGAGGATTTCATCGAATATGAAATTGCAGCAATGGAGAATCTCGGCCAGAAGACCTTGTCTCTTGACGAATTGTTACAACGTCCTTTCGTGTTTCAACAATGGTACGATCTGGAACCCGAGGAGCTTGTTCGACTTTTCATTGTTTTAAATGCTGGACAGCAAAAGGTTTTGCCTCGACATTTGCTTGAGGTAATGGCCGCTCATATCCGGGACATGTTTGATAGCTGGGAATTACCGTTGTTAACTGATCGACAGGAACGGGAAAATCCGAAACGGCGGGGAAAGCGCGTGACAAACGAGGAACAACAAATTCCTGGCGTCACTCATTTTCGCTATGAGTTCCTGCTTGATGGACTGTGCGCGTACGCTGCACGCGATCCACACGTTAAAACGACCAAGCTGTTACAAGATGCAGGAGACAGCGTAAAATTAACCGTAGAAGAAAAGTCGATAGATGAACGCATAACGGAAATAGGCAGCGAAGTTTGCAAAGCAGATTTTGTGTGGGCGTGCAAGGATCTAAACACGGCAATTAAGAGCAGCTATGCGGACGATCCGAAGTGGCGTTCTGCTATTCAGAACAATGACAATTTTTTCATTCCATTGATGGCTGCGCTTGGTGATGCTCGAACGAACGAACAATCAAAAGTGGCTTTGGAGGATCGTAAGGCAAAACTCCTTGAAATAATGGCGGAGAATGATGGAGACCCACTTATACTTACTGCCGATAACAGTCAGAGCTTGTCAGTCATTCAGGGGCGCATCAACTCCAACATCGGACGTAGGCAACGAGCAGTTGTTTATGGGGCTTTTCGGCGTTACTTCCGGGTGGGTACGGAGGATACCTCATACCCAGTTGATTGGCGACATGCATCGATGGATTAGATAATCAAGGCGTAAACACTTCTTGCCGGATCGCAATATACGATCCGGCTATTTACAACTTCGTCGGTTACATTCAGCTACTCAGTCGTAGCAGGTGGTGCCTTCACAGGCGGATCCTCTACCCCACCCTCCGGCTTCGGCCGGTTCATCATCGCCCCCGTCATCGGAATAAAGAACACCCCCACGTCCTTCCGAGACCGAACCTTCCCATCCTCGTCCTTCGTATAAACATACAGCAACTGCCCTCGCTTGAACGGCTGCCCAATGGGGATCAGCATCCGCCCGCCGGGCTTCAACTGCTTGAATAGGTCCGGCGGCGCGTACTGCGCGGCGCAGGTGACGATGATCACGTCGAAGCCGCCCTTCACCTCCGGCCAGCCGAAATAGCCGTCGCCGACCCGGGTCTGCACGTTGTCGTAGCCGAGCGGCGCGAAGATCTTGCTGACCGCCTGGCCCAACGGCTCGATGATCTCAATGGAGTAGCTGTGCTGGACGATGCGGGACAGCAGCGAGCTTTGGAAGCCGCTGCCGGTGCCGATCTCCAGCGTCGTGTCGCCGGGCTGCGGCTTGCAGACCTGGGTCATGTAGGCCTGGCCTAGGTAATCCGACAGCGCGGAGCCGTAGCCGAGCGCCCAGGGCTTCGGATCGTCCTCGTAGGCGACGCCGGATTGCGAGCGGTGCTCGGGATAGACGTAGTGGAAATACTCGCGCGGCACTTCCTGAAAGGCGCGCAGCACGGCCGGGTCGGGGGTGCCGAGGCGCTCTTTCAGGTAGGTCTCGATCCGCTGCATCGCCGCGGGCTTGCGGGCCTGGATCGCCTGGAACTGCGCTTCGGTCAGGTCGGTGGGCCGGCCGGACTTGCGCATCGCCTCCATGTAGGCATCCCGCGTCCAGCCCGGCGTCGCGGCCCAGGCGCGCCCGGCAAAGGGCGCAGCCACGGCGCCGGCCAGCACGGCGCGGCGGGTCAGGTGGTGGGGGATGGCTGCCACTGTACGGTCTTTCGGACGGAGGGATACGCGACGTAGGTCACGACATAAAGCAAGGCGGCGATCAGCAGAACCCTGTCAAAGCCGGACTGCACGGCGATGAGGTTCGCAAGCGGGGTCGCGACGACGGAGAACGCGCCGTTCAGGCCCCAGGCCCACGGCAGGAACCCGCCCCCGGCGCTGCCGGCCCGGGCCAGGCCGAGCGGGAACGGCATGCCGAGCGCCAGCGACACCGGCGCCACTAGCGCCACGACAATCGCCGCGCGCAGCAGCCAAGGCAGCCCCAAGGTTGCCAGCAGGAACGGCTGCAACCCCAGCAGCGCCAAGGCGCACCAGGCCACCACCACCGCGGCCGACAAGGCGATGCCGACCTGTTGCACCCGGTCGGCCAGCAGGCTGCCGAGGCCGGAGAACACCAGCATCCCGGTCAGCACGAGGGCGAAGGCGCTGGTGCGGTCGTTGAGATAGAGGCTGGTCTTCTCGATCAGGAAGATCTCGATGAACAGGAAGCCGAGGCCGAGCGAGGCGAAATACAGGATCGGCCGCAGCATCGGGGGACGGCCGGACCGCGCCCCCGCGACACGCGGCGCCAGCAGCGGCACCGCCAGCACGACCAACGCGATCACGACGGCCTGCAGCAGAACCGAAAGGTTGACGAGCTGCCCGACCTCGGCCTGCGGCAGGATTTCCAGCCGCTTCAGGATCGTCGGAAGCTGATCAAGGCGCAGGACCGCGTAATAGGACGGGCGGTCCAAGGTGATCGGCGCGAGGTTGAAGGCGTCCTGCGACTCGCTGCGCTCACCCCGCAGCACCTGCCCGGCCTCGTCCGCCACCGCGTCCTCCGACCCGGCGCCGGACGTGACCTCGCCGCTCTCGAAGCTGACCGCCGGCAGGTCGTTGTAGATGCCGGCGCGGCCGGCCGCCACGTCGATGCCGGGGTAGTACGACACGTCGAACGACCGCTCGTCGCAGAAGGCGCGGACGGCGGCGATGCGCGCCGGCGTCCAAGGCTCGTTGCCGACCAGGACGCGCAGGTTCCAGGCGGAGCGGTACACCACGACGTGCGCCGCGGGGTCGGCGACGTGCGCGCGGCGCAGCGCGTCCCGCACGGTCGCCAGCACGCGGACGGCATAGACCGGGAACTCCCGGATCGAGACCGGGATCGACACCAGGCCGCCGGGTGCCAGCGTGCGGAGATAGCCGGCGATGGCCTCCGCGGTGTAAGCGGCGGCGTTCGCCTCCGCCGCGTCGAGGAAATCCCCGCTGACATCGACCAAATCGTAACTCCCCGCGCTCCGCGCCGCCGCCAGCGGGCTGTCGGGGGACAGGCTCACGCGCGGGTCCGCGGCCAGGGCCAGGGACGGGCCGAGGCCGCGGCGCAGCGCATCGAGCAGCACCGGGTCGGGTTCCAGCGCATCGACATGGCCGGCGCCCAGGCTGAGAGCCTGCTGCACGCCGAAGCCGCCGCTCGTGCCGGCAAGCAGGACGCGGGCGCCGGGCAGCAGGCGGTAGGGCAGCGCGTCGAGCGCCGCCGGGGCATAGGCGGCGGTGGCACCCTCGGCCCTGGGCAGCGCCGCGATGCGGTTGCCGTCGCGATACAGACCGAGCGCCTGCGGCGGCCCCGGCACGCCCAGCATGCCGGCGTTGTTGGACACGTCGGTATCCACCCGCTCGGTGAAGTCGTCGAGCAGCGCATACACGCCGCGCGGCGAGCGGATTTCGGCCACCTGCTTCGCATCTGGCACGTGCAGCGGGGCATAGATCGCCTTGAAATCATTGTAATCCGCCCGCGCGTCGAGCAGCAGTACGGCCTCGCTGACGATCAGTGCCGCGAGCGCCGCAAGGCCGACCCGGATCGGGCGCCGGCCGAACCCGGCGCTTGCGGCCAGCAGCAGCAGCAGCGCCGCCACGAGCTGGAACGGGTGCAACACGTTCATCAAGCCCAGCACCATCGCTGCCCCGGCTCCAGCGCCCGTCAGGTCGAAGCCATACACCCGGGCAACCCGGTCCTCGTTCAGCACGAAGGTCAGGCTGATGTACAGCCCGGTCAGGAAGAAGAACGGCAGCAGGACCGCGTAGTACAGGGCGATGAAGCCAAGCTGCGGCCCGAACGTCACCGCGTTCTGCAGCTGCAACGGGTTGAACGGGTTCGCGGTGGTGGCTTGGTAGCCGCCCGCGGCGGCAAGCACCAGCGCCACCGGCAGCCAGGTCAGCAGCGCCGCCCCATGCCGCACCGCCCAGTCCCGCGCCAGCGCCACGGTCACGCCGCTGAGCGCGAAGCCGACCATGACGATGGAGATCACCCAGTAGCCGTACTCCGACCACTTCGCGACGGCGAAATACCGGGTGAGCGCGATCTCATAGGCGACCGCGCCGCCGGAAATGAGGAACAGCGGCACCAGCGACATGCGCGGGCGGCCTGTTTCGGCCAAAGCCGTCATGGCCAGACGACCCGGCGGTTGATGAAGTCGTCCAGCAGGCCGTTGAAGCGTGCCGGCTCGTCCACGAACAGCGCGTGTCCGGCCTCGGCGAACAGCGCGGTCTCCGCCGTCGGGTGCCGCGCCGCGAGGTTGGCCGCCTGCCCGGCGAACCGGGGCCGGACGACATACAGGACGGGCTTGCTCACGGAATACACCGCATCCCGCCAGTAGCTGCGCGGCACCGCGTAGCCGGCGAGCCGGGCGGCGACTTCGGGCGGCGTATGCAGTGCGGTGTCGGTGAGACGCGCGAGGTAGGCCTCGCCGGGGGCGCTGCGGAACATGCCCTGCACGAAACGACGCATCTTCACCTCCCGCTCCAACGGCGGGCCGCGGCGCAGCGGCAGGCCGGAGGGCTTGGGCGGCGGGTCCTCGCCGACCGAGTTGTCGATCAGCACGAGGCCGGACAGCCGCGCATCCCCGTACTGCTGCACATAGGCCAGGCTGTCGAGCACTCCCAGCGACCAGGCGACCAGCAGCACCGGCCGGTTGCCCAGCGAAGTGATCAGGTCGCCGATGTCCTGGCCGCGCCGGGCCGGGGTGTAGCCCTCCGGCGGGATCTCGCTGTCGCCCTGGCCGCGCGGGTCGAGCGCCACGACGTGGTAGGCGCGGGAAAAGGCGGCGATCTGCGCCTGGAAGATCCAGGCCGGCATCGCCCAGCCCGGCACGAACACGATCGTCGGCGCCCGCGGCGGCCCGCCCTCGATCAGATGCAGCCGAACGCCGTCCGACGTCCTGAACCACATATCCGCCGCGCAAGCCGGCGCGGCCAGCGCCGCGAGCAGCAGCGTCAGCAGGGGCACGAACCACGGCAGGCGGTGAGCACGCATTCCGTGTTATGGCCGGAAGCATCGCAGCCGTGTCAACCGGGCGCGGCATGCGGCCCGGCATTTTCGAAGGAGACTGTGCGTTGAGCGATGACCATGATCCCGGCCGTATCCGTCAACTCGTGGCGGTCGTCATCGTGCTGGCCGTCTTGGTTGGCGGCGGCCTATGGCTGACCGGGGCGTTGCGGGGAACGACGGCGATCCAGGACTGCGTCGCCGCCGGGCGGACCAACTGCGCGCCGATCCGGAATTAGTGCGCGAGGTCTTGAGGCGCGTCCGCGGACTGGAGCTGCAAGTCGCGCATGCCGGCCCCGATGACCACGGCGACGCCAAGCAGCACGGCGCACACGGCAAACGAAAGCTGGAAGCCGCCGACCAGCGCCGTCCGGGCGAGGCCCAGGCTGCCGAGGTCGGTCATGCCCTCCGCCCCACCACGCAAGGAGCCCAGGTCAACGCTGTTGGCAATTCCGGCCGCATGCAGCCCGGCGTTGAAGCGGGCCACCAGCAGCGAGCCGACGATGGTGCTGCCGAACGCGCCGCCCATCGAGCGCAGGAACAGCAAGGACCCCGTCGCCGCGCCCACGTCGCGCCGCGCTGCGGCGTTCTGCACCTGCATCAGGATGCTCGGCATCGCCGCGCCGGTGCCGACGCCCAGCAGCGCCGTGCAGGGCAAGATGAGGAAAAGCGGCGCGCTGCCGGCCAGCAGGCCCAAACCCGCGAACGCGACGACCGTCGCCAGCAAGGCGGTCATCACGATGCTCTTGGTGCGTCCGATCCGCCGGGCATATTGGCCGGCCGCGAACGCGCCCACCACCGTCGCCACCAAGAACGGCATGACCATCAACCCAGACCCGGCGGCGTCCACGCCCACCACAAGCTGAAAATACAATGGCAGCAGGAACGTGGCGCCAAACATGCCGAGCGAGGTGAAGAATGCGATCAACACGCCACGCAGGAACACCGAGTTGCCGAACAAGCGCGGCGGCAGGATCGGCTCGGCCACGCGGCGTTCCTGCCAGACCAGCACGGCCAGCAGCACGACACCCAAGACGCCCGTGCCCAGCACCGGCGCCGAGGCCCACGGGAACTCCGTGCCACCCCAGCTCAGCATCAGCAGCAGCGCAGTGACGCCTCCCGCCAGCAGCGCCGCGCCCCCGCCGTCGATGCGGGCGTCCCGCCGCTGCACCGGTATGGTCCGCAGCGCCCGGTCGCAGAGCCACATGGCCGCCAACCCCACCGGCAGGTTGATCCAGAACACCCAGCGCCAGGACAGATGGTCCGTCACGTAGCCGCCGACGAGCGGCCCGGCCACGGACGCCACGCCCCACATCGATGCCATGTAGCCCTGGTAGCGCCCGCGCTCCCGCGGCGAGACGACGTCCGCGACCGCCGCCTGCGCCATCGACATCAGCCCGGCGCCGCCCAGGCCCTGCAGCGCCCGCGCGGCGATCAACTGCGGCAAGGTCTGCGCGAAGCCGCAGAGCATGCTGGCGACGATGAACAGCACAAGCGCGGGCAGCAGCAGGGCGCGGCGCCCGTAGATGTCCGACAGCTTGCCGTAGATCGGGGTTGCCGCGGTGCTGGTCAGCAGGTAGGCCGTCACGATCCAGGACAGGTGCCCGAACGCGCCCAGGTCGGCGGCGATGGCGGGAACCGCGGGGATCACCACCGTCTGGTCCAGCGCAGCCAACAGGATGCACAGCATGATGCCGGTGATCACGCGCTTGATCTGCTGGTGGGTATAGGCCGGGATCGCCTCGGAAAGCACCGCCGGGGTCGGGTCGCTCGGAACGATGTCGGCCATCAGACCGGCATACTCCCCTCACCCCGGCGTGTCAGCCCCGCCAAGCCGCCGGCTGCTTGCGCGTCCCTACTTGCGCGCCAGCACGTCGCGCAGCAGCCGGTCCAGGATCGCCGCCCGCTGCCCGTAGGTGTGCTGAGCCAGCACGCGCGCCCGGGCGGCGTCGCCGATGGCGCAGGCGCGGGCCGGGGTCAGGGCCTTCAGGTGCTCCGCCACCTCGGCGCCATCCCGCGCCACCAGTACCTCGTCGCCGGGCTGCAGGAACAGCTCGATGCCCTCCCAGGCATCGGTGATCAGGCACGCGCCGGCGCCGGCCGCCTCGAACACCCTTGTGGCCGGGGAGAAGCCTACGGCCGCCATGCTGTCGCGCGCGACGTTCAGCACCGCAAGCGCGGAGCAGTTGAAGGCGTTGTGGTCCGCCGTGCCCACGTGCCCGATTGTGCGGACGTTGCCCGGCATTGCCTTGTCGTGCCAGCCGTTGCCGCCCAACAGGAAGCCTTGTCCGGGACAGCGCGCCGCGGCATCGAGGAAAAAGGCCTCAACCCGGTCCTCCCGGTCCGGCAGGCGGTTGGCGAGGAAGGCCAGGTCCGCCTTGTATTGCGGCATCGCCGCGACCGGATGGTGCGTCGCCGGGTCGAGCGCATTGTAGATCGGCACGCACTGCCGCGCCCCGAGCGCCAGGTAAGCATCGACGACCGGCGGCCCGCCCCCGTATGTCAGGATGAGATCGAGGTCCGGCAGCGCACGGCGCATGGGATGGGCCGCGTCGGCGCGGATGGCGGCGAGGGTCGCGGGGGCGTCCACGTCCATGAACGCCCGGACGGCGCCGGGCCGGGCGTGCTGGAGGGCGCCGGCCAGCAGCTCGTCGTCGAACACGCCGACGCCGCTGGCCTTGATCACGATGTCGGCGTGCGGAGCCTCGGCCAGCACCGAGTCCATGCCGGCAACCGTGGCAGGGTAAACGACGACGCGCGCCCAGTCGGGCGGCTCGATATCGCGGTGGCTCTGCCGGTCGAAGGCATCCGGCTCGTAGAAGGTGATGCCGTGGCCCAGCCGGGCGAGCGCACCCAGCAGGCCGCGGTAGTAGGTTGCGGCTCCGTTCCAATAGGACGACAGCAGGCTTGATCCGTAGAAGGCGATGTCCATCAGGCGCTCAGGGTCTGGGAGGTGTCGAGCCGGTCCAGGATGCCGAACAGCTCGTCCACGCGGTGCGCGCAGCTATGCCGGGCGCGGATGGTGGCGAGGCCGTGGGCCGCAAGCGCCGTGGCAAGGGCCGGATCGGCGTCGAGAGATGCCAGGTGCCGCCGCATCCCCTCGCCATCCCGCGCCATCAGGAAGTCCTCGCCCGGCGTGAATAGTCCCTCCGTGTCGTTCCAAGGGGCGGAGACCAGGGGAATGCCGCAGGCCAGCGCCTCGAACACCCGGATGGTCGGGATACCTGGCAGCGCCGTGGCGTAGAAGCGGCGCGGCACGTGCACCGTCACCTTGTGCCGTGCAAAGACGCCGGGCGCCTCGGCGTTCGGCAGCCAGCCGCGGTAGCGAGCGCCGTGCTGGGCGAGCATCGCCAAGGCCGGCTCAGGGTAGCGCACGCCGTACACGTCGAGCGGCAGGCCCAAGGCGGCGGCGGGGGCGAACAGGAAGGCTTCCAGCTCCGCCGTGCGCTCGCCGTCGCCCCAGTTGCCGATCCAAACGGCGCCGGTGCGCGGCTGCTCGAAGGCCGGCGGGTGGAACAGGCGGGTGTCGGCGGCCTCATGCCAGACGAACACCCGTCCGCCCCAGCCCCAGGCGCGGTAAATCCTGGCCAGCGCCTCCCCAAAGGCCAGCACGCCGTCGTACGCCGAAAGGTCGTAGCGGCGCATCGCATCGGGGTCGCTCGCGGCTCGGTGGTGGGTGTCGTGGAACAACAGGCGGAAGCGGTGGCCGGTCTGGCGCAGGCGGCCGATGTCGGCGACCAGCGCAGGCTCGTTCCATTCGTGCACGAGCACGACATCGGCGCCGTCCACGAGTTCGGCCAGGTCGGCGCCGGGTCCATAGACGGTGCTTGAGAGTTCGGGGTAGGCGTCCTGCCAGCTTGCTTCGGCGGCCACGCCGCCATCGGCCCGCAGGTTCTCGCGGCTCCAGGCGCCGGCAGGTTCGAAGGCCCGGACCTCGTGCCCGCGTGCCACCAGGTCGCGCAACACGCCGCGCAGGAAGTGCGCGTTGCCATGGTTCCAGCAGGACGCGAGGGAATGGGTGAAATAAACGAAGCGCATCAGGCCAGCGCCGCGGCGCCGCGGTGCGCCGCGAGCGTGTTGGCCGCCATCTTCTCGATCGTATAGCGCCGGGCGCGTTCCTGCGCCCGCGCGGCCCAGGGTTCCGGCGCCGCCAAGGCTTGCCGCAAGGCTGGAAGCAGCGCAGCCTCGTCCGCCACGAAAACCGCGGCGCCGTCCCACAGCTCGCGGAACCCCGGCGTGTCCGACAGCACCAGAGCCATGCCGGACTGCGCAGCCTCCAGCACCGCAAGGCCGAACGGCTCGTAGCGCGCCATCGAGGCGAACACCGTGGCCCCGGCATACTCGGCGGCGAGCGCGTCCGGGGCCAAGGTCCCGAGTAGCCGCAAATGGTCGAACCGGATTTCGGACCCTTCCGGGCTTCGGGTCGGGCCGGCGGCCAGGATCGGCACGTTCAGCATCGGCGCGGCGCGGTCGAGCCAGTCCGCCGCCTTGCCCGCGTCCCATAGGCGGCCGGCCGTGAGCACGCCGGGATGCCGGGGCCGCACTGGGGTTGGCCGGGCACGGCTGCCGTTATGCACGACCTCCATCGGCATGGGACCATACGCGGCCTCGGTCGCCTGGGCATGCGAAGCAGTCGGCGTGATCACCGCATTCGCAGCCAGCAGGCCCGCCCGGGTGGCCGTGCTGCGCCAGGCGAGGTCGTCCGGCATCGGCCCGCCTCGCACCGCGCGCCACCATGTGGCCACGCAGGAATGCGCGACCGCCACGACCGGCGCCGGCCAGCGCGCCGCCCCGACCAGCGCCGGCGCATGCAGGTGCACGCTGCTCACGCCGGCCTGCGCTGCCAGCCCGGCCAGGCGTTCGCTGGCCCGAGCAAGCTCCGGCGGCGTCGTCGCGGTCCAGTCCAGCGGCAGGCCGGTCTCCACCAAGCGAAGGCCGGGCACGGCTTCGGCCTCGGCGCGCTGCGCGGGGCTTGCGGACGGCCCCAGGACGGCCAGCACCGTTTGAATGCAGTACTCCGCCAGCCCTTCCGCGAGATCGACCGAGTAGCGCCATGTCCCGCCCACCGCGTCGGTCGTCATCAGCAGCCGAGGCGCGGGGCGCTCTACCCCGTCCGGCACGCCTGTTCCAATTCCCGCAACGGCACGGGCCGGCCTTCCTGGATATCGGAGAATGACGAGAATTGGCCGAGGTAGTGGGAATGCGCCCGCTCCCAGGCCGCTTCGTCGGGCAAGCCGAACAGCCGGCGGTAGTCGGGCGAACTGGGGTAAGGGTAAAGCGGCACGGGATCGTTCGCCCACACGCCCTCCGCCCGCAGCCGGTCCCGCCAGGCCGTCACCAGCGCCTCGTCGTCGCCCGTCGTTTCCAGCAGGTTGGCCTGCACGAAAGGCACATGCCGCCGGGCCAGGATGAGCAGATCCGCCAGTTCGTCGGTCGTCAGCTTGCAGCGCTTGTCGAGCGCCGCACGGCCGTCCTCAGTCAGGCTCTCGACCCCGGCCTCGATCGACACGCAGCCGGCGGCGCCGAGCAAGGCCAGCATGTCGGGTTTCCAAAGGTCGATCCGGGTCTGCACGCCGAACTCGATGCGCCGGTCGCATAACGCTTCCAGCAAGGGACGCTGGGGCAGGAAGATCTCGTCGATAAAATACACATACTCGACACCCTGCGCGATCAGGCCGTCGATCTCCGCCAGCAAGGAAACCAGGTCACGCCGCCGGTATCTGTCGCGGAAGTCGATCTTCGCGCAAAAACTGCATGAGTAGGGACAGCCGCGTGAAGCCTCCACTTCCGCTCCAGGCCGGGCGGCCGGACGGTCAAAGCGATGATGGTGGTGATGGTGACGCCGCACCCACTCGTCGGGCCAAGCTAGCGGCCCCAGGTCGGTGAAGCCTGCCGCTTGCGGGCCACCAGCCTGCCGCAGCGCGCCGTCCTCCAGCGTCGCCGTGCCCGGCACCACGCCGGGGCGCATGCCGCCCGCCAGCGCCGCCACGACCTCCTCGCACTCGCCGAGCACGACGGCATCGACGCCCAGCTTGCGCAGGACGGCGCCCGGCGTCGCTGAGCCGTGCGGGCCGACGGCGACCGTCTGCCCTCCCTGCCCCGCCAGCGTGTCCAGCATCTGTCGCGGCACCCTGAGTTCAGGGGGCGCGCAACGCCAGAACAGGTAGCTGGGCGCCGTCGCCACCACGGTCATTGCCGGGCCGAAGGCGCGGACCTGCTCGGCCATCTGCGCATAGGATTGGCCCATGAGGTGCCCGTCGAGCAGCAGCACCTGGTGCCCGTCCCGTTCCAGCAAGATGCGGCAGTAGCCGAGTTCCAGCGGCAGGTGCGGCTCGCGGCAGCCGAAGTAGATGCTGCCCTCGAAGGTCCAGGGCGGGTTGAGCAAGGCAACCTTCATGCGGCATCCCCGGCAGCTACCGCGCGTTGCCGCTGAGGGCGTTCCACGGCGATCCACTGCGCAAGCCGCCGCAAGCCGTCGCGCCAGCCAACTGCCGGCCCCAGCCCCAAAGCCGCAGCGGCCCGGCGGGTGTCGGCCACGAAGTACCGCTGGTCGCCCGGCCGCCAGTCCGAGAAGCGCAGGTCGGCGGATCGCCCGGTCAGTTCCGAGATCTCGGCCAGGATTTGCAGCAGCGTCACCGCGTTGCCTGGGCCGCCGCCGAGGTTGAAGGCCTCGCCAGACACCGCGGCGATGCGGTCCCACGCCGCCAGGTAGGCATCCACGGCGTCGTCCACGTACATCACGTCACGCACCTGGCGCCCGTCGCCGTAGATGCTGATCGGCCGCCCGGCCTGGACGGAGTAAAGGAAGTGGGCGAGCCAGCCCTGGTCCTCCGTGCCCAACTGGCGCGGGCCGTAGATGCAGCTCATGCGCAGCACGCAGGCGGGAACGCCGAAGCCGCGGGCATAATCCAGCACATACTGGTCAGCCGCCCCCTTCGAGCAGCCGTAGGGCGTGTAGAAGCTGAGCGGCCGGTCCTCGCCGACGCCGTGGCAGCGCAGCGCCAGGTCTTCGGGCAGGTAGGCGTCGCCGTCGCGGGCCAGCTTGATGTCGGCCAGGTTGCCATAGACCTTGTTGGTGCTGGCGAACACCAGCGGCGGCGGCGAGGGCTGCCGGCGCAGCGCCTCTAGCAGGAACAGCGTTCCCCGCAGGTTGACCTCGAAATCCCGCTCGGGGTCGGTCAGGCTGGTGGTGACGGCGACCTGCGCCGCCAGATGGAACACCGCGCGGGCGCCGCTCGCTGCTTGCTCCAACCTGCCGCGGTCGCGCAGGTCGGCGATCACCACCTCGATGCGGTCGGGATGGCGGCGGCGCAGCCAGGCCAGGTTGGCTTCCACGCCAGGCCGGGCCAGCGCGTCGTAGATCAGCACGTCATGGCCATCCCGTGCCAGCCGGTCAGCCAGGTTGCTGCCGATGAACCCGGCGCCGCCGGTGATCAGGACGGGACCGTGCTTGGGATCACGCATCCTCATGCGACCAGGCCGCGCTGCTCAAGCTCCCGCCGCGCGTCCTGCACGCGGTCTTCCGCCTGCTGCTGCCGCACCCATTCGGCCAGCTCGCCCAGGCTGTCCTCGAAGCTGCGCCGCGGCTCGAAGCTCAGCACTTTCCGCGCCAACCGGATGTCGGCGAAGCAATGGCGGATGTCGCCGACGCGGGCCTTGCCCATCACCTCGGGCGTCAGGTGCGGCACGCCCATGGCGTCGGCCAGCGCAGCGCCTACCTCGGCGATGCTGACATCGCGCCCGCTTGCGATGTTGAACACGTGGCCCGGCGCATCCGGATGCTCAAGCGCCAGGACGAAGGCGCGGGCGATGTCCTCCACATGGATGAAGTCGCGCCGCTGCGCCCCGTCCTCGAACACCATGGGCCGTTCCCGGTTCAGCAGGCGGGAGGCGAAGATGGCAAGCACGCCGGTGTAGGGGTTGGACAACGCCTGGCCCGGCCCGTACACGTTGAACAGCCGCAGCGCTACGCCTTGCATGCCATAGGCCGGCGCCACCGTCAGCGTCAGGCGCTCCTGGACGTATTTCGTCAAGGCGTAGACCGAGGCGAGATTGGGTGGCTTCGACTCTGGCGTCGGCACGGGGGTGAGCGCGCCGCCATCGGGTCCCACAGGGTCCCAGCCGCTGGCCAGGCGATGCGCCGGGCGCACCGCGTCATCCACCTGCGCGCCCGTGCTGGTCCGGTACAGCCCCTCCCCGTAAACGCTCATCGAGCTCGCGACGACCACGCGCGCCACCGGGTGGTCGATCAGCGCTTGGAACAGCACGGCGGTGCCATGGTCGTTCACCGACACGTAGCGGTCGATGGCGTACATGCTCTGGCCCACCCCGACCTCGGCCGCGAGGTGGATCACGTTGTCCACGCCCTCCAGCGCCGCCGAAACCCGGTCAAGGTCGCGCACGTCGGCGCGGATCATCTCCACATGGTTCAGCACGCCATCCCGCACGGCGCCACGGGTGTGCACCTGGTCGATCAGGCTATCGAGAACGCGGACCTTGTAACCACGCTGCAACAAAGCGCGCGCCACGTGGCAGCCGATGAAACCCGCCCCGCCTGTAACCAACACCCGACTCGACATGCGGCTCTTGTCCCTCCAAAGGCGTCCTTAACAGACCATGCCGGCGCGGTTTGCCAAGATCGCGGCCGACTACAAACGCCGGCTTGCTACGCCGTCATCCTTTGATGGTTTCATCTTTCCGTGAGCGCGGCGAAAATGGCACGGTTCAACGAGTTTCTGGCGCCCGCTCCGCCAAGACAAAGCTGACGAGTTCCGCCCCGTCATCCACCAAGTCGCCCGGCGCTGCGCGCAGCGCGTCCACGACGCCCGACCGCGGCGCCACGAGCCGCATCTGCACCTTCATCGCTTCCAGCACCATCAGCACGTCGCCCCGCGCCACCGAGTCCCCCGGCCGCACCAGCACCTCGACGACCCGGCCCGGCATAGGCGCCAGCAAGCGGTCCCCGCCTGCTGCCTCGGCGTGCGGCGGCGCCAACGGGTCCACCAACGTCAGCGGGTAGTTGGTCCCGTCCAGGATCACGGTCAGCAGGCTGCCGCTGCGTATCACCGGAATCGCGCGGCGCACGCCGTCGATGGCATTGTCGGCCACAACCACCGTGCCCCCGGGCAGGTCGAGCTGAACCGAGCCATCCGCACAGGAATGGGCACGCACGGCGTGGACGGCGTCGCCCTCCGCCAGCAGCATGTCTTGATAGCCGTCGCCGTTCATCCGCCATGCCGTGGGCAGGTTCCAGGGCGAGAACGGGTCATGGCTTCCCGCCGCCATCGTCGCCTCCGCCCAGTCCTGCAGCACGCGCAGGGCCGCGGCGGCCAGCGCCGCCGGCGGGGCCGGCTCGCGCTGCGGCAGCAGGTCGGCGCCGTGCCGCCCGATGAACCCGGTGTCCAGCTCGGCCGCGCCGAACGCCGGGTGGGCGGCGATGCGGCGCAGCAGGCCGAGGTTGGTCTGCAAGCCCACCACCTGATACTCCGACAGGGCATGCGCGAGCCGGCGCACCGCCGCGGGCCGGTCGCGGTCCCACACGATCAGCTTGGCGATCATCGGGTCGTAGTGGACGCTGATCGCGTCGCCGGGCCGCACGCCGGTGTCGACCCGCACGTGCGCGCTTTCGGCCGGCGCCTGGAGGTGCGCCAGCGTGCCCACGGCCGGCATGAAGTCGCGGTCGGGGTCTTCGGCATAAATCCGTGCCTCGATGGCGTGGCCGTCGATGCGCAACTGCTCCTGCGACAGCGGCAGCGGCGCGCCGCTGGCGACCAGCAACTGCCACTCGACCAGGTCCTGCCCGGTGATCATCTCGGTGACGGGGTGCTCGACCTGCAGCCGGGTGTTCATCTCCATGAAGAAGAAGCCATTATCCTCGACGATGAACTCGACGGTCCCCGCTCCGACGTAGCCGATGGCGCGGGCGGCGGCGCAGGCGGCCTCCCCCATGCTGCCGCGCCGCGCCGGGTCCATGCCAGGCGCTGGCGCTTCCTCGATCACCTTCTGGTGCCGGCGCTGGATCGAGCAGTCGCGCTCGAACAGGCTCACGACGTTGCCGCGGGCATCGGCGAACACCTGGATCTCGACGTGGCGCGGACGGATCAGGTAGCGCTCGATCAGCACGGTGTCGTCGCCGAAGGAGGAGCGCGCCTCGCCCTTGGCCAGCGCCAGCGCCGCCTCGAAGCCGGCCGCGTCCTCCACCACCCGCATGCCCTTGCCGCCGCCGCCGGCGCTGGCCTTGATCAGCACGGGGTAGCCGATGCGTGCGGCCTCGCTTGCCAGGTGCGCCGGGTGTTGCTCCGCGCCGTGGTAGCCCGGCACCAGCGGCACGCCGGCTTGCTCCATCAGCGTCTTGGCCGCCGACTTGCTGCCCATGGCGCGGATCGCGTCGGGCGGCGGGCCGATGAACACGATCTCAGCGTCGGCGCAGGCGGCGGCGAACTCGGCGTTCTCGCTGAGGAAGCCATAGCCGGGGTGGATGGCCTGCGCG
This sequence comes from uncultured Acetobacteraceae bacterium, assembly GCA_964251035.1. GTDB lineage: Bacteria > Pseudomonadota > Alphaproteobacteria > Acetobacterales > Acetobacteraceae > CAHJXG01. The sequence goes on from CAXUJE010000014.1 coordinate 15,822, forward strand.
CCGGAGCGCCGGGCCGCGTCGAGGATGCGGCCGATGTCCAGGTAGCTGTCCCGCGCCGGCGCCGGGCCGATGCAATAGGCCGCGTCCGCCATGGCGGCGTGGAGCGCGCCCGCGTCGGCTTCCGAATAGACCGCCACGGTGCGGATGCCAAGGTGCCGGGCGGTGCGGATCACCCGGCAGGCGATCTCTCCGCGGTTGGCGATCAGGATGGCGTCGAACATGCCCGTCACATCCGGAACAGGCCGAACCGCGTCGGCTCAATCGGCGCGTTCAGGCTGGCGGACAGGCCGAGGCCGAGCACCAGCCGCGTGTCGGCCGGGTCGATCACCCCGTCGTCCCACAGGCGGGCGCTGGAGTAGTAAGGATTGCCCTGCGCCTCGTATTGCGCCTCGATGGGCGCCTTGAAGGTGGCTTCCTCCTCTGCCGACCACGACCTGCCCTGCGCTTCCAGGTTGTCCCGCCGCAGCGTGGCAAGCACGGAGGCCGCCTGCACCCCGCCCATGACCGAGATGCGGGCGTTGGGCCACATCCACAGGAAGCGCGGCGAGTAGGCCCGACCGCACATGCCGTAGTTGCCGGCGCCGAAGCTGCCGCCCACCACGACGGTGAACTTGGGCACGGCCGCGGTGGCGACCGCCGTCACCATCTTGGCGCCGTCCTTGGCGATGCCGCCGCTCTCGTACTTCCGGCCGACCATGAAGCCGGTGATGTTCTGCAGGAACACCAGAGGGATGCCGCGCTGCGCACAGAGCTCGATGAAGTGCGCGCCCTTCTGCGCGCTCTCGCTGAACAGGATGCCGTTGTTGGCGACGATGCCGACGGGATAGCCCCAGATGCGGGCGAAGCCGGTCACGAGCGTCGGGCCGTACAGGCGCTTGAACTCGTCCAGCTCGGACCCGTCCACGATCCGCGCGATCAGGGCGCGCACGTCGTAGGGTTCCCGCACGTCGGCGGGCACGATGCCATACAGGTCATGCGCGGCAAACAGCGGCTCCCGCGGCCGCCGGACGTCGAGCGTGGGCCGCTTCACGCCGTTCAGCCCCGCCACGACCGACCGCGCGATGCCGAGCGCGTGGGCGTCGTTCTCCGCCAAGTGGTCGGCGACGCCGCTGACCCGGCTGTGCAGCTCGCCGCCGCCCAAATCCTCCGCCGTCACCACCTCCCCCGTCGCGGCGCGCACCAACGGCGGGCCGGCGAGGAAGATGGTGCCCTGGTTGCGCACGATGACGCTCTGGTCCGACATCGCCGGCACGTAGGCGCCGCCCGCGGTGCAGCTTCCCATCACGACGGCAATCTGCGGGATGCCGGCGGCGGACATCTGCGCCTGGTTGAAGAAGATGCGACCGAAGTGGTCGCGGTCGGGGAACACCTCGTCCTGGTTCGGCAGGTTGGCGCCGCCGCTGTCCACCAGGTAGATGCACGGCAGCCGGTTCTGCTGCGCGATCTCCTGCGCGCGCAGATGCTTCTTCACCGTCAGCGGGAAGTAGGTGCCGCCCTTTACCGTGGCGTCGTTCGCCACCACGACGCACTCGCGCCCGGCGATGCGGCCGATCCCAGTGATGATGCCGGCGGCCGGGATGTCGCCGCCATACAGGCCATATGCCGCAAGCTGCGATAGCTCAAGGAACGGGCTGCCGGGGTCGATCAGCATACGCACGCGGTCCCGCGGCAGCAGCTTGCCGCGCCCGGTATGCCGCTGCCGCGACGCCTCGCCGCCGCCCAGCCGGATTTGATCCACCGTGCGGCGCAGTTCCTGGACCAAGGCCGCCATGCGGTCGCGATTTGCTGCGAATGCGGGCGACCGCGGGTCCACGCCGCTGTCGAGCACCGTCAAGCGGGCGCCTTATGCGGCAGCGTCAGGGCCGGCAACGGCGCGACGGAATCGTTCATCCCAACCTCTTAGCGGCCTAACTGCCCCTCAAGCAACGCACGCGCCGCGACGGAGAAGTCCTTGTCGCCCATCCCAAGCTCCGTCAGCCGCGCATAAGCCGCCCGCGCGTGCTCGCCCAGGACGCTCGCAGCACCCGTCGCGGCGACTGCGTCGGTCGCAAGCGTCAGGTCTTTCAGCATCAGCGCCGCGGCGAAGCCGGCCTGGTAGTCGCGGTTGGCGGGGGAGGCCGGCACCGGGCCGGGCACCGGACAGTAGGAGGTGAGCGCCCAGCACTGCCCGGATGCCGTCTTGCTGATGTCGAACAATGCCTGCGCAGACAGGCCGAGCTTGTCGGCAAGGGCGAACGCCTCCGACACCGCAAGCATGGAGATGCCAAGGATCAAGTTGTTGCACACCTTCGCCGCCTGCCCGGCCCCGGCGCCTCCGGCCAAGACAACTGTTTTGCCCATCGCCGAAAATACTGGCTGTGCCCGCGCGAACGCGGCCTCGGGGCCGCCGACCATGAAGGTGAGCGTGCCCGCCGCTGCGCCAGACACGCCGCCGGACACCGGGGCGTCCAGCATGGCGAAGCCGCGGGCCTCGGCCTGTCCCGCCATGTCCCGCGCCGTTTCCACATCAATCGTCGAGCAGTCGATCAGCAAGGCGCCCGGCGCGGCCCGCGCGAGCACGCCGTCCGTCGAGGTCAGCACCTCCCCCACATGCCGCCCCGCCGGCAGCATGGTGATGACGACTTCAGCCCCGGCCACCGCCTCCGCCACCGACGCGGCCTGGCTGCCGCCGGCCGCGGTCAGCGCCGTTAAGGCGGCGTCGGTCAGGTCGAAACCGTGGACGCTGTGCCCGGCGCGGACCAGGTTCGCCGCCATTGGGCCACCCATGTTGCCCAGTCCGATGAACCCGACCGCTGCCATGCTGCGCCCCCGTTACTGGAACAAGACCAGCGCCTTGCTTAGCGTGATGTACACCCCCCAGGCCAGCGGCAATCCCACGCAGGCCCAAGCGACCAAAGCAGGGAACGTAAGTCCGCCGCGGCCGATGCCGTACGAACCGCCCGCGACCGCTGCGGCCTGCTCCGGCACGTCGCCGTTCTTCATGTACCACCGCTCCGCAACCGGACGGATCAGCAGGTTCGCCACGAAGCCCACGGCAAGGAAGCCGGCGAGGATATACAGGGTGCGGTCATACACCTGGTCGCGCGGCACGCCGGCGGCGATCTGCGCCTCGCGGATGTAGTTGATCACAAACGGGCCGATCACGCCGGCCGTGGACCACGCCGTCAGCAGCCGCCCATGGATCGCGCCCACGAACTGCGTGCCGAACATGTCGGCGAGGTAGGCCGGCACGGTCGCGAACCCGCCGCCATACATGGACAGGGCCACGCACATCATCAGCACGAACAGCGCCTGCTGGCCGCCATGCGCCGCCCACGGCGCCAGCGCGTACACCGCGATGCCGAGCACGAAGAACGTCGCGTAGGTGAGCTTCCGCCCGATCTTATCGGAGAAGGAGGCCCAGAAGAACCGGCCGCCGATGTTGAACAGCGACAGGAGGCCCACGAAGCCCGCGGCGATCGTCGCCACCGTAACCTTCTGGCTTGCATCAAGCGCCCCGAATCCGACCTCCGGGCGCCCGATCAGGGAGCCTGCGAAAATCTCCTGCAGCATGGGTGACGCCAGGCCAAGCACGCCGATGCCGGCCGAGACGTTCAGGCACAGCGCAATCCAGATCAGCCAGAACTGCGGCGTCTTGTGCGCATCCCGCAGGTGGACGTTGCGCCGCGTGACCATGCCGCGCTGGGCGGCGGGGGCGGTCCAGCCCTCGGGCGCCCAGTTGGCCGGCGGCACCCGGTAGCCGAAGGTGCCGGCAAACATGAACACGGCGTAGATGCCGGCCAGCACCAGGAAGCATTGCCAAACGCCGACCGTGCCGGGTCCGCGGAAATAATTCATCAGCAGGTCCGCCAAGGGCGCGCCGATCAGCGCCGCGCCGCCGAACCCCATGATCGCCATCCCGGTCGCCATGCCGCGCCGGTCCGGGAACCACTTGATCAAGGTCGAGACCGGCGAGATGTAGCCGAGCCCCAGGCCGACGCCGCCGATGACGCCCGATCCCAACCACAGCATCCAGAGCTGGTGCACATAAACGCCCAGCGCCGAGATCACCAGGCCGCCGCACCAGCACAGGGTCGCCACGAACCCAGCCTTGCGCGGACCCGCCCGCTCCAGCCAGCCGCCCCAGATCGCCGCAGAGGAGCCGAGGAACACGAAGAACAGCGTGTACATCACGCTGACGTCGGACACCCGCCAGTCGCAGGCCGTAGTGACCAACGCCTGCAGCAGCGACGTGTCCGCAGCGCACGCGACCGGGGCCGTGACGCCCAGTACCCGCGAGAGCGGCAGCCAGAACACCGAGAACCCGTAGGCCATGCCGATGCAAAGATGGATCGCCAGCGCGGCCGGGGGCACCACCCAGCGGTTGAACCCAGGAAGCGCCACGGTCCGGCTGCGGCTGAGCAGGCCACCTTTGGGGTCGCCCGCATCCAGCAAGTTTATTCCTTCCATTGGTGACGTGCTCCCCCGACTGACGACCCAATGCGTGCGGGTGTTCGTCAGTTTCTTAAATTTTTATTTCGTAAGTTTGGTTAGAATGCCTGACGCGACGCTGACGTTGCGGCAGGATCAGGGGCGATGCGGTCGGCATGGGTGAACACCTCGAACCCGTCGTCCCGCGCGATGCCGGCCACCGTGATGCCGGCCCCCTCTGCCACGCGGAGCGCCAACGCCGTCGGCGCCGATACCGCGACGAGCACCGGAATGCCGATGCGGGCGGCCTTCTGCACCAGCTCGACCGAAACCCGGCTGGTCATCACCAGCATGCCGGCCGCGGGGTCCACGCCCGCATGGGCCATCGCGCCACCGAGCTTGTCCAGCGCATTGTGCCGCCCCACGTCCTCCCGCACCAACGGCGCGTGGCCGGGCCGCACGAACCCGGCGGCATGGACCGCCCGGGTCACGCGGTTGAGGGTCTGCGCAGGGGATAGCGACGCCACCGCCGCCTGCACCTGCGCGGGCGAGAACCGCATGCCGGGCGGCACGGGCGCCGCGTCGCGCATCGCCTGGCTCAAGCTCTCAAGCCCGCACATCCCGCATCCCGTAGGTCCTGCCATCTGCCGGCGCCTGGCTTCCACTGCCTGCATCGCGGACGCCGGAATCCACATGCGCAGCTCAATGCCATGCGGCGTGGAGATGATGTCGAGTTCCTCGATCTCGGCAACGCCCGCGACGACGCCCTCAGTGATGCTGAAGCCCAAGGCGAAATCCCGGAGGTCGCCTGGCGTCGCCATCATCACCGCATGAGCGACGCGGTTGTAGGAAAAAGCGATGGCCGTCTCCTCCGGCACCGTCCGGTCGCCGGCAGCCGAGGCCTGGCCCCGCCATGCGACGGTCTGTCGGCGTTGCGCAAGCTCGGGCTTCACAGTGACGGAATCGGGATGGCGACCAAGACCCAACAAGCCATCTCCGGCATGATCACAACAATGAGATACTGATGTGGAGGGCACAAAGCCGGGCGCAAGGGAGGCATGCGCGGCCTGGCCGGGCGTCGGCGGGCCACGCAGGCTTGCACCGCCCGTCCGGAGTGCTGACTTATGCCGGACCATGCCCGCAAGGAGCCATCGCATGCCTGCATTATCGGTCCTGGATCTCGCCCCCGTGCCGCAGGGATCGACGCCCGGCGATGCCTTACGTAGCGCCCGCGACCTGGCGCAGCACGCCGAGCGCCTGGGGTTCCGGCGCTACTGGCTGGCCGAGCATCACAACATGGTGGGCATCGCCAGCGCGGCGACTGCGGTGGTCATCGGCTTCGTCGCGGACGGCACCAGCACGATCCGCGTCGGCTCCGGCGGAGTCATGCTGCCCAACCACTCGCCCATGGTGATCGCCGAGCAGTTCGGCACCTTGGAGTCGCTGTATCCCGGGCGGATCGACCTGGGCCTCGGCCGTGCGCCGGGCACGGACGGGCGGACACTGCGTGCTCTGCGGCGCAACCCGGCCAGCGCCGATGAATTCCCGCAGGACGTGCTGGAACTTCAGGCGCTGCTGGGACCTGTGCAGCCCGGCCAGGCGGTGCAGGCAGTGCCCGGCGCCGATACCCGCGTCCCGCTCTGGATTCTGGGGTCCAGCACCTACGGCGCGCAGCTCGCCGCGATGCTGGGTCTGCCTTACGCCTTCGCCTCGCATTTCGCCCCCGATGCGCTGCACCAGGCGCTCGCCACCTACCGCGCCCGCTTCGAACCCGGCCAGATCGAGCGCCCGCACGCCATGGTGGGCGTGAACGTCATCGCCGCCGACACGGACGCGGAGGCGCGGCGGCTGTTCACCTCGGCGCAGCAAAGCTTTGTCAACATGTTCCGCGGCACCCGCGGCAAGCTGCTGCCGCCCATCGACGATATCGAGACGTACTGGTCGCCCATGGAAAAGGCGCAGGCCAGCGCCATGCTGCGCTGCTCGGTCGTGGGCGGGCCGGAGACGGTGCGGCGCGGACTGGCGCAGTTCGGGGAGCAGACCGGCGCCGACGAACTGATGGTCGCTTCCGCCATCTGGGACCACGCGGCGCGCAAGCGGTCCTACCAGATCCTGGCCGAGGTCCATGCCGCGCTGTCGTTGGACCGGGTCGCCGCGTGACCGACGACCCCAGCGCCGGCACGCCGACCAAGCTCACGGCCTCGAAGCAGCGATGGGCGCAGGAAGGCCGGTTCCTGACAGGCCATACGGCGCGGTCGGAGGCGGAGCGGCTGCCGCCGGGCCAGCATCTGGTGACGAACTGGCCGGTGCTGGATTTGGGCATGCACCCGGACATCCCGGCGTCGCGCTGGCGCCTGGAGGTGTTCGGCGCCGTCGAACGACCGGTCATCTGGGACTGGGCTGGCTTTCAGGCGCTGCCGCAAACGCGCGCAGTGTCCGACATCCATTGCGTCACCACCTGGTCGCGCTACGACAACGCCTGGGACGGCGTGCTGACCCGCGACCTGCTGCAGGCCGTGGCGCCGCGGGCCGACGCACGGCATGTCGTGCTGCAAAGCTATGACGGCTACACCACGAACCTGCCGCTTGCCGATTTCGCGGCGGAGGGCGCGCTGCTTGCCCACCGCTGGCAAGGCGCGTCGCTGGCGCAGGTCCATGGCGGGCCGCTGCGGCTGGTTGTGCCGCATCTCTACTTCTGGAAAAGCGCCAAGTGGCTGCAGCGCATCGAGTTCCGGACCGATGACCGGCCCGGATTTTGGGAGGTGCGCGGCTACCACAACCGTGGCGACCCATGGGCCGAACAACGCTATTCCGAGGAGTAGCGTCACGCAGCTCCGGTCAGCACGGCGGTTCCGGCCCGTATCGTTGAAGCCGCCATGCCAGGATCGCTCCCAGCATGGCGGCCGGCGACAAAGCGTGGCGCCCTAGGCCGTGCGGGCTTTCAGGTCGCAGCGTTGGCCGACTTGGGCTTCTTCTTGGTGGCGGGGCTTGTGGCGCTGAGCGTCTTGGCGGCGGCGCTCCGGGCCGCCGGGCTTTTCGCGGTTTTCATGGTCTTGGCGGCCGCGGTTTTGGTTTCCGGCGCGGCGGCCTTGGGCGCAGCCGTCTTTTTTGCGGCTGGCTTCGCAGTGGCTGCCTTTGCCGCTGCAGGCGGCTTGGCGGCCTTGGCCGGCGCAGCCTTGGCCTTGGCCGGGGCACGGACTGCCATGGCCTGCGCCCGCGGGCGCTTCGTCGAGTTGTCGTCGTTCATCAGGGATGCCTTCCTTGACGGGGTTGCGTGACGCACGTCGCGGGGCACGGCGAAGCACGGCGCAGGGCCGAGCGAATCGTTTACGTACCGACCGGATTTACGTCACGCGGCGGTAAGGCTCATGTCAATGAAAACCAGCATTCCCTACAAATTTCGACATAAATCGTCAGTTAACACTTTGAGCCATCTGCCACCCGTTGGCCTTCCACCTGGCTGGTCATCTGCAGGCTTTGCCCATGGGCCACATGCTGCTTTTGCACAGACGTTTTGTCAACGGTTGTTGATGCCAGGCCGTAACTGCGCCTTGCTCAGCGTTGAGAAAGCGGCACAAAAGCCAGATTTTCTGGACCGACGTAGTTCGCCGCCGGCCGGATGATCTTGTTGTCCAACCGCTGCTCCATGACGTGCGCCGCCCAGCCGCTAGTGCGGGAGATGACGAACAGCGGCGTGAACATCGCCGTCGGCACGCCCATCTGGTGGTAGGACACCGCGCTGAACCAATCGAGGTTCGCGAACATGCGCTTGGTGTCCCCCATCACCGCCTCGATTCGCTCGGCCACATCGAAGCGCGTCATGCTGCCGGACGCCTGGCTCAGCCGCCGGGCAACCTCCTTGATGACGACGTTGCGGGGATCGGAGACCGTATAGACCGGGTGGCCGAAGCCGATCACCACTTCCTTGGCCGCAACCCGCGCCCGGATGTCGGCCTCCGCCGCGTCCGCCGAGGCGTAGCGCTGCTGGATTTCCAGCGCGGCCTCGTTGGCGCCGCCGTGCTTCGGTCCGCGCAGCGCGCCGATGCCGGCGGTGATGGCGGAATACATGTCCGACCCGGTGCCGGCAACGACGCGGGCGGTGAAGGTGCTCGCGTTGAACTCGTGCTCGGCATACAGGATCAGCGAGGTGTGCATCGCCCGTTCCCACTCGGGACCGCAGGGCTTGCCGTGCAGCAGGTGCAAGAAGTGCGCGCCGATGCTGTCGTCGTCAGTCTCCGTCTCGATGCGCCGGCCGTTCTGCATCCAATGAAACCAGTACAGCAGGGTGGAGCCGAGGCCCGCCATGAGCCGGTCGGCGATGTCACGGGCGCCGGGCTGGCTGTGGTCGTCCTTTTCCGGCAGGGCGCAGCCGAGCGCGCTGACCGCCGTGCGCATCACGTCCATCGGGTGCACAGCCGCCGGCAATGCCTCCAGCACCTGGCGCACGCTGGCGGGGACGCCGCGCAGCGCCTTGAGCTTGGCCTTGTAGGTGCGCAGCTCCGCCGCGTTGGGCAGCCAGCCATAGACCAGCAGGTGGGCGATCTCCTCGAACTCGCTGGTTTCCGCCACGTCGAGGATGTCGTAGCCGCGATAGTGCAGGTCGTTGCCGGTGCGCCCCACGGTACACAGCGCGGTGTTCCCCGCGACGACGCCCGAAAGGGCGACGGACTTCTTCGGCTTCGGGCCGGATTGCGTCTCGGACATGGTTCTCGCCTCCTTCAGAAGATGCCGGGCTTACCGGTCTGGACCGTGCCCTCCGGCATCGCAACGTTGAGGCGGTGCAGCTCCCCGGCGCGCAAGCCCGGCAGCTCCTCACAGGCTTGCAGGAAGCGGTCGACCTCCGCGGGCGTGATCAGCCCCTCGGTCATGATGCGGAACTTGTTCACATAGTCCGGGCGCGTCCAGGGCAAGGCACCATTCGGGTGCGCGTTGGCGACCGCCATCTCGTCGGCGATCACGCTGCCGTCCTGCATCCTGATCTCGATCCGCCCGCCGAAGGCGAGGTCCTCATGGCGGCGCGCATGATACCGCTCGGTCCATTTCGGGTCCTCGACGGTGCGGATCTTATGCCACAGCGCCACGGTGTCCGGCCGCTGCGCCCGCTCCGGCGCGTAGGAGCGGACATGGTGCCAGACACCGTCCTGCAACGCCACGGCGACGATATACATGATCGAATGGTCCAGCGTCTCTCGGCTGGCGTGCGGGTCCATCTTCTGGGGGTCGTTCGCCCCGGTGCCGATGACGTAATGCGTATGGTGGCTGGTCTCGATCACCACCTCCTTGACCGCGTCCCAGTCCTTGACCTGCTTGCCCATGCGGAAGGCGAGGTCGATCAGCGCCTGGCTCTGGTACTCCGCCGAGTGCTGCTTGGTGTAGCTGTCCATGATCGCGCGCTTGGCTTCGCCCGGTTCGGGCAACGGAACCTGGTAGTGCGCCTCCGGGCCGTTCAGCATCCAGGCGATCACGCTGTCCTCGCCCTCGTAGACCGGGGAGGGCGCTCCTTCCCCGCGCATGGCACGGTCCACCGCCTCGATCGCGAGCTTGCCGGCGTGGGAGGGCGCGTAGGCCTTCCAGGAACTGATCTCGCCCTTGCGGCTTTGCCGGGTGGTGAAGCTGACATGCACGGCCTGCTGCACGGCCTGGTAGATGGTCGCGGTGTCCAGCCCGAGCAGTGTGCCGATGCCGGCGGCCTGGGCGGGGCACAAATGGGCGATATGGTCGATCTTATGCTCGTGCAGGCAGATGGCGCGCACTAGGTCGATCTGGATCTCATACCCGGTGGCGAGGCCGCGCAGCAGGTCGGCGCCCGACTTGCCGCACGTCTGCGCGACCGCGAGGATCGGCGGGATGTTGTCGCCGGGGTGGGAGTAGTCGGCGGCCAGGAAGGTGTCGTGCATGTCCAGCTCGCGCACCGCGGTGCCGTTGGCCCAGGCCGCCCACTCAGGGCTGACCCGCACGTTGTCGCCCATGCCGAACACCGTGGCGCCGCCGAGACGCGCGTGGCCCAGCGCCATGTCGCGGGCGCTGATGCAGGAGTGGCGGTTGACGCTGGCAATGGCGACTGCGGCGTTGTCGATGACCCGGTTCACGATCATCTCCGCGGTCTCCTCCGGCACGGCGACCGGGTCGGCGGCGACCGCGGCGATCTTCCAAGCGAGCTGGTCCTCCCGCGGCAGCTTCGACTTGGATGGGTGGACGCGGACATCGTGCGTCTGCATGGGGCGGTTTCCTGGATGCTTGGCAGGACGGGATGCTGTTGGGGTTTGGTCATAGTGTCACCGGGCCGGCTCGGCAACACAGGACACGGCCCTGCCCTCCGCGTGCGCTGCCCATGAGGTCCCATCGCAAGATCAGGCGCAGTCCAGCCCGGCGCGGAGCTTGGGTTGATCCCCAGCCTGCTTGGCCCAATCTGCCCCTTGACCCTGCACGCGCCAGGATCAAGCTTGCATGCTCCACTCCGGCACAAGAGGCCTGCCGTGCCCGACCAGACACCCCCCATTCGCTGGCAGCCGGACCGCACCCCGTCCGTGCCGTCCTGGCCCGTGCCGCCGCTGCTCACCGCGATGGGCCGCGGCCTGATGGGGCGATGCCCGGCGTGTGGGCAGACCCATTGCTTCAACGGCTACTTGAAGGTGGTGCCGGCCTGCGTGGCGTGCGGCGCCCCGCTGGGCCGCTTCCGGGCTGACGACGCGCCGCCCTACTTCACCATCTTCATCGTGGGCCACATCATCGTGGGCCTGATGTTCTGGGTGGACGGCGCCTTCAAGCCGGATCTTTGGGTGCAAGCGGCGATCTGGCTGCCCGCCAGCCTTGTCCTGACGCTGGCCTTGCTGCGGCCGGTCAAGGGGGCGACGCTGGGGCTGATGCTGAAGCTGGGCATGGCCAAGTCGGACGACGAGTGAACGAGGACCCAGCCCCAGTCCATCCCAAGGGCCTCGACCGCGTCGTCCTGGCGGGAGAGGCGCTGACGCGGCTCAACCCGCTGCTCGACGCTGACCGGGCGCAGGCCGTCGCCGACCTGGAATTCGAGAACCAGTTCCAGCTCTGCGGCACGTCTGGGCGGGCGGCGGCGCCGGGTCCTTATGTGCTGCACCTTTCGGTGCAGGAGGGACGGCTGGTGTTCGACGTGCGGGACGTCGCCGACGCGCCGTTGCAGATGCTTGTGCTGGCGCTCGGCCCGTTCCGCGGGCTGATCAAGGATTATCAACTTTTGGTGGACAGCCACATGCTGGCGGTGGAGGAAGGCCGGGAGCAGCGCATCCAGGCCATCGACATGGGCCGCCGCGGTTTGCACAACGAAGGGGCTGCGCTCCTGCGCGAACGGCTGGATGGCAAGGCCAGCATCGACCATGAGACGGCGCGGCGGCTGTTCACCCTGGTCTGCGTCCTGCATCAACGCATTTGAAGGTGCATTCAAGCATCTGGGAACGTACATGAAGATCGACGGCACTCCCTATCGCGCCGTTTGGGTGGACGAGGGCGACCGTTGGTCCGTCCGCGTGATCGACCAGACCAAGCTGCCATGGTCCCTGGACTTCCTGCGCCTCACCACGCTGCGTCAGGCTGCCCATGCCATCACCAGCATGCAGATCCGCGGGGCGCCGCTGATCGGGGTGGTCGCGGCATACGGCCTTGCCCTGGCCCTGCGCGAGGACCCCAGCACGGACGCCATGGAGCGGGCGGCGGCGCAGCTTGCCGCAACCCGGCCCACGGCGATCAACCTGCGCTGGGCGCTCGGCCGCATGCTGACCCGGCTGCGCAACACGGCCGCCGGGCAGCGCGTCGCCGCCGCGTACGCCGAGGCCGCCGCCATCGCCGAGGAGGACGTGGAGCAGAACGCCGCCATCGGGCGGCACGGCCTGCCGCTGATCCAGCAGGTGGCGGAGGCGAAGGCCGGGGCGCCGCCGGGCGCACCGGTCAACATCCTGACGCATTGCAACGCGGGCTGGCTGGCGACGGTGGATTGGGGCACGGCGCTGGCGCCCATCTACATGGCGCACAATGCCGGCATGCCGGTGCACGTCTGGGTGGACGAGACCCGTCCGCGCAACCAGGGCGCGGCACTGACCGCTTGGGAGCTGGGCAAGCACGGCGTGCCGCACACCGTGATCTCCGACAATGCCGGCGGCCATCTCATGCAGCATGGGCGGGTGGACCTGGCCATCGTCGGCGCCGACCGGGTCACGCGGACGGGGGACGCCGCCAACAAGATCGGCACCTACCTGAAGGCGTTGGCGGCCCACGACAACAAGGTGCCGTTCTGGGTGGCCGCGCCGTCCAGCACCATCGACTGGACGGTCTCGGACGGCGTGCGCGAAATCCCGATCGAGGAGCGCGACGCCACGGAAGTCACGACCGTGACCGGGCGCGGAACGGACGGCCAGCCCGCCACGGTCCGGGTCACGCCGACGAGCAGCCCGGCCGCGAACCCGGCCTTCGATGTCACGCCTGCCCGCCTGCTGACCGGGCTGATCACCGAGCGCGGACGGTGCATTGCTTCGGCGGAGGGGCTGGCGGCGATGTTCAGGGACCGGGCGTAGTGGCCACGCCACGCCCACCATACGCCCTGTAGTTGAAATGCTCATCGAAACGTGCCATCAGGCCGTGCATGGTCCTGCGCAGCTTGTCGATCCTGTTCGTGCTGGCTGCCTGCGCCACGCGCCCCGTGCCGCCTGGGGCTGGCGCCCCTTCGCCTGCGATGTCATCGGGGCTGTCTGACCAGCACGTCGCCGATTTCGCCAAGCGTCCGTTCGAACCGTTCTCCCGCGCGAATGCGATTGCCATCGCGATGCGGGAATGGCGCGGGTTCGGCGGCCTGGTGGACGACGACCCGCCGGACAGCCATCCCCTGCCCCGCAACCTGCGCCCGGACAAGCAGCCCGGCCTATGGCAGCGCGTCGGCGAGTACTGGTGGCTCGGCCAGGATGCCGGGTCGCGGGAAAGCGGGTGGACGAGCAAGTACGACGAGTTCGGACAGATTTACCAAGGCGACGCACCGGCATGGTCGGCGGCGTTCGTCTCCTACGTCATGCGCTCTGCCGGGGCCGGGCGGCGGTTTCCCTACTCGCCGCTGCATGCCGACTACATCAACGCGGCGGTGCAGGGCACCGGCGTGCTGCGTGCGGAGCGGCCCGAGGCCTACGCCCCGCAGCCCGGCGACCTGATCTGCGTCAGCCGCGGCAGCACGCGGCACATGCGGTTCGAGGATCTGTCGGGCGCGCGGTTCTTCGGCCATTGCGACATCGTGGCGGCGGCGGCGCCCGGCCAGCTCACGACCGTCGGGGGCAACATCGGCGGCGGCGTCACGATGAAGCACGTGCCGACAACTGCCGCTGGCATGCTGTCCGATGCGGACGGGCATGTGGCCGACCCACGTTACGATTGGTTCGTCGTGCTGCGCGTGCTGTATGACGAGTAGCCGCTACCGCTGCCGCCAGGGCAGCGCCTCCGCCTTCCACCCGGCGACGGTGCCGCGATGGCCATCCTCATCCGGCGGCCCCTCGAAGCCGTCCGCGATGTTGTAGGCGTGGGGGAAGCCGGCCGCCTGCGCCGCCTGCGCCGCGGCCAGGCTGCGGACGCCGCTCCGGCACAGGAAATATACCTTATGGGACGGCGTCAGCCCAGCCTGCTTCATCTGATCGACGAAGCCCGCGTTGACCTGCATCGACGGAAAGAGCTGCCAGGGGATCAGCACCGGCCGCTTGCCGGCCGCTGCGAGGTCCGGCAGGCCGACGTAGGCCCATTCGACATCCGTGCGGACATCGACGACCTGAGCCTCCGGATCGGTGCGGAGCGCGTCCCAAACCTGTGTTGGGCTGACGTTCTCGATCATGCTGCATTCTCCCGCTGCGCCGAAGGTGCCTCAGCATGCCCGAAAGCACAAACGGCGGGCGCCGCCCCTGGCCGGGCAACCAGCGCGTCGATCAGCCGCGCATAGCCGAGCAGGTGGTCCTCCATGCGCAGGTGCCGCTCGGCCCAGGCCCGCGCTGCGCTGCGCAGCCGGGCGGCGAGCACGGTGTCCTCCAGCATCTGCTGGATGCGCAGCGACAGTGCGGCTGGATCGAGGAAGGGCGTGAGCAGGCCCGTCTGGCCATGGCTTACGAACTCCTGCACCGGCGCGGTGTCGCTGACGACGAGGGCGCAGCCGGTGGCGAGCGCCTCCCGCAGGGACCATGACGCCACGAACGGGTATGTGAGGTAAACGTGGGCGTCCGACCGCTGCAGCAGGCGGACGTAGTCGGCGTATTCCAGCCGGCCGCAGAAATGCACGCGGTTCGGATCGAGTGACGGGCCGACCTCCCGCAGCATGTGCTCCCGCCAGGTGCTGTCCGGCAGGCGCGCGCCGTAGCTGACGCCGTCGCTGCCGACCAGCGCAACCTGCACGTCCGGCCGTGCCTGCAGCAGCGAAGGCAAGGCGCGCATCATGACGTGGAAGCCGCGATAAGGTTCAAGGTCGCGGGCGACGTAGGTGACGAGCTTTCCGTCAGGCGGCACGGCGAGTTTGCCAAGCCGCAACGCCGTCTGCGCCGCGTCGGGCGCCGGGCGGCAGATGTCGAGGTTGACGCCCTCCGGCAACACGTCGATACGGCCCTGCGCCCAATCGGGGTATGTGGACCGCTGGAAATGCGTGGGGGTTATGCCGCGGCCGGGATTGTCGAGCGCCAGCAGATTGACAGCGTTCTTGGCGCGCACCCGTGACAAACCATCGGTGGGCGTCTGGAATTCAGGGTCGAAATTAACGTCGAACCCTTCAACGTTGTAGTAGAATTCATAATACCCGAGGCTCGGAACGCCGGGCCATACGTCTCCGAGGTTCAGCATTTCCCCCCAGCCGTGGTGGCCGATGATGATATCGGGCCGAAAGCCCAGTGATTTGAGGTTTGTCGCCACTTGCGCGACGCTCTGCGCGCGGGCCACCGCGTGATCGAACTCCTGCGCGTCGCGGTGGGTGGAGGGGTTGAGTTCGCCGGGTCCGCGGTAGGTCGCCTTGCGGACGCCGGCGATGAAGTTGGCGTTCTCCTGGGTGATGAAGATCAGCTCGTGCTGGCCTGTTGCCGCCAGGTGCCGCAGGACGTGCAGGAACTGACCAGGAAAGTTCTGGTGGACGAACAGGAAACGCAAGGCGGGATATGTGGGTCAGCGGCGCTGCGTCGTGGGCCGCGCCCGCTTTGGGGCGGCCTTCGGTGAGGGGACCGGAGCGGCAGGAGCAG
The DNA here is from genome assembly GCA_964251035.1 of uncultured Acetobacteraceae bacterium. Taxonomy (GTDB): domain Bacteria; phylum Pseudomonadota; class Alphaproteobacteria; order Acetobacterales; family Acetobacteraceae; genus CAHJXG01. The sequence continues at coordinate 31,442 of CAXUJE010000014.1, forward strand.
CCTTTCGATCGGGTTTCGCAGCGCCCCTTTTGGACGCGGGCTGCACTGGCATGTCCTGCCGACGGCTTTTCGCGGGCGCGGCCACAGGTGCCGCGGCCCGGCCCCGTCCAGGCTTCGGTGCGGCTGCGGTCTGCGCCGGGCTGTCAAGGGCCATGTTTTTAGGGGCCGGGCCTTTCTGCGCCTGCTTCAATGGCTCCAGCGTGACCTGGAACGCCTCCAGGGGCGAAAGGCTGGGCGCCTCGCAGACCTCGCCGTCCGACACAGGGCCGACCTCGGTCCCGTCCGTGAACGAGGCTGAGACTGACAGCTTATGCGTCCTGGCCGCAGCGCCCCGCAGGCGGACGCGTAGGCCCAGGATGGGCAACGACATGCCGCGGCTGCCGCAGAACTGCCCGCCTTCGGACCAGGGAGACTGCCAGTTGCGGCCCAGCACCGCTTGGTACTCGATGTCGGATGCGGCCACCCCGCCGCTTGGGATCAGGCCGAAGCCCTCGATCCAGCGCTTGCTGCCGCGCTCGCCCATCCAGCGCCCGAGCCGGCCGGCGACATCGCCGCGCCCGTAGATATGGGCGGCTACCTCGATGTCCTTGCCTTGCGGGGGCGGCTCCGTGCGGTCCGGCACGGGATCGGCAGGCCGTGCCGGCGCCGCGACCGGCTCTTCTGCGCCGGCTTCGCTCAAACGGATGACTTGCAGCTTCGGGGCGTCCTGCTGGCCGGACGGGTCCTGGTAGATCGTCACGAGCACCGGGGCGGCGCCACCCGTCACCCGGACCAGGGCCGCCCCGTTGCCGCCGCCCAGCCAGCCGCCGGGGTTGAAGCCGCTGATGTCCACGGTCCCGCCCGACCCGGCCGGCGCCGGCGAAAGGCGTACGCCGGGCAGGCCCGTCACTGCGTCAGGCGGCGGCGCGCCGGGGCTGTTGAAGACGCAGAACAGTCCGGCGTCCAGCGTCATCAAATGCGCGGACACCTTCAGTTCGGTGATCATCTTGGACGCAGCAGTGCTCGACATCGGTTTCTCTCATGCTCGTCGCCGCTGGCGCGGTGCGGATTCGCTGGGATTACAACGATAGCGAAGGCGCAAACGAGGATGCAAGCCATGGTTGTGAAGATTCGTTATGAACCCTCGGACGATAGACGAGTGGTTGCAACCGCAGCAGCGCATCGTTGATCGATTGAGCCGGCAAGCCGAGCGGCAACAGCCAGCCACGGCCGGTGCGGCGGATTCGTTCGGCCGGCGCGCCTAAATCGAAGGCCGCCACCGCCAACCTAGCTTCCCACGCGCGGCTCAGCGCGAAGCACCACGTTTCCGGCCATACCGAGGGCAGGAAGGCAAGGTGCGCCGCCTGCGCCTGGATCAAGGCAGTCGCATCGGCCTCGGCGTACTCGCCGGTGATGAACACCGGGCCTGCATCCAGCAGCCGCATATCGTCCGCAGTGTAGCCGACAACGACGAACTCAATCGCCAGTGACCGTGTCCGGGCGTCCCGCGCGCAGGCCAGCAGGACCTCGTAGCCCTTTTCCAACCCGATCGCGCCCACGACGCAGACCCGGCGGACGGCGCCGGACGGCATGGGCGCGGGCGGCGGGGCGTCATCGTCCTCCAAACCCCGCACGACGGGCGCTGTGCCGGGAAAGTGCCGTCGGATGCGCGCCGCCGCGTCCGTGGACGGGGCAATGACCTGGCGGGCCGACGCCAGATCGGCAGCCGAGCGCGCCAGCAGCGCAGGCACCGCGATGTCCTCGTGCAGTTTGCTGCCGAGGTCGGCGACGCAGGCCTCGCAGCCGGCAACGTCGGGTTCCCCGCAATAGCGCCGGCCAGTGCTGACCAGTGCGATGCGTGGGCAGAACCAGGCATAGTCGTGCACGAATATGTCCATAGGCAGACGAAGCAGGCGCCGCAGCCCGAGCACCGCGTGGTTGTGGCCCAGCAGGTGATGCAGTTCCAGGTGGCGTGGCCGGTCGGGGCGCAGCAACTGCGCCAGCTCCGGCAACTCGCCCGGGATGGCGTAGGTCAGGTTGGGATACGGGGCGTCCTCGGTCTCGACGCGGCAGGTGTCCTGCCCCGGCGCGCCGGGGCGCAGCACGATGGGACGCAGCCCGGCCGCCGCATGCGCCGCGCCGCGCTCCGCCACCACGCGGTCAACGCCGCCGCCGCCGCCATGCGTGACCAGGACGACCGCGCCCATACGGGACCGCCCGGCGGCCCAGCGCAGGGCGTCGATACGGCGCCGGGCAGGCGCCAGCGGATCGGCGGCGATATGGGCCGCGATCAACGCGTCGTATCCAGGGTGCAGCCGGTTCAGTATGACGAGGTTGCGCCGTATCAGATGCTGTCGCGCCGCCCCGAACGATTGCCCGCCGACATGGGCCACGAACACGCCAAGCGCCGCCACGCTGCGCCAGCCGAGATGCCGGGCGCGCAGGCAGAGGTCGTTCTCCTCGCCGTAGCCTTGGGCGAAGCAGTCCTCGCGGAACAGCCCGGCCTCCTCCAGGCAATCGCGCCGCAGGTACAGGCAGAACCCGACGCCGGTCGGGAGGTCGGCCACCGCGTCGGCGTTGGCCTGCTGCGCCAAGCCGTCGGTCGCGACCGTGGCGGTCAGGTCCGGAATGGAGTTGCCGCCGTCCCGGTCCGGGTAGCTCGCGATGGTGGCATCGTTTGACAGCGGCGTCACGGTGCCGATGTCGGGCGCGGCATACGCGGCGGCGCGCAACCGGCCGAGCCAGCCCGGCGGCACCAGGGTGTCGCTGTTCAGCAGCACGGCATCCCGGGGCGCACAGGCCCGCAGCCCGGCGTTCGCCGCGGCAGGGAAGCCGCGGTTTTCCGGCAGCCGGACCAGGCGGATGCGCTTCCGCCGCGCGAGCGCCTCCAGCGCCGCCACGAGGTCAGGCTCGGGCGAGGCGTCATCGATCACCCAGACGCGGGTGCCGTGCGGGACCGTCGCCAGCACCGAATCGAGGCATGCCAAGGTCTGCGCCCGGC